>JBAXVO010000449.1:0-2452 GCA_037129355.1 Deltaproteobacteria bacterium | reverse complement strand
GCCGATGCGGTCCGTGTCGGCTGGGCAGCCATCCAGCGGATACCTTTGCACGAATCGTGCGAGCGCGCGTGCCGCAAGAAGACGGGGGAAGGCGTGCCGGAACCGCACCGGAGATGCGGTTTCCGCACCGGGGGGACGATGTGGGAGTCCGCGTGACGCCTGGGAAATTCCCAGGAACGGACCTTGCAAAAGCAGGTCGAAGGCAGCTCAACCACGAGCGGGGCAACCACATGGAACGGACGAACCTCACGAAGCAGGGGCTGGCACCCAGGTGCATCGCCGCGATGTGCGCGGCCCTCCTCGTCACCGCCGGGTGCGGTGGCGGCACGAGCAGCAGCAACGATGCCTCGATCGTGGCGCCGGCCGCCTCGTTCACCTCCTCGCCGGCCTCGCCCACCGCAGGCCAGGTGGTGCAGTTCACCGACACCTCGACCGGTTCCCCCACCTCCTGGGCGTGGACCTTCGGGGACGGCTCCACGAGCAGCGCGCGGAGCCCGAGCCACACCTATGCCGCGGCGGGAACCTTCATCGTCACCCTCACCGCGTCCAGCGGGTCCGGCGCGGGGACCGCGACCGCGACCGTCGTCGTGGCCGCGCCGCCGGCCCCGCCCCCCGGCGGTGGAGGCGGCGGGATGAACACCGCCAACACCATCTCCGACCAGGCCCAGTCGGCCACCATCGCCTTCGACGGCCTGGCCTTCGTGACCGGAACCTTCTGCGCCCAGACCTTCTACCCGCCCGGCAAGGTCGCCGACTTCTTCGGCTTCCAGTTCCTGCGGGACAACGACCCGTCGAACCTCGGGCACAACACCGAGTTCACCACCCTGTCGGCCGACCCGGTCCTGGCCGTCATGACCGACGCCCAGGTCCTCACCTTCGTGACCCTCGCGCAGGAGGAGCAGGCGCTCTCGGATGCCTACGGCTACGCGCGCTTCCCGCTCGCCAAGGCCTTCCGCCGCCTCGCCGACGGGGACGTTCCCTCGGGCGCCACCGGGCTCGATCGCGACGCGGTGAAGGCCTACTCGGCATCGCTCTTCGCCATCGACGGCGAGATGAGCCTCCTGCGGGCCCGCGCCTACGCGAGCGTCCTCGGCTCGATGAGCACCTCCCAGAAGGCCGTGCTCGACGCCATGAAGGGGAAGGGCGCCGCCGACTGGGCGCAGCCGTCCACCGAGCCCGCCGCGCTCCGCACCTACGGGCAGTACAGCGTCCAGCTGCGCACCTACGCGGGCGAGATGCTCGCCTGGTACGTCGGCAACACCGAGGCCGACGTCTACTTCTGCCCGGAGCGGCAGGGCACCTACTTCGGCTCGTTCTTCATGAAGGACGTGAAGGCGATGCACAACCCGAACTACACGATCAGTTCCAACATGACGGCCGAGATGGGGGATGCGTTCCTCGCGGCCCTGGACACCACCCAGCGCGCGAAGATCACCGCGCTCGTGACCCAGCAGAAGGCCGACCTCCTCGCGCTCGTCGCCAAGCGCGACCAGATCTCGGTCGCGTTCCGCGCCCTCCTGGCCTCCGGCGGGACGGTGTCGGACGCCGCCGTCCTGGCGATGGCGCGCCAGTACGGAGAGCTCGACGGCGAGATCTCCTACTTCTACGCCACCGCCTTCGCCGAGGTGTCCCGCAGCCTCACCGACGCCCAGCGCGCCACCCTGACCGCGCTCCGCAAGACCGCCACCGCCGAGACCGGCGGGACGCCCGACTACGACGCCACCTGCGGCAACGGCTACCTGTACTCCGCCCCGCTCTCCTCGCCCCCGGTCGTCGAGAACACCGACTTCCTGTTCGGCTCCTCGACCTTCGTCTTCGGCAGCACGGTATTCACGGATGGTGGAAGGCTCGCCTCCGTCTACACCTGCGACGGCGCCAGCGTGAGCCCCCCTCTCGCCTGGTCCGACGCCCCGGCGGCCACGGCGGAGTACGCCCTCACCCTGACCACGCAGGCCATCGACGGCACCAAGTACAACTGGGTCCTGTACGGGATTCCGGCGGGCGTCACCTCCCTCGCCCAGGGGACGACGGGTGTCGGGACCGCCGGCAAGAGCACCGACGGGCCGGAGCTCCGCTACTACGCCCCGTGCTCCACCGGCCCCGGCGACATGACCTACACCTTCACCCTGTACGCGCTCTCCGCGGCGCCCAGCTTCTCGGTCCCGGCCGCGCAGGTGGGCGGGCCGGCGCTCGAGGCGGCCATCGCCGACCGCACGCTCGCCAGCCGGACGGCGACGTTCGTCTACGCCCGGACGGGGTTGTGAGGACGACGGACCGCAACCTCTCTCGAACCCGGGTGTTCCAGGAACCGAATGAGCTCCAAGACCATGCATGGCCGGACCGCTGGCCGCCAGCACCAGGAACGAGCCGGCGGTCAGCCAGTGGCCGACGCGTTCCACCTTGGTGAAGCGCAGGATGGCATGAGTCAAATGCGCCTGGATATCGAGGATTT
>JBAXVO010000448.1:0-2461 GCA_037129355.1 Deltaproteobacteria bacterium | reverse complement strand
CCCCTTGATCGACCGCTTCGGGTCGAGCGCCACCGCCAGGACCACCGCCTGGCCGGAACGCACGTCGAAGCCGACGTCGATGCGCGCGGGCGCCTCGTCGACGGCGAGCTTGGGCGCCCCCTCCCCTGCCGCGAGGCTGGCGCTCGCGACGGTGACCTGGAGCCCCGAGTAACGCCCGGGCGGGAGGCGCCCGGTGGCGAGGAGCCGCTCCCCGCGTCCCGGCTCGGGAGCCGCGACGGTCGTCAGCACGAGCTCGAGCGGCTGGACGAGGCCACCCTCCCCCGTCGCCCCGATCCCCTTCAAGGAGTAGCGGAGCCCCCGGGCCTCCCGGGGAAGCGGCGCCAGGTAGACGTACACCGCCCCCTCGTCCTGGAGCGGCGCCTGGCTGACGGGCGGACGAGCCGCCGTCACGCACCCGCCGAGGACGAGCGACACCACGACCTGCACCCATTTCATGTTCGCCCCCACGAACGAAGAAGGGGAGCCGCTCGCGCGGCCCCCCTTCAGGATACTACGTACCGGCTGTGACGGTTAGTCCTTGCCGTGGCACTTGTTGCAGAGCGAGCGCTGGAACGAGCCGAACTCGCCGGCGGCGCGGCCGTAGTAGCCGGCCGTGAGGAGCGTCGTCCCGCGACCCTGCGTGTCGACGTAGCCGCTCGTGCCGTTGGTGATGAAGGTGTCGTCCACGTTCCAGCGCGTCATGCCGGCGAAGGCGGACGCGTGGGCGCGGTGGCAGGAGAGGCACATGACGTTCGAGTCGGTCGAGGCCTTGAAGATGACCGGGTCGGCGCCGGGAGCGGTGGCAGCGGCGAGGATGGCGAGGTCGGGGGTCTTCCCGCCGACGCCGTCGTACTTGATCTTGTTGGCGCTCTCGAAGGGAACGAGCGAGGTGTACCGCTGCTGGTTGGCGGCCCACTTCCCGCTGGAGACGTAGGTGTTGTAGACGTTCGCCTGGTCGATCTTGAGGAACGCATCCGAGCCCGCCGGGTGGCGCTGGCCGGTGGCGTTCATCGCGCCGCTCACGTAGTTGTCCAGGTGGATGTTGGTGTGGCAGTTCTGGCACCACTCCGACATGCCGGAACCGTAGGCGACGCGGACTTCCTGGACCCCACCACCGGCCTCCTGCTTGTTGTAGCCCAGGGGAGCCACGGCGACCGGGGGGTTGTTCGGGAACGGGAAGGGGTTGGCGACGTTCGAGGCCGGCACGTAGCCCCGGCCGGCGAGGAGGCGGTACGAGCCGACGGCGCCCGTCGCGGTGGGGGGATTGCCGTACGAGCCCGACGAGTAGATCGGCTGGTTGATGGCGGCCGTGCCCGTCCCGCCCGGATACGCCCAGTTCCAGGTGGCGGAGTCGCCCTGCATGCGGTAGCGGCCGTGCGGGTCGTGGCAGTTGGAGCAGGCGAACGCGCCCGAGCCGTCGGCGGCGCCCTTGTAGGTGCCACCCGGGGCCACGCGCGAGTCAGCGGCGAAGCCGAAGTCGGACGCGACGACGTTGTGGCCGTGGCTGTTCAGGCTGGGCTCCTTGGTGCCGCCGATCTTCAGCCAGCCGAAGTCGCCGCCCGGCGTGTACTGCATGTAGGAGGCGGTGGTGCTGGTGTTGGTCATGACGAACGGCGTGGCCGACGCGCCGAGGCCCACGGAGGTGCTCGCGCTGCCGTGGCAGAGGAGACAGGTGGACGACTGGTCGGACCCCTGGAGCAGGAACGCGGGGACGGCGTTCGACCACGGGGCGACCGCCGTGGAGCGGATGTTGCCGTTGTTCGCGTTGTGCATCACGTGACAGCCGTCGCACGCGGCGACGCCGCCGGCGTGGAAGCTGCCGAACGACTCGTTGGCGCCGGTGGGCAGCCAGGGCGTGTTGCCCGCGGACGAGTAGGTGTTCGGCTTGCTGTTGTTGAGGACGTTGCCGCCGGTCACCTGCGCCTGGGCGCTCCCGGAAACCAGCGCGATGACCGCAGCCATCGCAAACTTCAACATTCGGTTCATTTCCCTCTCCCGTACTTCACTGCCCGCCGCACTCGCGGACTGGCGATCGTTGTTGGCCTGCTGAAATCTCCCCCAAAAGCGCTACAGGCTCTTCTGGACGAATCGTCTACGACTGCGGCACATCGGCGTTGGGCACGGTTGCGGGAGCCCTCAGCAAGCGTCGTGCCGGACCGGGCGGTTACCGAAAATCCCAATTCACGGGGAGTTATTCGCCTGGTGGTGATGATCCATGTGGGGGACTTCACACAGGGTGGGGGAAGGGACACATCCGGGGGCGGCCGCGAGCTCGCGGAGGACCGGTAGGCCCGATCATTTCCCGGTGATCCCGTTACCTTCCGACGAACCCGGGGGCCCAGTGGGACGTCCGGGCGCGGCTGTTTGACCCAACCCGGCGGTGGGGTCCCCTTCGGAGTGGGTCCCTCCTCGAAGGCAGCGGATCGCTGTACAGGGTGCGTTCTGGACGGCCTGGGCATCC
>JBAXVO010000447.1:0-2467 GCA_037129355.1 Deltaproteobacteria bacterium | reverse complement strand
CACCCCGGTGGTCCTCAGGACCGAGAGGCTCTCCAAGACCTTCGAGATCGGCGTCCGGCGCAGGCGCCTCGAGGCGGTGAAGGACGTCGACCTCGCCGTCCAGGAGGGGGAGATCTTCGGCTTCGTGGGGCCGAACGGTGCGGGGAAGACCACCACCATCAAGATGCTGATGGGGCTCATCTTTCCCTCCTCGGGAAGCGTTCGCATCTTCGACGTGCCCATGCCGTCGCTCGAGGCCAAGCGCAGGATCGGCTTCCTCCCCGAGCACCCGGCCTTCTACGACTTCCTCACCGGACGGGAGGCGGCCCGGTTCTACGCCTCGCTGTCCGGCGTGGCGCGGGGGGATCTGGACGTCCGCGCCGAGGAGCTGCTCGAGACGGTCGGGCTCGGCGACGCCGCCGACCGGCAGATCCGGAAGTACTCGAAGGGCATGCAGCAGCGGCTCGGCATCGCACAGGCCCTCGCCGGCGATCCCGCGCTGGTCGTGCTCGACGAGCCGATGAGCGGCCTCGATCCCATCGGGCGCAAGGAGGTCCGCGACCTGATCCTCGACCTGAACCGGCGCGGGAAGACGGTCTTCTTCTCCACCCACATCCTGCCGGACGTGGAGTCCATCTGCGACCGCGTGGGGGTGATCCTCGGCGGGCGGCTCCGCGACGTCGGGCGGATCACCGACCTGCTCTCCCCGCGCGTCCGGAGCGTGGAGGTCGTGCTCGACGTGCCGGAGGCGGCCCGCGCCGGCATCGCCGGCGGCGCGCTCGTCTCGCGGGACGGCGACCGGTTCACGTTGACCTACCCGGACCTCGCCTCCGCCAACGCGGCCGTGGTCGGGGTGGTGGGCGCCGGCGGGTCGGTCCTCTCCCTCGTTCCCCACCGGGAGACCCTCGAGGACTTCTTCGTCCGCCGGCTGGAGGAGGGCAAGGCCAAGGGCGAGTCGGGGCGCGCGCGGGAGGTCGGGTGACGCCCCTCCCGGAATCCCTCCGGTGGGCGGTCGAAGCCTGGTCCATCGCCGTGGGTGCCGTCGTCGGCAGCTTCCTCAACGTGGTCATCGCCAGGGTCCCGGCCGGGGAGTCGATCGTCCGGCCCGGCTCCCGCTGCCCGTCCTGCCGCACGCCCATCGCCTGGTACGACAACGTCCCGGTGCTCTCGTGGGTCCTCCTGCGGGGGCGGTGCCGCTCCTGCCAGACCGGGATCGCCTGGCGCTACCCGCTCGTGGAGATCCTGGGCGCCGGGGCGGCCTGGGTCGCGGTGTCCCGCCACGGCCTCTCCTTCGAGGCGCTGGCGGAGTTCACGCTCGCGGCCACGCTCCTCGCGCTCGCCTTCATCGATCTCGACACGTGGACGCTTCCCCACGTCCTCACGCTGCCGCTCCTCGGCACCGGCCTGCTGCTCTCGGCCCTGCACCTGACCCACGCCGGCTCCCTCGCCTCGTCGGCCGCCGGCGCCGCGGCCGGGTGGGTCGTCTTCGCGGCGGTGGCCTTCCTCGGGGAGCGGTTGCTGAAGAAGGAGGCGCTCGGCTTCGGGGACGTCTGGCTCCTCTCCGCCATCGGGGCGTGGCTGGGGCTCGCGCCGCTCCTGCCGGTCATCCTCCTCGCATCCCTGCAGGGGACCGTGGTGGGGATCGCGCTCATCGTCCTCGGCAAGGCCCAGCCCGGCGGTACCGGGGAGTGCCCCGCACCCGGCACCGAGGAGGAGTGGGTTCGTCCCCGGAATGCCGTCCCGTTCGGCCCCTTCCTGGCCGCCGGGGCCCTCGAGTGGCTCTGGCTGCAAGGATGGATCACCCGGATCGTCCCGAGCCTGGGGCTCTTCACGTGAGGTCATGAAAGCCAGGGGAACGCGCCTCGTCCTGACGGTGACCGTGGCGTCCGCGGTGGCGGCCGGCGCCTGCCTCTTCGTGGCCGCCCTCCTCGTGCTCCGCTCCACCGGCCGGACCTCCGGGACGGCCGTCGCGTCGTCGGCGGCGCTGGCCGTGGCCTTCTCGGTCTGGGCCGCCTCCTCCATGCTGATCCGGCGCGTGGCCCGCCCGGTCGAGCGGGTCCTGGCCGCCGCCGAGGCCATTCCCCGCGGCGCCCCCGGCCGGCTCCCGCTGGTGGGCGAGAGCGGGCTCGGGCTGGACCAGGCCGCGCTGGCGTTCGAGCGCACCGCCGCCGAGCTCGTGGAGGAGCGGGCCAGCCTGGCGGCCAAGGTCGAGGAGCTGACCCGCGCCAACCGGGCGCTCGCCGATGCCCGGGAATCCCTGCTGCGCAGCGAGAAGCTGGCCACCGTCGGGCGGCTGGCCGCCGGGGTCGCCCACGAGGTGGGCAACCCGCTCGGCGCCGTCTCCGGCTACGCGGAGGTCGCCCGGTCGCGTCTCCCGCCCGGGGCGGATCGCCAGCTGGTCGACGCGATCGACCGGATCGCCTCCGCCGCTTCCCGCATCGATCACACGGTCCGGGGACTGCTCGACTTCGCCCGCCCCGCCTCGGTG
>JBAXVO010000446.1:0-2470 GCA_037129355.1 Deltaproteobacteria bacterium | reverse complement strand
GACGTCCGGGAGCTTGCCCACCGCGGCACGGATGAAGTCCCGGGCCGCGGGCCACGCGGACTCGCCATACCGGCTGGGGCAGAGCCGTGCGTAGGTCGCGGCGTCCGGGGCGTTGAGGGACACCACCACGGCCCGGAGCCCGGCGGCGGCCAGCTCGGGCACCACGTCACGCCCCTCCCGGAGGCTCGCCAGGCCGTCCGTGTCGAGACGCACCCGGGCGACGCCGGCCCCGACGAGGCGGCGGGTGGTCTCGAGGAGGACGTCGAGCCTCCTCGTCGGCTCGCCCAGGCCGGTGAAGACCACCTCGGGGCGGCCAGTCAACCCCATCCGCTGCACCTGGGCCCAGACCTCGTCGGCCGACGGTGCCCGGGCGAGGCGCAGGTCGTGACCGCCCACGACCCAGTCGTCGTCCCGGATCTTCGGACAGAAGACGCAGGCCAGCGTGCAGGCCGAGGTGAGGTTCAGGTAGAGGGCGTCGCCGAGCGCGTAGGCGTAGACCGGCTCGGTGGCCGTGGTGCCGTCGGTCGTCTCCACCCGGGAGACTTAATCGTCCTCGGGGCGATGGCCACTGCAGCCGAGGCAGAAGCGGGCCTCGGGGATGGCCCGGAGCCGCTGCAAGCCGAGCGGACCTCCGCAGGCGCTGCAAGTACCGTAGCTGCCGGCGGCGATCCGGTGGAGCGCCGCGTCGACCTCGGCCAGCTCGCGGACCACCTGGTCCACGACGACCGTCTCCGGGTCCAGCTCCTCGGGCGCGAAGCCGCGTCCTCCCCCGCCGATGGCGTGGGTTCGGCACAGGGCCTCCCTCCGGTCGAGGAGGAGGGAACGGGCTTCGCTTTCGATCCGGCTCATGAGATGGACTTTGTCTCCCGCCACGGGGGCGCGGGGGCTTCCGTTTCACGTGCCGTGCCGAGCCAGAATGCCCGGATTCAGGGGACTTCCATCGCACCGGTTGCGTTCCGGCCGCCGCCAGACGCATCCGTTGCGCGTCAGGTGCCCCGGTCGCCCGGCTCGAGGCCGGTGGCGCGGAGCAGGGTCACGAGCGCCCGGAGGGCGTCGGTCGACGTGAAGATCCCCACCACGGTGGAGCTCTCGACCACGAGGGCCGACCCGTGCTTCCGGATGGCCATCGCGTCGGCCACCTCCTCCAGCAACGTGTCGGGCGAGACCACGAACGGCTCGTCGCTCATCGCCTCCTCGACCAGCTCGCGCCCGACGTCGACGCCCCTCAGCGTCTCGAGCAGGTAGAGGTCGCGCTGCGACACCACGCCGACGAGCTTGCCCTCGTGGACCACCGGGAGGTGGCGGATCCCTCGCTCGCGCATCGCCTGGTGCGCCTCGGCCAGGGTGTTGCGCGCCGAGATGGTGTGCGGCGTCTTCGTCATGAAACGGTGGATCTCGTGGCGGGACATGGCTTCCTCCCTTCGCTCGATCCACAGCGTAACTCCGGAAGCCGCGGTTGTCTCTGAACCCCTCCTGGGTTAGCTTCCGCGAACCATGGAGAAGACCTGGGTCAAGGACGTCAAGGAAGGCGAGCGCGTGAAGGCGATCTTCGCGGTGGCTCGGAAGGCCGTGCCCACCGCCAAGAGCGGGAAGGCCTACCTGGCCGCGACGCTGGTGGACCGCACCGGCGAGATCGAGGCCCGCTCGTTCGACCGCGTCGAGGAGCTGTCCGCGCTCTTCGAGGAGAAGGACCTGGTCGAGGTCGAGGGGGCCGTTGGTTCCTTCCAGGGCAAGCCCCAGCTGCGCTTCGAGTCGATCGTCAAGATCGACCCGGCCACCGCCGGCATCGACGCCGCCGACTTCGCCTGGGTTCCGGCGCCCGAGCCGCGCAAGCCGGAGAAGGCGCCGACCGAGGACGCGACCGACGCCAACTGGGCCGAGCTCCTCGGGCTCGTCGAGGCGGTGACCGACGTCCACGTGAAGGAACTCATCAAGGCCTTCCTCGCCGACGAGGACGTGGCCGCGCGGATCCGCCGCGCGCCGGCCGCGAAGAACGTCCACCACGCCTACGCGGGTGGGCTCCTCGAGCACACGGTGAGCTGCATCAAGCTCTCCCACCGGATCGCCGACCAGTACCCGCAGCTCGACCGGGACCTGCTCGTGGCGGGCGCCTTCTTCCACGACCTGGGGAAGATCCGCGAGCTCGGCTACGAGCGGGGCGTCGAGTACACGGACGAGGGGCGCCTGGTGGGGCACCTCGTCATGGCCGCCCAGTGGATCCACGAGAAGGCGCGCCGCGTGGGCGTGCCCCGCGAGCTGGAGCAGCACGTCGTGCACATCGTGCTCTCCCACCACGGCCGCCTGGAGTTCGGCTCTCCCAAGACGCCGGCCACCCTCGAGGCCCTCGTCACCCACTTCATCGACGACCTCGACAGCCGGGTCAACTCGTGGCTCGGCCTGATGGGGCGGGACGGCGGAACGCGCCGCTGGACCGACGCGCAGAACATCTACGGGCACCACATCTGGCGCG
>JBAXVO010000445.1:0-2478 GCA_037129355.1 Deltaproteobacteria bacterium | reverse complement strand
GCACCGTGAACCCGCCCGACCTGACGAAGATCCTGCAACTGGCCGGCGAGGGGCCGGGCCAAAAGACTTCGCGCACCGCGACTTCTTTTCCCACAAAGGCCGAGGGCACGCCCCTCGCCTGGATCCGCGCCTGCGACGTGGAGCGCGAGTCGGTCGAGTGGATCTGGAAGGGCCGGATCGCCCGCGGGAAGATCACCGTGCTGGAAGGCGACCCCGGGACCGGGAAGACGACGATCGCTCTCAGCCTGGCCGCGTGCATCTCGACCGGCCGGCCCCTGCCCGGTGAAGTCGAGGGCACCCGGCCGCGTACCGTTCTCGTCTTCTCCAGCGAGGACGACATCGGGGACACCCTTCGCCCGCGCCTGGAAGCGGCCGGCGCCGACCTGACCCGGGTGGTGTTCGAGAACCTCCGCGACCCCACGTCGATCCCGTTCATGCTGCCGCGGGACCTCGAGCAGCTCGAGCGGTCGATCGCGGAACACGACGCCGCCCTCGTCATCATCGACCCGGTGCTCTCCTACCTCGACCCCGACGTGGACTCCCACAAGGACCAGTCGGTGCGGACGGCGCTGATGCCGCTCGCCGCTCTCTGCCAGCGAACCCACGTCGCCGTCCTACTTCACCGTCATCTGAACAAGGACAGCTCCAAGTCGGCGCTCTACCGCGGAGGCGGGTCCATCGCCTTCGCCGGCGTCGCCCGCCTGGTGCTGCTCGCCGCCGAGAACCCCGACGACCCTGGCGACTACGTCCTCGCCCGTACCAAGGGCAACCTAGGCCGCCCCCCGCCATCGCTCTCCTACTCCATCGGGGACGCGGGCAACGACACCGGAGTCGTCCTGTGGGGCGGGGTGTCGGACCACACCGCGGCCACCCTGCTCGCCCCAGAGAAGCCGGGGCCGAAGCCCGACGTTCACGAGCAGGCCAAGCGGTACCTGGCCGACCTCCTGGCGAGCGGGCCGAGGATGCGCGCCGAGGTGATCGAGGCCGGCGCCCGGGTGAACCTCAACACCAAGGCCATGGAGAGGGCCTTCACGGCGCTCGGCCTGGTGTCGGAACCCAGGGGCAAGGAGAGGGCATGGAGGCTGCCATGAGGGGACGTGCGACAAAACCTAGGGAGAGTCTAACTTGTCGATCTTGTCTAACGTGTCGCACGTCCGACACGTTCGACACGTTCGACACGTTCCCAGGGTGGTGCGGCTTGTCGCACGTTCTGCCGCGGGAGGCCCCGTGACCCCCGCCGAGATGCTCGGCCCCGCGATGGTCGAGGCGATCCGCGCCATCGTGCGGGAGGAGCAGGGCCGCGCCGGCCAGGTCGAGGCGGCCCCCGAGCTGCTCACCCCGCCCCAGGCGTCCGAGGCGTTGGGCGGGCGCCCGAGCGCCGACACCATCGCGGCCTGGGTCCGTTCCGGCCGGCTCCCGCGGCGGGTCAACAACGTCGGCGCGAACCCCCGGCGCCCCAACTACCTCGTGGATCTCGACGAGGTGCGAGCCGCGTTGAAGGCGCCGGCCGGGGAGGCGGAGTCACCTCCGAGCCTGGAAGAAGCGCGGGCCAGGGCACGGGCCAAGATCGCAAGCAGGGGAGGCCGCACTTGACGTCAGATCACGCCAGGCCCCATGGTTGGGGTATGCGAAAGCTCGACTTCAAGCCGGCCCGCCTGACGACGTACATCACCGCCGACCAGCTCGCGGCCCTGGAGGCCCTGTCCATCGAGACCGGCGCCCCCATCACCGTCCACGTCCGGCGCGCCCTCGACGTGTACCTGGCCGGCCTACTTAGCACCCCGAAGCGGAAGAAGGGAGCCTGACCATGGCCCACCTGGTGACGAGGAACGGCATCCTCTACGCGAAGTTCCGGCGCCCGGATGCCTCGTGGGGCCGGGTGTCTACCGGCTACCGCGTCGAGCAAGAGGCGCTCGCCGAGGCGTTCATGGCGGAGTTCCTCGCGTCCGGCGAGAAGCCGGATCGCCTCGCCTTCGACGGCCCCCTTCCCGTCCCCACCCCCGAGACCACCGTGTGGGATTTCGGTCGGGTGTTCCTGACCGAGCGTCGCGCCCGCGGGATCCTCGACTGGAGCCACGAGGAAGGGATTCTTCGTTGCCACCTCTACGAATTGCGGGACCTACCCATCTCCCGGGTCACGAAGTCCGAGGCGCTCGCGTGGGCCAGGTCCCTCGCCAGGAAGGCCGGGGACCGCGGGGAACCGCTGGCCCCGTCCACCGTGAAGAAGATCACCGCGACCGTGAAGATGCTTTTCCGGGAAGCGGTGAAGCGCGACCTGGTGGTGCTGTCGCCGTGCGTGTGGGATGCGGCTGACCTTCCCAAGCGGCTGACCTCAGCGCGAACGCGGGACGGCGGATTCGAGGCCGCCGACGTGGCCCGGTTCATCTTCGACGAGCGGATCTCGCTCGACCGGCGCGTGCTCTACGCCATGGAGTTCCTGACCGGCATGAGGACCGGCGAAGCCGCGATCCGTCGGTG
>JBAXVO010000444.1:0-2485 GCA_037129355.1 Deltaproteobacteria bacterium | reverse complement strand
CCCTGTGCGCCACGACGGTCATCGAGAAGTCGCAGCGGGAACGGCTTCCCAGGGTCATGGCCAGCATCGCGGAGCGGAAGCGGCGGATGCCCGAGTTGCTGGCATCCATGCACCCCACCGGCCCCGGACACTTCGGCGTGGCCGAACGAGGCATCGTGGCGCTCGTCAACCCGGAGCGGCTCCGCCGGATCCTCACCCGGATGCTGGACGAGAACGAGTTCCTGGGCCCGTACGGCATCCGCTCGCTGTCCAGGTTCCACGAGCAGCACCCGTACGTCTTCCACGCGGGGGGGAAGGAGTACCGGGTCGACTACCTCCCGGCCGAGTCGAACACCGGGATGTTCGGCGGAAACTCCAACTGGCGCGGACCGGTCTGGATGCCGGTGAACACGCTCATCATCCGGTCCCTCCAGCAGTTCTACCTGTACTACGGCGACAGCTTTCGGATCGAATGCCCGACCGGCTCGGGCAAGCTGATGAACCTCTTCGAGGTGAGCAAGGAGATCGCCGACCGTCTCGGCCGGATCTTCCTGCGCGACGAGAAGGGGCGGCGCCCCGTGAACGGCCACACCGAGAAGTTCCAGGTCGATCCCCACTGGCGCGACAACATCCTCTTCTACGAGTACTTCCACGCCGACAACGGCGCCGGGCTCGGCGCCAACCACCAGACCGGGTGGACCGGGATCGTGGCCAAGCTCATGCAGATGTACGCCCTGGTGGACGCGAAGCGGCTCCTCGAGGTGGGCAAGGAGGCGGGCTTCGTCAAGGGCAGACATTCGGGACAGCGGAGACCCGGGTCGGGGTAGGATGGCCGCATGTGGCAGAAGTGCAGCGTCTGCAAGACGCCCATCCCCTTCGGCGGCGCCTACCTCAAGTGCGGCGTGTCCACCTGCAACCGGAAGCGGTTCCAGCTCTACTTCTGCTCCGACTCCTGCTGGGACGCCCACAACCCGGACCAGAACCATCGGAACCCGAGCTACACCGAGCACCGGGCGCCGGCCGGGCCCCCGGCGGGCTGAGGCGGTCACCCGGGGCCGCGGCGCGCCTTCGGCCGGCCGGCTTGCTCCTCGTCGACCAGGCCGTTAGGGCTCGGGCACCATGCCCGTGCGAATCCTCGGGAACGGGCGCCATGTCTCCTCCGCGTTGCTCGCCTGGGTCTTCCTCTCCGCCTGCGGAGGCTGCGGGGGTTCCGACGCTTCAGCCGCCGCGCCGAGCGGACCGACGGGGCCGGGCGGCTCCACCGGCACGTCCTTTCGCGTGGTCACGCTGAACGGGTCGCTCTCCTCCCCCTGGGGCCTCGCCTTCTTCCCCGACGGCCGGATGCTCGTGACGCAGAAGGGCGGCACGATGGTGATCCTGGGCGCGGACGGCGCCTTGCAGGCGACACTGACCGGTCTTCCGCCCGTGGTCGCGGACGGGCAGGGCGGCCTCCTCGACGTCGCGCTCGACCCGGATTTCGCCACCGACCCGTGGGTGTACTGGACCTATTCGGAGCCCGGCACGGGCGCCGAGGCAGGGCTCGCCGGAACCGCCGTGGCACGCGGGAGGCTCGTGGGCGGCGCCCTCCAGGGGATCTCCGTCCTCTACCGACAGGTGCCCAAGGTGACGGGAAGCGGCCACTTCGGTTCCCGTCTCGCGTTCCGGGCGGACAGGACGCTCTTCGTGACGCTCGGCGAGCGGCAGAAGGGAGCGCCGGCCCAGGACCTCCAGGCCACGCTGGGCAAGGTGATCCGGATCCGCCGGGACGGCACCATCCCGACCGACAACCCGACCATCCCCGGCGCCCGTCCGGAGATCTGGAGCTACGGCCACCGCAACCCGCAGGGCGCGGCAATCCGCCCCGGGACCGACGAACTCTGGGTGAACGAGCACGGCCCGCAGGGCGGCGACGAGCTGAACCGCATCGTCCCGGGCGGCAACCACGGGTGGCCGCTCGTGAGCTACGGCTGCAACTACGGAGACCCGGTCGGTGACGCATGCCGCATCGGTGGCGGGACACACGCCCCCGCCCACGTGGAGCCGGTGAGCTACTGGGTCCCGACCTCGATCGCGCCCGCCGGGCTGCTCTTCTACACGGGAGCGCCCTTCCCGCAGTGGCAGGGGAACGTCTTCCAGGGAGCGCTGGCGGGGAGGGCGCTCTGGCGCGTCGAGCTCCGGGGGAACGTCGAGGTGGCGCGGGAGCGGCTCCTCGGCGACCTCGGGGAACGGATCCGCGACGTGCGGCAGGGGCCGGACGGGTTCCTCTACCTCATCACCGACAGTGGAAGGCTGATCCAGGTCCGGAACTGAGGCGGCGAACCCCTCCGTCCAGCAGCGCGTGCAGGTGGCGCTGCATGGCCCCTCCTAGGTCAACGCCTTCTTGATCTTCGCGACGTCCGACTTCGCGTAGAGGTTGCAGACGCCCTTCTTCGCGGTGGGCTTCAGGCCGATGGCGGCGATGGCCTTCTTCACCTTGGCGTCGGAGACGGAGAGCTGCGCGGCGATC
>JBAXVO010000443.1:0-2501 GCA_037129355.1 Deltaproteobacteria bacterium | reverse complement strand
CGTCGACACCACCGGCAACTCCATCGCCGAGGCGCTCGCCATCCTGGCCCGCTGCGACGTCGTGGTGGGCGGCGACACCGGGCTCGTCCACTGCGCCCGCGCGCTGGGGCGCCCCACGGTGCTCCTCTTCGGCCCCACCGACCCCGCCCGGCACGTGTTCGGCGATCGGGAACGGGTGGCGCGGGTCGCGCTCGACTGCGCGCCCTGCCACGACCACGGGCCCGAGAAATGCCCGCTCGGGCACCACCGCTGCATGACCGATCTCACGGTCGACGAGGTGGAGCGCCAGGCGCGCGCCCTGCTCGCTGCCTTGTCCACTCCAGGCGCCGGAACGAGGTCCAAGGGATGATCCGCAGCATGACCGGGTTCGGCGCCGGCCGGGGCGCCGCCGCCGACGAGGTGGTGGAGGCCGAGGTCCGGTCGGTGAACCACAAGTTCTGCGAGGTGAAGGCGCGCCTGCCGCGGGAGATGGGGTCGCTCGAGACCGATCTCGTCCGGCAGGTGAAGGACCGGCTGGCCCGGGGCGGGATCGAGTTCACCCTGCGCCGGACGGCGGCCCGGGGGGCGCTCACGCCCCGGGTCGACGCCGACCTGGCCGCCGAGTACGCCCGGGCCTTCGAGGACCTGAGGGCCCGGCTGGGGCTCGCGGGCCCGGTGGCGCTCTCCGAGGTGCTCTCCGCCGCCGGAGTGGTCTCCCTGGAGGAGCGGGCGGTGAACCTGGACCTGGCCCGGGCCGCCTCGATCGCCGCCCTGGCCAGCGCGCTCGACGCGCTGCTCGCCATGCGGGAGCGGGAGGGGGAGGCGCTGGCGCGGGATCTCGACCTGCGTCTCGGGGTGGTGGAGGGGATCGCGGCGCGGCTCGCCGAGCAGTCGCCCCGCTCCGTGGAGGTCTACCGGGCCCGGTTGCACGAGCGGGTGGCCGAGCTCTCCCGCGGGCTCGCGCCCGACCCGGCGCGCCTCGCCACCGAGGTGGCGCTCTTCGCGGATCGCACCGACGTGACCGAGGAGCTGACCCGGCTGGCCAGCCACGTGGGTCAGATGCGGGGGCTGCTCGCCTCGGGCGAGCCGGCCGGACGCAAGATGGACTTCCTCGTCCAGGAGATGCACCGGGAGGCGAACACGGTCGGGTCCAAGTCGCAGAGCGCCGACGCCGCGGCGGCGGTGGTCTCGCTCAAGGCGGAGATCGAGCGCATGCGGGAGCAGGTCCAGAATGTCGAGTGACCCGTCCGCGCCCGGCCAGCTGCTGGTGATCTCGGCTCCATCGGGAGCAGGAAAGACCACGCTGGCGCGCCGTTTCGTCTCATTCACTCCAGGTGCACGCTTCTCGATCTCGGCCACCACCCGCCCGCCCCGCGGGGCCGAGCGCGACGGCGTCGACTACCACTTCCTCTCGGCGGAGGACTTCGCGGCGCGCGTGGCCGCGGGCGACTTCGCCGAGTGGGCCGAGGTGCACGGCCGCCGCTACGGCACGCTCCGCTCCACGGTGGAGGAGGCCCTGCGCGCCGGCGCGGTGGCGGTGTTCGACATCGACGTGCAGGGCGGGGCGCAGATCCTCGATCGCTGGCCGGAGGCTGCGGTCTCGGTGCTGGTCGTCCCGCCGTCGCCGGCGGAGCTGGAACGGCGGCTGCGCGGCCGCTCCACCGAGAGTGACGAGGCGATCCGCCTGCGCCTGGCCGCGGCCCACACCGAGGTGGCCCGCGCGGCGGCCCGTTACGCGTTCGTGATCGTGAACGACCGGGTCGACGATGCGCTCGAGCGGCTGGTCGCGATCTCGCGGTCGGCGCGGGCCCGGCGGGGAGGTGCGACGGCCGATCCGGGGAGCGCGATCGCCGAGTCCTGTCGCACGGATCGGGCCGATCTGTCGGCCTGGATCCCCTGATCGGCGTTTTTTCTTCCGAGGGGTGTTGACACGTCCGGTCGAAGAGCGCTAGAAAGCGCGCCCCACGGACGGAACGCAGGCCCGAGAGGGCAGGGGTTCCGGGGGCGGGCGCGAGGCCGATAGCCGTTCGCGACGCACGATAGACCGCGGGAATCCCTAGGGGATTTCCAAAGCGTCTGGGCCGTGGAAGGGTCAGGAAGAGGTACCCTCGAAACCGAGGATCCTTCGCTTGACACCCAGGGAGCCGTGACTATATTACGGGTCCCTGCCGCCGCTCCCGAGGCGTGCCGAACTTGTGTCGGCATATCCTCTTGACGGCAACGGGTGGCTGATGTAGAAGCCACCCCCCTCGACGAAGCACGGTTGTCTTCGCGACTCCGAAGCTGTCCAGGGCCGGATAACGAGACTCGGTCTCGTTTCCGGGGGTAAGGCTCGGTCTTTGAAAACTGAATAGCAAGCCTACGACGGAATGCGGATCACCGCGTTCCTGCGAGTGAACAAAATAGTTCGTAGTACACCATGCCACGTTGCCTCGAAAGAGGTACGGGCAGGGAACAAACTCTTAATTGGAGAGTTTGATCCTGGCTCAGAACGAACGCTGGCGGCGTGCCTAACACATGCA
>JBAXVO010000442.1:0-2512 GCA_037129355.1 Deltaproteobacteria bacterium | reverse complement strand
GTCGAGCTTGCGCTCGCGCAGCTTTCCGAACGAGCCCCGCTGGCTGATCGCGCTCACCCAGCCATCCTTCGTGATCTTCCCGCGGAAGAGCGAGGAGGCCTGCTCCCAGCTCTCGGCGTACTTCCCGGCGTCGACGAGGGCCAGCCACGCCTTGGCGGCCGCCGTCGCGTCGCGCTTCGCCACGGTCTCGTCGACCGGACGCGGGGGGGCCTCGGCACGGGCCTGGGTGATGGGGAGCACGGCGACTGCGAGCGCGGCGGCAAGGACTGCGGTCCGGTGCATGGCGGATCTCCTTGGGTGGCGACTATACCCCGCCCCGCCGCCTGCGCCGCCGCCTCCGGCGGCCCGGCGCGCCCTCGGGCCGGGGGGTGCCGCCCGGCCTCGGAGCGCCCGGGGGCCGGGGCGTTCCGGGAGGCGGCGTCGGGGAGGGCGCCACCGGCTTCCCGCGCGGCAGCCGCTCGACCCGGATCACCTCGGGTACGCGTACGTTCCGTGCACCGCGGGGCTCCGGACGCCTGGGCTCCGGACGCCGGGGCCCGGGCGGCGTGGCCGGCGGCTTGCCCCGCCCCTGCTGGCGATGATCTCCGCGGCCTCCGGGACCGGCCTGACCCGCGGGGCCTCCGCGGCCGGCGTGACCTGCCTGACCCGCCTTGACCGCGTGCGCTCCGTGGCCGCTGCGCCCGGCGTGCCCTCCCTGCCCTGCGGCCGGACGCTCCTCCCGCCTCGGCGGCGGGGCGCGCCCGGTGGGCACGAAGTCGGCGGAGAGTTCCCGGCGGACGTAGGCCTGCCAGATCTCGCGCCCGTCCCCCTCCCCGCCGAGCGCCGGATCGATCGAGAGGCAGAACCGGTGGATGCCCTCGAGGTCGCGGAGGAAGAACTTCTCGGCCTGGCTGTTGTGCGCGGCGTCGACCACCTGGGGCAGGTCGATCACCACCGGCCCCTGGATGCCGAGGAGCACGTTGTAGGGGGAGAGGTCGCCGTGGATGAGGCCGCAGGAGAGCATCCCGACCGCCTGCCTCCGGACGTCGGCGTAGATCCCCGCCGCCTGCTCCCTGACGATGTGCGCGTCCACGAGTCGCGGCGCCGGGTGGCCGTGCGCGTCCAGCACCACCTCCATGAGGAGCACCCCCTCGTGGAAGAGCACGGGCCGTGGCACCCGGACGCCGGCGGCGTGCAGCCGGAACAGCGCGTCCGACTCCTTCTCCTTCCAGGCGTCCTCGGCGGCGGCCTGCCCGAAGCGGCTGCCGCGGTCCATGGCCCGCTGGGTGCGGGTGTTCCGGACCTTCCGCCCTTCCTTGTAGGCGGCGTCGTTCTTGAAGCTCCGGGCCTGCCGGGCCTTGTAGACCTTGGCGGCGACGGTCTGGCCGCCGGCCCTCACCAGCCAGACGTCGGCCTCCTTGCCGCCCTTCAGCCGGGCGACGATCTCGTCGATGACGCCGTCGGCGAGGAGCGGATCGAGCGGGTCGTGCATCCGGCCGCTACCCCTTCTTCCTCTGGAAGAAGGCCCCCATCGCCGCCTTCGCCTCCGGCGAGTGGAGCCGCTCCCCGAAGACCCGGATCTCCTCGGCCATGCGCTCCTCGAGCGCGGCGGCGTAGGGCCGCTTCAGCCACTCCTTGGTGATCCGCACCGACTCCACCGGCAGGGCGGCCACGGCGAGCGCCGCCTCTCGTGCGTGGGCGAGCAGCCGCTCGACCGGCACCACCTCGTTCACGAGCCCCGCGGCGGCCGCCTTCTCGGCGCCGAACGGGCGGCCGAGGAGCAGCAGCTCGGCGGCGCGCTGGTAGCCGGCGACCATGGGGAAGAGCAGGCTCGAGCCCCCCTCCGGCGCGAGCCCCAGCGGCACGAAGGGCATCTGGAAGCGGGCGTTCGGCGCGGCGTAGACGAGCTCGCAGTGGAGCAGCATCGTCGTGCCGATGCCCACCGCCACCCCGCCCACCGCGGCGACGACGGGCTTCCTGGCCGTGCGGATGACGCCCAGGAAACGGGAGGCCGGCGAGGGAACGCCCGCCCCCTGCGCCTGGCCCGCGGCCACGAAGTCGGCGAGGTCGTTGCCCGAGGTGAAGCAGTCGGCCTGCCCGTGGAGGAGCACGACGTGAACGCCGGCGTCCCCCTCGGCGCGGAGGATGGCCTCCGACATGGCGTCGTACATCTCGCCGGTGAGCGCGTTCTTCTTCTCCGGCCGGTGGATCTCGATGTCGGTGATCCGGTCCGCCGTCGACGTCCGCACGTGGTTCGACATCAAGCTGCCTCCATGACCATCGCCAGTCCCTGCCCCACTCCGATGCACAGGCTCACCACCGCCCGCCCGCCCCCTCGCCGCCGGAGTTCCCGCGCCGCGGTGAGGGCGAGCCGCGCCCCCGACGCGCCGAGCGGGTGGCCGAGCGCGATGGCCCCGCCGTTCGGGTTCACCCGCCCGTCGTCGAAAGGGAGGCCGAGGATCCGGAGGCAGGCCAGCACCTGGCTCGCGAAGGCCTCGTTCACCTCGATCACGTCCATGCGGTCGAGCCCGAG
>JBAXVO010000441.1:0-2516 GCA_037129355.1 Deltaproteobacteria bacterium | reverse complement strand
GATGAGGCGCCCGGGAATCGAACCCGGAACCACCGGCTTAAAAGGCCGATGCTCTGCCAGTTGAGCTAGCGCCTCGCAGGCCCTGTTCTATCAACTCGGCGCCCGGTTTTCCCGTTCGCTTCCGGGGATGCGACCGGGTCCGCCCCGCGCCCCGTCCCGGCCGCCGCGCGGCCCCTCCGATCCGTCGCCGGCCCGGTTTCCGCGCCCCTCCGCCGGCACGCCCGTCGCAACCGCACCTCGCCCGACCACGAGGAGGTGCACTTGTACACGAACGGCGTCCCGACCCCTGCCTCCCCTCCGCCCGGATGGAACGACGACTCACCCGAGATCGCCGCCCGGGCCACTCCGCTCGCCGCCGTCGCCCCCGCCGGAGCAGGAGACCCCGTATCGCTCGCCGGACTCGCCGCCTGCGTCGAGGACGCCCGGAGGGCCACCCTCTCCGGGGCCAGCGGCCCGCCCGACCCGTCGCTCTTCCCATCCATGCGGGCCCGGCTCGCGAAGGCCTGCTTGAACCTCCCGCCCGCGATCCGGAAGGCGGTCGCCGAACCCTTCCTCCGCTCGCTCGACGAGATGGGAGCGCGCGGCTTCTCCCGAATCCTCGCCGGGGACCCCGAGCGCGAGGGGCAGGCGCGGCTCGTCCTCGACCTGGCCCAGGCGCTCCTCCAGCGAGGGGAGGGGTACGAGGCGCGGGCCACCGCGGCGTTCCAGGAAGTCGTGAGCGATCTCTACGAGGGCTTCCTCTCCGCCGAGGACCGGCGGGGGGTGAAGCCGCCGGACCACGGCGTGACCGCCCCCATCGTCCGCTGGGGAGACGCCGAGACCGGTCCGTACACCTGGCCCGCCACCGTCACCGAGGAGCTCGACGTGAAGGCGGCGCTGGTCAGCCTCCCGGCGGCCCACGCGACGGGAGGGCTGATCGCGTGGCCCGCCCTGGCCCACGAGACGGCCGGACACGACATCCTCGCAGCGGACGACGGCCTGCGCGACGAGCTCGCCGGCGCGGTGCGCAAGGAACTCCTCGCAGCCAAGGTCGGCCCGGCCATCGCCTCCTACTGGTCGGAGCGGATCGACGAGTCGGCGGCCGACGTCCTGGGCGTGCTCAACATGGGGCCGGCGGCGGCGGTGGGGCTCGTCGGGTACTTCCGCGCGCTGAACGGCGTCTGGCGGGGCACGCCGACGATGCGAAACGTGGGGCGGGCGGAGGATCCCCACCCCACCGACATCGCGCGGGCCTACCTGGCCGCGGAGGCGGTCCGGCTCCTCTCCTTCCAGGGAGCCGGCCGATGGGCCGACAGGCTGGTGGCGGAGGCGGACCGGGACCTCGGCCAGATCCGGCTCGGAAACGTCGCGGTGCCGGCAGGCGTCGCCCGGGCCTCGGCCGCCGCGGTGGCGCGGGCGGTGGTCCGGACCCACCTGCGATCCCTCGAGGGCAGGGCGCTCGGCGAGATCCAGGACTGGAAGGACGGGGACGAGGCCATCGTGGCGTCGTTGCGCCGCCAGATGCGGGATGGCGGCGAGCCCGGCACCTCCGCCTCACGCGCCCGGTCGGTGGCCGGAGCGACCGCGGCCCACGCCGTCGCGGCCGGGGTCTACGAGGCGGCCGGGGGAGGGGATCCGCGAAAGGTGATGCCGCGCATGGTCGCCGTGCTCGCGGAGATGCACGCGCGCAATCCGGGATGGAAGGGAGCTGCCAGCTAGGCGCGGGCCCGAGCGACGGCAGGCGCGGCGGCGACAGCCGCCACCGGGGCGTGGCGCTCCCCTTCGGCCTCGAGCCGCGCGAACCAGCGCGCGGCCCGACCCTTGAGCTCACGCCAGCGCTGATCTTCCGGCGTCACCTCGGGTCCCGACGCGCCACCTGCGTGCGCCGGGGTCGCGACCCTGCGCCCGAGCGCGCCGCGCTCGAAGACCTCACCGTAGGCCGAGCAGAGGGTCCGCTTGCAGAACGGGCACTGGTAATAGCGGGTCGGGGAACCAGCGGCGCACCAGCTCGTCATGAGGACGCCACACTGGGTACACTCGACGTGCGATTCCATTTGCCATCTGGTGATATCGGACCATGATCCCCTCGTCAAGATTCCAGCCATGACCACGGCGGTGAGCATCGACGGAGCGATCGTCCCGGCCGGGGAGGCCAGGGTGCCGGTCTTCGACCGGGGATTCCTCTACGGGGACAGCGTCTACGAGGTGATCCGCACCTACGGGCTCGCCCCCTTCGCGATGACGCCCCATCTGGATCGTCTCGCCGCCTCGGCGGAGCGGACCGCGCTCCGCCTTCCGTGGGACGAGGCCCGCATGGCGGAGGAGATCGGGCGCGTGGTGGAGGCGTCCCGCGGAGGAGACGAGGACGACCCCGTCGGGGCGCCCTGGAACCAGGGCGAGCGATCCATCCGGGTCGTCGTCACCCGAGGAAGCGGCGAGATGGGGCTCGACCCGGGGCTCGCCTCCGATCCGATGGTCGTCCTCCTCGCCCTCCCGCTCCGCGGGCCGCCCCTCTCGGCCTACCGGAACGGTGTCTC
>JBAXVO010000440.1:0-2542 GCA_037129355.1 Deltaproteobacteria bacterium | reverse complement strand
CGCCATGGACGCGCTCAACCCCGTGCTCACGGTGGGGGAGCAGATCGCCGACACGCTCGAGGCCCACGGGGCCGCACCGTCCGGCCGGGCCGCGCGGGCGCGGGCCGCCGAGCTGCTCCAGATGGTGGGCATCCACCCCGACCGGCTCACCTCCTACCCGCACCAGCTGTCGGGCGGGATGCGGCAGCGCGTGGGCATCGCCATCGCGCTGGCGCTCGACCCGGCGCTGCTCGTCCTCGACGAGCCGACCACCGCGCTCGACGTCATCGTGGAGCGGGAGATCCTGGAGGAGATCCAGGGGCTGCAGCGCCAGCGCGGCTTCGCGGTGATGTTCATCACCCACGACCTGACGCGGATGCTCCAGTTCTCCGACCGGGTGGCGGTCTTCTACGCGGCGAAGCTCGTCGAGGTGGCCCCGGCCGGCACGCTGCGCACCGCGGCCCGCCACCCCTACACGCAGGGGCTCCTGCGGGCCTTCCCGTCGGTGCACGGCGGGGACGTGGAGCTCTCCAGCATCCCCGGCGCGCCGCCCAGCCTGCGGAGCCCGCCCCGGGGATGCCGCTTCCACCCCCGCTGCCCGGTCGCCGTCGACGCGTGCCGGGAGCGGGAGCCGGAGCTCGTCCAGCTCGCCCCCGGCCACGCGGCCGCCTGTCACCTGGTCACAGGCTGATGTTCAGGTAGGTCCGGATCTCCCACTCGGCGCCGAGCGCGCCCGGATCGGCCGGGTTCGCCACGAAGCGGTTCGAGTACCCGTTGAGCGACCGGTAGGTGGTGCGGACGCCGATGCGGGTCTGCGGGACGGCGAGCCACATGGGGATGCCGAAGGAGTAGGAGAGGTCGCCCATGACCTGCACCGGGTAGGTGAGGTTGAAGTCCTTGTAGTAGTCGTAGGCGCCCCAGTCGTTGAACTTGAGGAAGGTCTGGAAGGCGATCGACCTCCAGGATGCCCCGGCCTCGAGGCCGTAGCGGTTCACCAGCCGGGTGCTCGGTCCGACCGCCTGGTTCTGGCCGCCGTAGATCTTCCCCGCGATGCGCCAGTCGGGGTGAGGCGCCGAGACCACGTTCAGGGCCAGGTCCCAGGTGTTGGCGGCGACCCACCCGAACGCGAAGGGCGTGCGGGTGAGGCTGCCCTGCTGGAAATAGGTCGAGGCGTCGGACGAGGTGGGCTGGTACCGGTAGACGAAGTCGATGTTGGCGGTCAGGTCGCCGTCCTCGCGGGCGGCGTTGTCCCAGGCCCACATCCAGGTGGCGGGGGTGGGGTCGAAGGCGATGAGGAGCTCGCCGGCGATCATCTCCCGGTTGCCGCGCACCGCGAACGGGTCGTCGAGCACGTTGCGGGCGGGGAGTCCCGAGTTGCTGGGGCCCGGTCCCACGATGGGCTTCTGCCAGAGGAAGTTGGGGGCGATCTGGAAGTTGCCGATGTTGTAGGCGACGCCGGTGAGGAAGTTGGCCTGGTTGCCCGAGCCGGAGTCCTTGAGGGTCCAGCCGGTGAAGGTGTGGTTCTTCTCCCAGCCGGTGTCGGCCACGAGCCCCATGTAGGCGCCGGCGCCGTACCAGTGCCAGGGGCCGGTCTCGATGGAGAGCTTGGCCTTTCCGCCGAAGGTGTCGCCGACGGTGATCTCCTTGGAGGCGACCTGGCCGGCCACCTGGTAGCGCTGCCCCACCTTGCCCGTGCTGTTGGGGGCGAAGACGGTCGAGGCGCCGGACTGCACGACGCCGGCCTGGAGCCGGGCGATGCCCCAGTGCGCGCTCATGGAGAGCGCCGTCTGGCGCTGCTGCTGCTGCGGGATGACCGACGAGGTGTTGAGGGCCAGGTTGATGCCGACCTGCTCCTGGTCCACGAAGGTGAGCTCGTAGTCGCCGAAGGCCCGCGTGTACTTGAGGAAGAGGGCCGGGTTGGCGCCCCACCAGAGCTGCGGGCCGTAGGCGATCTTGAGCCCGTCCAGGACCTTCTTGCCGGAGACCACGAACCCGCTCGGTGCCGCGGCGTCGTAGATGTCGATGTCGCGCTGGTTCCAGGCCTGGTTGATGGCGTAGTAGGCGTCCTGGTAGAGCGTGAAGAAGTCGCCGTCCGCGGACCAGGAGACGTGGCCGGTGCGGTAGAAGGCGTCCAGGTTGAACCAGGGCTCGTCCCACTTGATGCTGGCGCTGTAGACCTGCACGCGCTCCAGGTCGTTGAGCGCGATGGTCTCGCCGGTCGTGCTCTTCACCTGGATGGGGCGTCCGCGCGACTGGTAGAAGATCTCGTCGATGGGGTTCAGGGCCACGCCGGCGAGCACGTTGACCGAGACGGTGGCGGTGAGCTGCTTGACCGGCTGCACGGCGACGTCGACGAAGAAGGACTCCATGCTGCCGAAGCCCAGGTAGGACGGGAGCGCGGTCTGGGGGTGCTGCTTGGGCGGGGTGGAGATGTTGGTGCCGCCGGTGCTGAAGGTCCAGAACTGCAGCTGAACGTTGGTGAGCCGGACCCGCTCGCCGATGGCCGACAGGAGCGCCCCCTGGTTGGCGCGCCCGGTGACGTCGAGCACCGCCGGCTCGATGG
>JBAXVO010000044.1:0-17104 GCA_037129355.1 Deltaproteobacteria bacterium | reverse complement strand
CTCCGAGGGCATCAAGCAGTACGCCCCGAAGTCCTTCGTCATCGTCATCTCCAACCCGCTCGACGCGATGGTGACGCTCTGCCAGCGCCTCACCGGCATCCCGCACCACATGGTGGTCGGCCAGGCCGGCGTGCTCGACTCGGCCCGCTTCGTGGCCTTCATCGCCTGGGAGCTGGGCGTCTCCGTGAAGGACGTCAGCGCCGTCACCCTGGGCGGCCACGGCGACGACATGGTCCCGCTGGTCCGCTACACGGCGGTCTGCGGCGTCCCGGTCATGGAGCTCCTCGAGAAGAAGTACGGCGACGCGGCCAAGGCCAAGGAGGTCATGGACGCGATGGTGAAGCGCACCCGCGGCGCCGGCGGCGAGGTCGTGGCGCTGCTCAAGACCGGGTCGGCCTTCTACTCGCCTGCCTCGTCGGCCATCGCCATGGCCGAGTCCTTCCTCAAGGACTCGAAGCGCGTGCTGCCCACCTGCGTGTACCTGAACGGCGAGTTCGGCGTGAAGGGGCTCTACGTCGGCGTGCCCGTGGTCATCGGCGCCGGCGGGGCCGAGAAGATCCTCGAGCTCAAGCTCAACGCCGAGGAGCAGGCCATGATGGACAAGTCGGTCAAGGCCGTGAAGGACCTGGTGGCGGTGCTCGACAAGCCGCCCGCGCCGGCGGCGTAGGCGTCATCGTTCCGTGAATTGAGAAGGCCCCGATCGCGAGAGCGGTCGGGGCCTTCTTGCGTCCGGGGGGACGGAGCCTCGTGATCCCGGCGACGGTTCCGTGAGTGGTTCTTGCGCGGCCTGAAGGCCGCGCGGTCAGACCCACGCGTTGTTCATCACCTCGCCGAGGCCGCCGGCCCCGGGGACGATGTAGTCGTGGTCGTTGAGCCCCTTCTCCTCGTCCCAGTAGGTCCCGGGCACGGTGCCCTTCACCTTCTCCGGCGAGAGCCCGCGGTCGAGCCGCACCGCGTAGACCACCACCTCCGGGTGGTCCTTCCGCATCCGCTTCAGGTACTCCGGGGTGACCACCAGGTGCAGCGCGACGATCTTCCGCGGCGTCCCCGGCACCTTCTTCTTGTAGGTGTCGAGCGCCATGGAGAGCGACGAGCCGGTGGCGCCCATGGGGTCGGGGAAGAGCAGGAAGGCGCCGTCCACGTCGCCGCCGATCTTCATCCCGCCGATGCCGGCGCCCACCACCTGGTCGGCGTCGCCCAGCATGCGGCTCATGATGATGTGGTCCTGCCGGACCAGCTTCGGGGTGAGCACCGTGTTGAGCATGTCGTACACGGTGTGTGAAGGAACCGCCCCGGCGCGGGCGATGTTCACGGTCACCGCGCGGGTGTTCGGGTCGAGGGTCTGGCCGCGCCACACGCCCTCGGGCGTGTGGTCGATCATCCGGGTGGGGACCTCGACCACCTTGCGCGGGAACTCGGCGTTCACCACCACGCGCGCCAGGCTGCGGTAGATGTCGACCACCAGGTTGTTCACCACCGGCTGCTCGGTCTCCTTGGCCGCGAGCTTCGCGAGCAGGTCGAGCAGGAACGGGTCGGCCAGGAGGTGGACGTCGGCCCCGTAGCGATGCTCGATCTCGGGGACGCGGTAGGGGACGCTGTCGTAGAGGGTGTCGCGCACGGGCGCACTTTGCCCGGGGGCGCGGCGGGGCGCAAGGCGGACCGCGCGGGGGAGCGTGCGCCGGGCCGTCGAGCCCGATAGGGTCGTCGGGATGAGGATCTCCGTCTCCCACCCGACCCGCCTCGGATTCGGGATCGCCTGCGGGACCGCGATCGCCCTGGTGGACAACCTCGCCAGCGGGGGCGAGGTGAGTCCGGTGGTGATCGTCGTCCTGCTGCTCGCCGCGTCGGTGACCGCCGGCGCGCTGTGGGGCCTGTCGGGATGGCCGGCCATGGCCCTCATCTGGGTGGCGGTGCCGGCGCCCCACGTGGTCCTGCTGGCCGTCGGCCTGCCGGACACGCTCCACCCGGCGACCTGGCCCTCCATCGGCCAGCTGGCCGCGTTCACCGCCCTCGTGGTCGGGTGCGGGAGCGGTGTCGGCGCCCTTCTTCATGCCGGGCTCGCGTCCCGGGGCCGCTGAGGCCGCTCACGGCCGCCGTCCCGCCCGCAGCCGCGCCATCCTCCTCGCCCCCGACCGGCGCAGGAAGGGGAGGATCCAGAGCAGGAGCCGGGGGAAGGCGGCGGCGATCCGGGCCATGAGCCCGCCCCCGGAGGGCACGAGCACCTCCGGCGCGCCGGAGCGGATCGCCCGGAGCACCGCGCTCCCCACCGCGTCGGGCGGGAGCGCCGGGTCGGCGAAGGAGAGCGCCGCCTCGTCGCTGCCGAGTTCCTGGGCGAGCTGCGCCGTGTCGACCGAGTTCGGCGTCACCACCGAGACGGTCACCCCGCTCCCCGCGAGCTCGGCGCGGAGCGAGAAGGAGAGGTGGCGGAGGCCGGCCTTGGTGGCCCCGTAGGCCGCCTCGAAGGGCATGGGCACGACCCCGCCCAGCGAGGCCACGTGGACGATGGCTCCCCCGCGCTCCCGCAGGGCCGGCAGCGCCGCGCGGCTTCCCAGGAGCGCGCCGGTGAGGTTGGTGTCGACGATGGCGCGGAGCCGCTCCGGCGCCTGCGCCTCGAGCGGCCCCACGTCCAGGATCCCGGCGTTGTGCACCAGCAGGTCGAGCCGGCCGTGGCGGGCGACCACCTCGGCGACGGCCCGCTCCCAGCCCTCGGCGTCGCGCACGTCGAGGACGACGACCGTGGCCGCCGCGCCGCCGGGAAGGGGGACCTCGCGAAGCGCGCCCTCGCTCCGTCCGGCCAGGACCACCTGCGCGCCCGCACCGGAGAGCGCCCGCGCGATGGCCTGGCCGATCCCGCCGGCCCCACCGGTCACCATCGCCACCTTCCCCTGGAGCGATCCTTCCATGGCGGCTCAGTGGAGGAGGTAGCGCATCGCCACCACCCCGAGCAGCACGAAGGCGAGCATCACCTTGAGGACGCTCCCCACCACGAACCCCACGAAGGCGCCCACGCCGGCCTTGAGCGCCTTCTCGAAGTTGGGGTCCTTCGCGTACTCGAAGGCGAGAGCGCCCACCATCGGTCCGAGGATGATCCCGGGAAGCCCCAGGAAGATCCCCACCACGAGACCCACCGCCGAGCCCAGCACCGCCCACTTCGAGGCGCCGAAGGCCCTGGCCCCGAGGATGCTCGCCGCCCAGTCGACCACCGTGATGGCGAGCCCCATGGCCCCGGCGAAGGCCACCGTGCCCCAGCCCAGGATGGTGAAGTCGCTGGCCCAGGCGAGGCTCACCACCCCGAGCACGAGCAGCACCGCGCCGGGGAGGACCGGCAGCACGAGTCCGGCGACGCCGGCGGCGAGGAGGGCCAGGCCGAGGAGGTGGAGCGCGATCGACATGGGCCCGTTCTCCCAGAGTCGCCGCCCCGGGCGCAACCCCGCGGCGTTGCGCTAGAGTCGCCCGGTCCCCCTGGAGGAGGTCCCCTTGGTCATCGCCCTCGCGCTCTCGACGATCCTCGCCGCCCCCGCCGCCATCCCCGTACAGGACGCTCCCGGCGCGTGGAAGCCGGCGGTGGAGAGGGCCCAGGAGGCGGGGCGGTCGTTCCAGAAGGCGCTGCAGGCCCGGCTCGCCGAGGCGATGTCGCAGGGGGGCCCGCCCGCCGCCATCGACGCCTGCGCCACCGACGCGGCGCGGATCGCCGCGGAGGCCGCGGCGTCGTCGGGGGTGAAGATGGGGCGCACCTCCGAGCGGTTGCGCAACCCGGCCAACGCCCCGCCCGACTGGACCCGGGCTCCGCTCGAGGGCGCGGCGGGGAAGAAGGGGGTCGAGGTGGGTCCGCTGGCCGTGGACCTGGGCGGGAAGGTGGGCGTCCTCCTCCCCATCGTGATCGGTTCGGCCTGCCTCGGCTGCCACGGACCGGCGGCGACCCTTCAACCCAAGGTGAAGGACGCGCTCTCCGCCCGCTACCCGGCCGACCGGGCGGTGGGCTACGCCGTGGGGGACTTCCGCGGCTTCCTCTGGGTGGAGGCGGCGAAGTAGCCCCGCATCCGGACATCGCGGCCGCACGGCTGGCCGGGATCCCCTGGCGCGCGCTCGCGGGGGTCGCACCCGCGCTCGAGGCGCCCATCGGCGAGGTGCTCGCCGGAGGCGCCGCGGAGCGGGTCCTCGACCGCTTCCTCCGCTCCCGGCGCGACCTCTCCCCGGAGGAGCGCCGGGTCGCCGCCGAGGCGATCTTCGGGGTGGGGCTCTGGCGCCGGCGGCTGCGCCACCACGCCGGCCCGGAAGCCCCGCCGCTCCTTCTCCTCGCGTCGCTGCTCCGCGACCTGGCGGGGCGCGACGACGCGGAGCCGCTCTGCGCCCTGCCCGCCGGCGCGCTGCCTCCCCCGGTCCCGCCTCCGGCGGACCTGGCCACCTTCCACTCGATGCCCGGCTGGCTCGCCGTGGAGCTCGAGCGCGCGGCAGGGGACGAGGCGGCGCTCCTCGCCGGATCGCTCGACCTGCCCGGTCCGGTCTTCCTGCGCGCCAACCGGGCGCGCACCTCCCGCGACGCGCTCGCGGCGCGCCTCGCCGGGGAGGGCGTCGCCACGCGCCCCACCCGGCTCGCCCCGGACGGCCTCGAGGTCACCACTCCGCGCCCCAACCTCCTCGCCCTCCCCGCCTTCCGGGACGGGCTCCTGGAGGTTCAGGACGAGGGGAGCCAGCTCATCGGGGAAGCGGTGCTGGCGCGCCCCGGCGAGACGGTCCTCGACCTCTGCGCGGGGGCCGGCGGGAAGACCCTGCAGCTGGCCGCCGCCGTGGGGCCGGCCGGGACCGTCCACGCCTGGGACCCGGACGGCTCGCGCCTGGCCCGGCTGCGAACACGGGCCGCGCGGGCCGGGGCGAGGGTGGTGGTCCACGATTCCGGTCCCCCTCCCGATCTCCAGGTCGACCGGGTGCTCGTCGACGCGCCCTGCTCGGAGCTGGGCGTGCTGCGGCGCGGCCCCGACCGGCGCTTCCTCGTCGATCCGTCGACCTTCGCCGCGCTCCCGCCCCTCCAGCTCGGGATCCTGGAGCGGGCGGCGGGGCACGTCCGGCCGGGTGGCCGGCTGGTGTACGCCACCTGCACGTTGCGGCGGGAGGAGAACGAGGAGGTGGCCCGGGCCTTCGGGGCGCGCCGGGCAGATTTCACCCCGGGTGACGCACTCCCGGGGCTCGCGGACGGCGAGGGATTCCTGCGCCTGCTGCCCCACCGGCACGGCACCGACGGCTTCTTCGCCGCGGCCTGGACGCGCCGCGCCTAGCGGGCGCCGGCGCCGGCCGACACCTCGCCGAGGTCGCGGGCGAAGGTCCGCACGTCCGCCTCGGTGGTGTCCCAGGAGCACATGAGCCGCGCCCCGCCCCATCCGATGAAGTCGTAGAAGTGCCAGCCGCGGGCGTGCATGGCGGCCACCACCGCCGGGTCGAGCCCGAGGAAGATGCTGTTGACCTGACGCGGGTAGCGGACCTCGACCCCGGGGATCCCGGCGACGAGCCCGTGCAGCAGCTCGGCCATGGCGTTGGCGTGCCGGGCGTGGCGCAGCCAGGCGCCCCCCTCGAGCATCCCCACCCAGGGCGCGGCCAGGAAGCGCATCTTCGAGGAGAGCTGCCCGGCCTGCTTGCACCGGTAGTCGAACTCGCGGGCCAGCTCCCGGTCGAAGAAGACCACCGCCTCCCCCACCGCCATCCCGTTCTTGGTGCCCCCGAAGCAGAGCACGTCGACCCCGGCCTGCCAGGTGATCTCCTTGGGGGAGCAGCCGAGCGAGGCCACCGCGTTGGCGAAGCGCGCGCCGTCCATGTGGATGCGCAGCTGGTGCGACTTGGCCCGGGCCCAGATCGCCTTCAGCTCGTCGGGGCCGTAGACCGTTCCGAGCTCGGTGGCCTGGGTCACGCTCACCACCCTCGGCTTCGGGTAGTGGATGTCGGTGCGGCGGCGCACCGCCCACTCCACGGCCTCGGGGTCGATCTTCCCGAGCTTGCCCGCGGCGGTGAGCACCTTGGTGCCGTTGGAGAAGAACTCGGGGGCGCCGCACTCGTCGGTCTCGACGTGGGCCGTCTCGCTGCAGACGATGGAGTGGTAGCTCTGGCACATCGAGGCCAGCGCCAGGGAGTTGGCGGCCGTCCCGTTGAAGACGAAGAAGACCTCGCAGTCGGTCTCGAAGAGCTCGCGGAGGAGATCGGCGGCGCGGGCCGTCCAGGGGTCGTCGCCGTAGGACTGCACGTGCCCCGCGTTGGCGCGCGCCATCGCCTCCCAGGCCTCGGGGCAGATCCCCGCGTAGTTGTCGCTCGCGAACTGCCGCCGGCCGTCGGGTGTCGTGCTCATGGGCGGCGGATTCTAACCGCGCGCCGCCCGGGGCACTACCCTCCGGCCGAGGGCTTGAGCTGGATGTTGCAGTCGTCGCCGGAGGCGATCCCCTTCAGGATCTCCCTGGCGAGCGACGACTTCCCGGCCTGGATGGCGAGCCCGACCACGCTCCCCTCCACCTTGGCCCCCTTCGCCTGGATCACCTGGCCGCCCAGGGAGACCGCGTCCTTGCCGATCCGGGCCCCGGCCTCGACGATGAGGTCCCCGCCCAGGGCCACCGCGTCCTGCTTCACCTGCGAACCGGTGCGCAGCGTCACCGTGCCGCCGATGGCGACCGCCTTCTCCACCACCGCTCCCCCCTCGACGATGAGGTCCCCCTGCAGGACCACCGCGGTCTCCACCCGCTCGCCGGATCGGATGACGAGCGACTCCCCCCTGGCCACGCGATCGCGGGGGCCGACCTCGACCTTGCATTCGCCGGCGCGGGCGGAGGGTGCGGCGAGGAGGACGGCGAGGGCGACGGCGGCGAGCGGAACGGAACGGCGCATGGGGAAACCTCCAGGGTCTCCTCCCTACGCACCCGCGCGATCCCTATTTCAGCCCGCCCGCGCCTCGGCGATGACGGCGCGGACCTGCTCGGGGGTGTAGGGCTTCTGGAGGAGCCACGTCCCGGCGATGGTGAGGGACGGGTCGCTCTCCGCGGTGAACCCGGAGGACAGGACGGCCCGGACGGCGGGGTTCACCTCGCGCATCCGGCGCAGGACCTCGCGGCCGTCCACGTCGGGCATCATGACGTCGAGGACGACCACGTCGATCTCCTGCCACCGCGCTCCGTAGAGGTCGATCGCCTCCTGGCCGCACTCGGCGAGCGCCACGGTGTGGCCGTCCCGCTCCAGGATCCGCTGCAGGGCGCGGCGCACCACCCGCTCGTCGTCCACCACGAGGATGCGCGCGCCAGGGCTGCGGGGAGGTGCGGGTACGTCGGCCATCCTGCCATCGTACGCGGCCGGCGGGCCGCGGCAAAGGTCACGTCCGGGTGGTGCGTGCCGATGGCCAGCCCATCCGGGCGATCCGCCAGGCCGCGTAGGCGAAGACGGGGGCGGCCAGGACGTCCACGGCGTAGTGGACGTGCTGGACGAGCACGAGGAAGGCCACGCTGGCGGTGCAGGCGAGGAAGAAGGCCTTCGCCGACCGTCCCGGGACGGCCAGGAAGAGCAGGAACATGGTCGAGGTGTGGCCGGAGAAGAAGAGGTCCCGGGTGAGGGGCGCCGCCGTCCCCCCGAACACCTGCACGAGCGGGTCCTCGAGGACGATCATCCCCGGCGGGGGGTCGAGCGGGGTCGCCCACATGACCACGATGCGCAGGAGCGCCATCACGACGTAGGCCTGGACGCCCAGCAGGAGCCGCACCGGCGTGCGCACGAGCAGGAAGACCGCGAGGAGGATGCCCACGTAGATGAGGGTGAAGACGGGCCAGGTCACGTCGCGGGGGGCGAGGAGCGCCAGCACCGGATCGGGGAGGACCGCCCCGGGCCTCCGCTCCACCCATTTCACCAGCGCCGCCAGGGCCGAGAGGGTGGCCACGAGGGCCGGCAGCGTGAGGGCCGCGCGCCAGCGGAATCCGCGGTCGGCCCAGGCCCGGCGCCAGGTCGCGTCGAGGGGAAGGGAGGCCATCCGGACCTTCGCCTACCTGGGCCCGACCTGGCGGTCGCGGAAGGCGAGCTCGCCGAGGAGGGCCGAGATCTCCGGATCACGGGGGGAAAGCTGGAGGCCCCGGCGAAGGAGCCCGATGGCCGTCGAGATCTCCCCCATCGACACGGCGGAGACGGCGAGGTCGAAGCACTCCTGGGCCTCCGGGGAGCGGACCACGGCGGAGCGCGGCGCGGCAGGGGGCGGCGCGGCCGGGGGCGGCTCTGCGGTCACCGGGGCGGGTGGCGCCGCGGTGGGCGCGGGGGCCGTCCAGACCGGCGGGGCGATCGCGGCGGGCGCCGGCTCGGGCCGGGGAGCCGGGGGCGGCGGCGGACGGGAGGCCGGCGGCCCGGGCTGCCGTTCCCCGCGCTGGGACTCGAAGTCGGCCAGCGCGGCCTTCCACTTCCAGGCCGGGGCCGCCTCGCCCAGCGAGAGCGTGATCACCCGCTGCTCGAGCAGGGCGAAGATCGACCGTGCCGCCTGGGTGGCCGTGAAGGGGCCGTTGCGGATGAGGTTGGCGATGGTCGTCCCGTCGCCGAGCGCCTTCAGCAGCGCCACCTCGTCGGGGCCGAAGTCGAAGATGAACTGGGGCGGCGGGCGGAGGAACAGCTTGGTCTCCAGCGGGAGGCGCTCCGGCACCTTCCGCATCGTCCCCTCGATGCCGGGCTGTGCGGTCAGGAGCTTGCGGAACCAGGCGGCCGGATCGCCGTCCGGCTGCCGGTCGGCGAAGACGATCCCGGCGCGGATCCGCCCCTGGTCGGCCACCCAGGCCACCGACCCGAAGACCGACAGCGGCTGCCCGGCCGGCTCCGCCTCGATCACCAGCTTGGCCACCTCGCCGACCTTCATGGGGCGAGGGGTGACGATCTGGCAGCCGGTGGCCGAGACGTCGAAGGTCTCCGCGGACCAGCCGGCACCTGCGTGGCTCACCACCACGCGGTACTTGGCCCGGACCCTCGGAAACTTCCTCGGATTCTGTACGAACGCCCCGACCGTCGCCACGGGACCAGCCCTCCTGCCCGCCTCGACACTAGCAGGGTGCGGCGACGGGGCGCCAGGGTTCCCGGCCGGCTACCGGGCCGCCCGGAACGTCTCGAAGAGGAACGCCGTGAAGAGCGCGACCATCATGACCGCCACGGTTCCCCCGACCACCAGGCCGCCGATCACGGCGAACCTCCCGGCGGGGGACCTGGGGAGCTCGATCTCGGTCTTGATGAATCGGCGGGCCGGACGCATGCCGGATCTGTAGCCCGGCGGCCATTCCGGCGCAGCCCGAAAGTGGTGCCCCGATCGGGGTTGACACCCCTCCCCGGGCTGGCCAACCTCTCGCGCCATGCCCCTCTTCCGGCGCGCCGACGGGGACCTGGTCCGCGACCTCCCCCCGGTCCGCGGCATCGTCCCGTACCTCATGCGGCGCCGCAACGAGAGCGCCGTCTACCACGAGGCGTTCTACGACGTCGGCCGTGCCCGCGCCTGGCTCCGGGTCTACAACCGGTCCCACGCCGACCGGGCCACCCTCTTCCACCTGGTGCTCTACGCGTCGGCGCGCGCCCTCCACCTCCGTCCCGGGCTGAACCGCTTCACCTCCGGTGGACGGGTCTACCAGCGGCGCGAGGTCGCCATCGCCTTCGCCGCCAAGAAGGAGATGAAGGACCCGGCCCCGTTCGCCACCGTGAAGCTCCGCTTCGGCGCCGAGGAGTCCTTCGGGGAAACGGTGCGGCGGCTGGCCGAGTCGGTCGACGAGGGGCGCTTCGCCCCCTCCCGGCGCATCGACCAGGAGGCGGCGGTCCTCATGCGCCTCCCCGGGTTCCTGGTGTCGGGGCTCACGGCCCTCGCCGCCGGGCTGGACCGCTGGAACCTGCTCCCCGGCTTCCTGATGCGGGACGACCCGTTCTTCTCGAGCCTCTTCCTCGCCAACCTGGGGTCGGTGGGGCTCTCCGACACCTTTCACCATCTGTACGAGTACGGCACGGTGAGCATCTTCGGGGTGGTCGGGAAGGTGCGCCCCACGGTGGTCCCGGCGCGGGGCGGCACCGAGGTCCGGGAGCTGCTCTCGGTGCGCTGGACGCTCGACGAGCGGGTGAACGACGGCTTCTACGCGGCCCGGTCGCTCTCCATCGCCCAGGACGTGATCGAGGACCCCGAGCGGTACCTCGGCCCGCCCGGCGCGGAGCAGGTTCCCACCCCGGAAGCCTGGGATGCCCTGCGCGCCCGGCGCGACGAGGGGTAGACTCCCTCCGTGCGAACGCGCGTCCCGACCCTCCTCGCGCTCACCGCGGCGCTCTGCGCCTGCGAGCGCCCGCCGCCGGCCACCCGCGGGGTCCCCCCCGCCGCCCAGGCCACGGTCCGGCGCTGGCTCACCGGCGCCACGCCCGATGGCGCGCCCACCGCGCCCCGGCCGGCGGTGGACCGGGGCTTCCTCGCGCTGGGCGCCGAGGTCTACCGGCTGCGCTGCATCCCCTGCCACGGCGTGAACGGGAACGGGAAGGGCATCCACGCCGCGCGCCTGACCGTCCCCTCGCGCGACTTCACCCGGGGTGTCTTCGAATTCCGCTCCACCCCCACCGGGACGCTCCCCACCGACCTCGACCTCTTCCGCACCGTGTCTCGGGGCGTCCACGGCACCGCCATGATCCCCTGGAGCTGGCTGGGCGACGCGGAGCGCTGGGCGGTGGTGGAGCACCTGAAGGCCTTCTCCCCCCGCTTCCGCGAGGAGGGGCCCGGGACGCCGGTGGCGGTCCCGCCGACGCCGGCCGAGACGCCGGAGCTCGTGGCCGTGGGCGCGCTCGCCTGGGCCCGGAACGGCTGCGCCAAGTGCCACGGGGAGACCGGCGAGGGGGACGGCCCCTCGGCCCCGACGCTGCGCCGGGACGGGGGCGCGCCCATCCGCCCGCTGCCCTTCTCGGGCGGGCGCTTCCTGCGCGGCGGGTCCCTCCCCGACCTCTGGCTCACCCTCGCCACCGGGCTCGACGGAACGCCCATGCCCTCCTACGCCGCCGTCCCCGCGGACGAGCTCTGGGCGCTGGCCGCCTGGGTGCGCGCGCGGGCCGGGCTCCCCGCGGCCGGCGAGCGGACGCTCCCGCCCGACGCCGACGAGCAGCTCGGCTGGCGCATCGACGTGGAGGAGCGGTAGGTCAGCCTCCCGGGCGGCGCAGCTCGACCGGGAAGGCCGGCCCGGGTCCGGCGGGGGCGTGCTCGGGAGGGATGGCCGGACGGCTTCCGTCGCGCAGCTGGGCGTAGTGGGGCGAGAGGATCTCCACCCCCGCGGCGAAGAACACGTCCTGCACGGCCTGGTGGAGCGCGGAGAGGATGAAGTGCTGCCGCTCCGGGGTGTCGACGTAGGCGTCGAGCTCGTAGTGGACGTAGAAGTCCTGGAGCTCGGCCTGGATCACCCAGGGCGGCGGCGTGTCGCGCACGCCGGGGGTCCTCGCCGCCGCGGCGAGCAGGAGCTCGTGCACCTGCCGCCACGGGGTGTCGTAGCCGATGGTCACCGAGGTCCGGATGGCCACGCCCGACTCGTGGGCCCGGGCGCTGTAGTTCAGGATCGGGTTCGAGAGCACCGTCGAGGCCGGCAGGGTGACGTGCTCGTTGCGGATGGTGACGAGCCGGACCGCGAGCAGCGACTGGTGGGTCACCGTCCCGGTGGCGTCGGCGATCTTCACGAAGTCGCCGAGCTGGAACGGGCGCATGTAGGTGAGCACCACGCCGGAGATGGCGTTGGCCACCGCCGACCCGGAGCCGAGCGAGATCATGGCGCCCATGAGGAGGCCGATGGCCTGGAAGGCACTCGACCCGGAGCCGGGCAGGTACGGGTAGATGGCCACCGCCACCAGCGCGAAGATGAAGACGTTCACGAGCAGCGACGTGGTCCGGCTCCAGTCGGGATAGAAGCCCGGGATCTGGATCGCCCCGGCGCCCACGGCGCGGAAGAACAGGCGGTTCGCGGCCTGGACCCCCCAGCCCACGAGCAGGAAGAGCAGGATGTAGACCAGGTTGGGGAGGAACCCGATCACGTCGGAGAGGACGTTCCCCACGGCACCCAGGGTGAACCGCAGGGCGTGGTCGGCGGGGGTGCGGGTCCAGGGGAAGAAGTGGGCCACCGCGTCCGCCCAGGCCAGGAGGGCGACCAGCACGAGCAGGGCCCAGATCGTGCCGCCCACGAAGGCGACCAGGCGCTTCTGGGTCTCCGGCTCGATGAGCTGGAACCGCTGCACCCGCAGCCGCCCGAGGGCGGCGGAGGACAGGGCGGCGAGCTGCGGTCCGATCCTGCGCCGGAAGAACGAGAGCGCCACCAGCACGGCGACGAGCACGGCCGTGGCGGCGAGCGCCTTTCCCCCCGACCGGAGCAGCGCGTCGGGGGCCCGCTCGGCCCGGTAGCGCTGGATCCCGTCGACGATGCGCCGCCCCACCGACTGCGCGTAGAACCCGCGCTGCTCCCGGGTTCCGGAGTCCCCCTCGGTGATCGAGGCGACGAACTGGTCGCCGACGAAGACGTCGCTGGCGTGCCCCTCCACGATCTTGAGCGGCCCGAGCGGCTCCCGGGACGCGGCCATCTCCTCGATCCGTTGCTCGATGGTCCGCGCCCGCTCCTGCGCCGACCGGTCCCCCACCCGCGTCCGCACGTAGAAGATCAGCCGTCCGTCGAACTCGACGGGCGCGGGCTTCTCGATCGCGACGGGGTCGAGCAGGACCTCGGAGGCCGGCGAGGCGGGCGTCGGATCGGCGGCGGCGATTCGCGGGCCGGGGAGCGTGAGGAGCAGCGCTGCACCCAGGAGGAGCGGGGCGCGCAGGGTTCGGCTGGCTGGCATCGCGGAAACCTTACAGGGAGGGTTTTCCAATTGCACTTTCGGTCACCCGACAGGCTTGGCGCGGCCCGGAGACTCCGCTTGAGCCAACGCAAGCACCCGTTTTCACTGACGAGTCATCCCGTCGCGCCCGTGCCGGATGGATTTTTTACGGGACCCCGTTGCGTTGGGTGGCGCGTCGCGTCAAGATATTGATTCTTGAATCAGGAGGGGCCATGCCCGACAGGAAGACCGCCAGCTACGTCCAGTCCATCTGCATGGGGGAGATCGAGGAGGAGATCATCGTCCCCTTCCCCGAGATGGCCGAGGGAGAGAAGGAGACGCTCGAGCAGGTGCTGGCCTCGGTTCGCCAGTTGCTCAGCGGGCGGGAGAAGGAGTTCCGCGAGTGGGACGTGAAGGCCGAGATGCCCGGGGCCTTCATCGAGGAGCTCCGCCAGTTCGGCCTCTTCGGGCTCGTCATCCCCGAGGCCCACGGCGGCATCGGCTTCGGCTCCACCGCCTACTCCCGCGTGCTCCAGGAGATCGCCAAGTTCGACGGCTCGGTGGCGCTCACCGTGGGCGCCCACAGCTCCATCGGCATGCGCGGCCTGCTCCTCTTCGGGACCGACGCGCAGAAGGCCCGCTGGATGCCGAAGCTCACCACCGGCGAGCTCATCGCCGCCTTCTGCCTCACCGAGCCCGGCGCCGGCTCGGACGCCGCCGCGGTCCGCACCACGGCGCGCCGCGACGGGAACGACTGGATCCTGAACGGCGAGAAGATCTGGATCACCAACGGCGGCATGGCCGACTTCTTCACCGTCTTCGCCAAGACCCCCGACGTGCAGACGGGCGGCAAGGCGGCGCTCACCGCCTTCGTCGTCACCCGCGACATGCCCGGCGTCTCCACCGGCCCCCACGAGGACAAGATGGGGATCCGGGCCAGCTCGACCACCACGGTCCGGATGGACGAGGTGCGGGTCCCGGGAGACCACGTGCTGGGCGGCGTCGGCCAGGGCTTCAAGGCCGCCATGAAGATCCTCAACTCGGGGCGCACCGGCCTGGGCGGAGGCGCGGTGGGCGGGATGAAGCGGCTCATCTCGCTGTCGTCGAAGCAGGCGGTGGAGCGGCAGCAGTTCGGCCGCCCCATCTCCGAGTTCGGCATGATCAAGGAGAAGGTGGGCCTGATGGTGGTGGACGCCTACGCCGCCGAGTCGGTGGTGAGCATGGTGGCCGGCCTCATCGACCAGGGCTACGAGGACTACGCGGTGGAGGCGGCCATCTCCAAGGTCTTCGCCACCGAGGCCCTCTGGCGCACCTCCGACGAGGCCCTGCAGATCGCCGGCGGCAACGGCTACATGCGGGAGTTCCCCTACGAGAAGGCGATGCGCGACAGCCGCATCAACCGGATCTTCGAGGGGACGAACGAGATCCTCAGGCTCTTCATCGCGCTCTCCGCGATGAACGACGTGGGGCAGCAGCTGAAGGAGCTCGCCTCGGTGGTGAAGAGCGGCGTGGCCGACCCGATCAAGGGCTTCGGCGTCCTCTCCGGCTACGCGCGCAAGCGGGCCTCGCTGGCCACCGGGCTCGTGGGCGAGCGGCGCAGCTTCACGCTGCTCGTGCCCGAGGTGAAGAAGGCGGCCACCGTGGTCGAGGAGGGCACCCGCGACGTCGCCCTGGCGGCCGACCGGATCCTCCGCAAGCACGGCGGCAAGGTGGTGGGCAAGCAGTTCGCCACCCACCGGCTCGCCGACATCCTCATCGACCTGTTCGTCCTCTCCACGGTGCTCTCGCGGGTCAACTCGGCCGTCGAGAACAAGGGGGCGGAGGGCGCGGCCCAGGAGCTGGCCATCCTCGAGATCTTCGCGGGCCGGGCCCGCCGCCGGATGCGCAGCAACCTGAACCGCATCGACGACAACGACGACGAGCTGGTGAAGATGGTCGCCGACCACGCCTTCGAGAAGGAAGGCTACTCCTGGGACACCATCTGACCCGGCGCGGGACCTAGCGTCCGGCGCAGAGGGTGGCGGCCCGCTCGAAGCGGACCCGGTCGCCCGGGGCCTCGAGCCCGACCTGGTCCATCACCTCGGCGCAGCCGTGGGCCGGCGCGTGGCGGGCCAGCGTCTCGGCGGCCACGGCGCGCAGCGTCGGCTCCGGCCCGCTCCGCAGCACCGGGGCCAGGGCGGCCCGCAGCGCCTCGGGGGCGAGCAGGTGGCCGAGCGTCCGCACCGCCGCCTGCCGGACGGTGGGTGGCGCGTCCGGCGCGTCCACCAGGGCCCGGGAGACCCTTTCCCCCTCCGACGCATCGGCCGCGGCGAGCGCCACGACGGCCCGGGAGCGGGTGGACGGCATGCGCCCCTCCGACGTGACGATCCCGGCCAGCACCGGCACCGCGGCGGGTCCGAGCCCCTTCCAGTGGGCCGCTGGGATCCGGGTGTCGATGCTGCCGAGGAGCGCCTCGACCTGTTCCACCACCGCCGGATCGGGCGGGGCGGCGAGGAGCAGGGCGGCGAGGGCGAGCGGGAGGGTCATGGCCGGGCTCACTGGACGAGGGCGTTGGCCCGGACGATGGCGGCCTGCTCGGCCGTGACGGTGGCGGCGGATCGGGTGCCGAGCGCCCAGAACATGAGGTTGTCCCCGCCGCCGCAGACGCTGGCCGGGTTGGTGAGCTGCCGCGTGCAGTCGGTGGTGCTCATCGCGTAGGTGGTCGGGGTGATGGGGCCGGAGAGGCAGCGGGCGGGCGTGGTCGCGCAGGCCGCGCAGGGGCAGGTGGGGGTGTCCTTCACAGGGTCGAAGAGGGTCCCGGGCCACTCGGTGACGTGGTAGAGCCCGAGGAAATGGCCCATCTCGTGGGCCACGATGTAGGCCGTCTCGTCGGCGCCGCAGTCCTGGGGGTTGGGAACGCCACCGCAGGCGGCGGTTCCCTTGCCCAGGTCGAGGTCCTCCGCCGAGGCGAGCGCACCGCTCGCCACCGTCCCGCCCACCGACGCGGGGCCGGGGATGGTCCCGTCGATCCCGAGCACGGTGCCCGGATCGATGGAGGTGAAGCTGGGCACCAGGAAGAGGCTCATCACGTTCCCCGGGGCGGCCAGGCGCAGGATGCTGGCCACGTCGCCACAGGGGCCCGAATCGTCGGCGTTCACGCCGAGGGCGTACCGGGCCTTCACCTCGGGTGACGCGTCGACGAAGGTCACCGTGGAGAGCGAGAGCCCGGCCCGTGCCAGGTAGGTGGCGAGCGTCTCCCGCATTCGGACAACAGACGGATCGGTCAGAGCGCTCGCCTCGGTGAGCGCCTCGGTGACGAGGACGAAGGTGAGGTCGATGGTCCCGGTGGCGGCGACGGGCCCCGGCTTGAGGAACGCCTTCACGTCGTAGCGCCCGGGGGGATAGGCCGTGACGCCGTCCCCGACCACGCAGGTGGGGCTGCCGATGGCGCGGCACTCGGCGGCGTAGTCGTTCACGACCACCGACCAGGTGCCGGAGGGCACGCCGCCCTGGTCCTGGACGTGCTTCAGCATGTGGCTCGTGTTGGGGACGGTCATGGTCCCGGTCCAGGGCGCCGAGGCCCCGAAGTAGATGGCGCCGATGCCGTCCGGGCTGCCCCAGACGGCCGGGTCGTCCGGCGGCACCACCCGGTCGTCGAAGTAGAGGGTCCCGCCCGCGGTCACCGTGAGTGGAACGACGGTGTTCTCGAGCCGGACCCCCTGGTAGGTGACGAACGGGGCGGCGGCGGGCTCCGCCCCCTGGCTCAGCAGGGTGACGCCGCCGGTGCCGGCCGGGACCTGGAAGGCGACGGTCTCGCCCACGGCGTGCACGCCGAGCGGGATCACCCGGGGCACCGGCAGCGCGCTCGGCTGGGGCGTGGGCAGGGTGCAGGTCGCGACCACGAAGACCGTCGCCGTCGCGGCCTGGGACGGATCCGAGACCCGCGTCGCGGTCACGTGGTAGGTCCCGGACGTGGCCGGCGCGGTGTAGAGCCCCCCGGACGTGATGGTGCCGCCCCGGAGCCCCTCCACCACCGACCAGTTCACGGCGGGCGAGGGCTCCCCCTCGACGGTGGCCGTGAACTGCTGCTGCTGCAGGGGACCGAGGACCGGCGCGGCCGGGCTGACCGTGAGGGGGGGCGGGGCGCTCGATCCCTTGGAACAGGCCCCGGCGGTCGACAGGGCGAGCAGGGCGACCAGGGCCAGGGGAATCCGCGGCATGGTCATCGTTCTAGCCCCTCGCCGGGGGATGCGGCAACGTGCCGCACCGGAAGCGTGGCGTGAACCCGGGGGTGGGGTGTAACACCAGCGGTCATGGAGGAGCACCGTCGATGAAA
>JBAXVO010000439.1:0-2563 GCA_037129355.1 Deltaproteobacteria bacterium | reverse complement strand
GCGGGCACCCGGACCCCCTCCGGGTGCCCGCCCACCGGCCCGTCGGCCGGCCCCCACACATTCAGTGAAGCCGGGTGATCCGTCCGCCCGCCGGGGCGCCGAAGGGCTGCGGCAGCGACTTCACCCAGGCGATGAGCGCGTCGATGTCCTGGGCGCCGCCGACCGGGTTGGTGCCGGTGGGGAGGACGGTATAGTTGTCCCCGCCCGCCGCCATGAAGTTGTTCACGACCACGCGGTAGCTCGCGGCCGGGTCGATGGGCGCGCCGCCCTTTCGGATCTCCACCACCCGGCTTCCCACCGGCAGCGCGGCGTCCCAGGTGTAGTCGAGTCCCGAGAGCTGCAGGATGCGCGGGAAGGGCTGCCCCAGCCACTGCTGCTCGAGCAGCTGCCGGACCTGCACGCCGGTCAGGGTGAGGGCGACGAGGCTGTTGCCGAAGGGCTGGATGGCGAAGAGGCCGCCCCAGGTCACCGGCCCCGCGGCCAGGTCGGCGCGGATGCCGCCCGGGTTCATGAAGGCGAAGTCGGCGCCGGGCACCGCGGCGCGCTGCGCGTCGGCGATGAGGTCGCCGAGCGACGACTCGCCGTTCGGGCCGACCGCGGAGGGGAGGGCGGTCGTTGCGGTCCCGATGAGCTGGTTCACGAGCGGGGCCACCTTCGTCTCGGCGGCGAGCGTGAGGGCGGCAGCGGCCGGATCGGGGGAGAGTCCGGGACCGGCGTCGGCCCAGGTGGTCACGATCGAGGCCGACTTCTTCACCACGTCCCGCGTCTTGCCGTCGATCTCGAGGTCGATCTCGGCGTAGGCCGTCCCGGCCGAGAAGGCCTGGGTGACGAGCATGGCCTTGCCGTGCTGGTTCTGGAGGATGGCGTTCACGAAGGAGTGGGTGTGGCCGGACACGACCAGGTCCACCTCGTCGTCGAGCCGCTTCACGATGTCGACGATCGCGCCGGTCACGACGCCCGCCGGATCGGTGACCCCCGTGTAGCTCTTCTGGCTGCCACCCTGGTGGATGAGGACGACGATGGCGTGCACGCCGCGTCGGCGCAGCTCGGGGACGTAGGAATTCACCGCGTCGGCCTCGTCGAGGAAGCGGAGTCCGGCGACCCCGGTCGGGGTCACCACGGTCGGCGTCTCCTTCAGGACGACCCCGATGAAGGCGATGGGAACGCCGTCCACGCGCTTCACCACGTAGGGCGGGAGCACGGGCTTGCCGGTGGCCGCGTCGACGACGTTCGCCGCCAGCGTGGGATAGCGGGCTCCGCGCCAGGGAGTCTCGAGGAACGGCCCGTTGCCGTGGTTGCCGCCGCCGAGGAGCCGCTGCAGCTCGACGATGCCCTCGTCGAACTCGTGGTTGCCGGTCGTGCCGGCCAGGTTGCAGCGCGGGTCCAGCCAGCCCTCGTACCGGTCGTCGTCCTCCTCCCGGCCCCCGATCCCGCCCCGGTCCTCGGCCTCGAGGTGGCGGCAATACGGGTTGGCGAGCTGGTTCAGGAAGGAGATGGCCGGCTCGTCCTGGAGGAGCGCCGAGGAGGCCGGCGAGGCGCCGACGTGATCGCCGGCGTGCACGATCAGGGTCCGGTCGGGCGCGGCAACCGACGCGGCGCGAAGGTAGGAGGCGAGCACGCCCGCCGAGCCCACCGGCCGCCGGGACACGAGCTTCCCGGCCGAGAGCTGCCCGTGGAAGTCGTTGATGCCGAGGATCTTCACGGCCACGCGGGCGGAGCGCGGGGCGCGCTCGTCCTCCCACTCCACGGAACGCCTGGCCTCCTCGCGGATCGCGACGTCGTCGGCGTCGTCGACGCCATCGTGCGGGCGGGCCGCGGAGGGAAGGGCGGCGAGGAGGGTGAGAAGGACGGCGGTGCTCCGGCTGGGGAGCAGGAAGGGACTTGTCACGGGCGGACCTCCGGGTCTCGGGTTCGCACGTGAAGATGGCGCCCTCGCCGGTGCTCCCACCGCACCGATTCGGCGACGAATGCGGAACGGCCGGGAGGACGGCTCGACGCCGGCTGGACGGCGGCGGCAGGCCGGGCGGGCGTCACACGATCGCCGCTGGAAAGTGCGCTGACCGCGACGGATCGGAACCGGAAGAACACGGAGGACGGGCGTCGCGCGGATAGGACCTCGCGGTCGTCGAGAACCCACCCGCAGGAGGCTCCATGAGAACCGGCATCGTCGCGACCGCAGCCCTCGCATCGTTCCTCGCCGCCCTGCCCGGCACCGGCCGGGCGGACGACGAGCATTCACGTTCCGCCCGCTCCCGCTCCCCGATCGACCACGTCCTCGTCGTCGTCGGCGAGAACCACACCTTCGACAACCTCTTCGGCGTCTACCGTCCCCGCGGCGAAGCGCGCGTCCACAACCTGCTCTCCCAGCGGATCGTTCGCGCCGACGGATCGCCGGGTCCCCGCTTCCACCTGGCCGCGCAGTCCACCGCCGATGGAGGCACGACCTACAGCATCGACCCGCGTCGCACCGGCAAGTACGCCACGCTGCCACGCCCGAACACGACCTACGCCACCGGCCTCCCCGGCAACGTCCCGGATGTCCGCTTCCCGGCCGACCTCCCCA
>JBAXVO010000438.1:0-2568 GCA_037129355.1 Deltaproteobacteria bacterium | reverse complement strand
CCTACCTCCCCGCGACCGGCTTCCTCCCCGGCACGAGCTCCTCGAGCACCCGGTTCGCCCCGTAGACCTTGTCGAGCGCCTGGAGGATTCCCGCGGTGTCGACCGCCACGGTCCGGTTGACCTTCTCGTCGAAGCCGTAGTTCCCGCCCAGCGACCCGATGTTCCCGTCGAAGACCAGGCCGACCAGCCGGCCGTCGCGGTCCACCATCGGCGAGCCGGAGTTGCCGCCGATGATGTCGGTCGTGGCCACGAAGTTGAGCGGCACCTGGAGGTCGAGCCGCGGCCGGGCGTCGAGCCAGCTCCGTGGGAGGGCGAACGGCTCCCTCCCGGTATGCCGCTCGAAGGCGTCGGCGAAGGTGGTGAACGGGGGGACCACCTTCTTGCCCTCGGTCCAGCCCTTCACGGTGCCGTAGCTGAGCCGCAGCGTGAAGGTCGCGTCGGGGTATCCCGAGGTGCCCTCGACCGCGATCCGCGCCCTGGCGATGGCCTCCGACCCCTTCTTCACCACCGACTCGATCTCGTCCTCGTACATGCGCCGGACGGCGCGCGAGTCGGGATCGATCGCCCGGGCCAGCACGATCATCGGGTCCAGGGAGGCGTCCACGGCGGCCTTGCCGCCCTCCCAGAGCTGCTTGCGGACCGCCACGTCGCGCAGCTTCGTCCCGGAGACGAGCCGCTTCGCCACCTCGGCCGGGGAATCCTTGCCGAGCACCTTCCTCACGAACGGGTGGTCGGGCCCCAGGTCCTCGCGGAGCCTGGTGAGCGACCAGGTGAGCTTGAAGGTCTCGAAGTCGTCGTCGATGGGCGCCGGGCTGAAGAGGGAGAGGGTGATGGCGGGGAGCTGGGCGTCCTGGAACTCCCGCAGCCGCTGGTCGCTCGCCCTGGGGCGCTCGTCGGCGCCCCGGACGAGCGTCCGCGCGATGCGGAAGTACTCGGTCCGGAAGCCCGAGACGCCCATCACGCCGTTCACCTCGTCCCGCACGTTGCGCAGCAGGTCCTCGGCGCGCTGGATGTCGGCGTAGGCCTGGAGCGCGGCCGGCCCGTTCTTCGGGTCGGCGGCGAGCTTCTTCTGGAACGCGATCTCGGCGGCGCCCTTCTGCCCGTAGAACTCCCGGCTGGCGAGCGCGCTGCGCTCCCCCTTGAAGGCCTTGAGCGAGTTCTCGATGCCGAAGAGGAGGCTGTTCGACACCCGCTTCTGCTCCGGTCCGCGGGCCTGGTAGCCGGTGACCGCGCCGCGCAGCTCGGAGAGGGTGGCGATGACCGCGGGCAGCTGCACGTCCCGCTGGTACTCGAGCTCCGCCATGGTGAGCTGCCGATCGGTGCCGCCCGGGTGGCCGGAGACGAAGACCACGTCCCCCTCCTTCGGGCCGGCGGGGTTCCAGGCCAGGTAGTGCTTCGCCTGGATGGGCTTCCCGCCGTCGTAGACGCGGACGATCGCCATGTCGAGGTCGTACCGGGGGAACATGAAGTTGTCCGGGTCGCCGCCGAAGAAGGCGATGGCGAACTCGGGAGCGAAGACCATCCGCACGTCCTGGTAGCGCTGGTAGCGGTACAGGTCGTACCGGCCGCCGCGGTGGAGGGTCACGACGTTGCAGCGGAGCGCCGGGCTCGTCTGGCACTCGGCCTCGATGCGGCCGTTCTCGGCGTCGAGCGCCTCCTGGAACTTCTTCCCGGAGAGGCCGGCGGTCGCCTTCGCCACCCGCGCGGTGACGTCCTGGATCTCGACGAGCTGGTTCACCTCGAGGACCGGGCACTTCACCTCGTCGGCCGGGGTCTTCGCGAGGAAGCCGTCGGCCAGGTAGTCCTTGCTGGAGCTCGAGATGTCCTGGAGGCAGGTCTCGACGCAGTGGTGGTTCGTGAGCACCAGCCCGTTCGGGGAGACGAAGCTCGCCGAGCAGCCCTGGGCCAGCCGGGCGGAGGAGAGCCGGACGTGATCCAGCCAGGCCTGGTCCACCTTCACGCCGTACTTCTTCTCCACCTGGGCGCTGGGGAAGCCGTTGTAGGTCCACATTCCCTCGTCCGCGCGGGCAGTGGCGGCGGCGGCGCAGACGAGGAGGAGGGCGAGGTGCTTGTGCATGGTGTCTCCGGGGGGGCGGCCGCCCCGGGCGGGGCGGGAGGGGCGCGAATATGCCTGGAACGGCCCGGAGTCAAGCCGGGAGAATCGGGCGCCATCGCCCGATTTCTGGACCCGCCGCGCCACCGGGCTACGCTCCGTCCATGACCGACGCAGACCGCGAGTGGACAGGGCTCGTGGCCCACCTCCAGGGCCTCGACCGTCGTCAGCGTGAGGTTCCCGTTCCGCGGGAGCCGGTGCTCCCCGCCGACCTGGACGTCGACGCCGAGCTGGAGCGTTGCTTCGCCCAGCCCGGCCAGACCGTGTGGGTGAGTGTGGTATAAGCCGTTGCCGATGGGGAGCCGTCTCCGGATCTGGGGCTTCACCGTGCTGGTCGTGGCCTTCGGCCTGGCTGGCCTCTGGATCGTCACCCCCCGCGTCGCCGCCCCCGGGCTCGACCAGGTCTCCGCCACCCTCCGCTCCGGCACCCTCCAGTTCGAGACCGGAACCCGGCT
>JBAXVO010000437.1:0-2572 GCA_037129355.1 Deltaproteobacteria bacterium | reverse complement strand
GGGGCTCATCCGGTGGCTGAAGGCGGTGGACGCGGGAAAGAAGCGCCCCGGGCCCGTGAAGGTACCGGCAGCGCGGGAGTGATCCGGATATGGGGTCCCCGCCGACTCCCTCATTCACCGTCGGCGGGACCCAACATGAAGAAGTTCACAACCTTTTCGTCCGCTCGACGCCTGTCCTGGGTGGGCGCGCTCCTCCTCCTCGCGGCAAGTCCGCGCCCCGCCCTCGGCGCGACCCCGCCCCCCGGCGACCCGGGCTGGCCGCGTGTGTTCCGGAACGGAGGCGTCACGCTGACCGTCCACCAGCCGCAGGTCGACGGATGGAAGGACTGGCAGCGCATTCACTTCCGGTGCGCCATCGCGGTGGCGGGCGTGCTGAAGGACGTTCGCTACGGCGTGGCGGAGATCGTCGCCACGACGGTCATCGACCAGGCCCGCAGGATCGTCGTCCTGACGCCGATCCAGCGGGAGGTTCGCTTCGCCGGCGTGACGCCCGAGGAGCGGATGCGCCTGCTCCAGGCGATCCAGCGCCTCGCCCCGCCCGAGAAGCCGACCACGCTGTCGCTCGACCGGGTCATCGCCTACCTGGACGAGACCACCCAGCTCACCCAGAAGGCCGTGGAGGTGAGCCTCGACCCGCCGCGCATCTTCTTCAGCACGAGCCCCGCCATCCTCGTGGTCTTCATGGGAAAGCCCCAGTACAGCCCGGTGGCGAAGGACCGGAAGGACCTCGAGTTCGCGCTCAACACCAACTGGGACCTCCTCGTCGACACGGCGAGCAAGCGGTTCTACCTGCTGAACGGTGAGGGCTGGCTCACCACGACCGACCTGGGGGCCGGGCCCTGGGCCCCGGCGGCGAAGCTCCCTCCGTCCCTGTATGCGCTTCCCGCTGACCCGAACTGGGCCGAGGCCCGCAAGCGCCTCCCCGGGAAGCCGGCCCGGTCGGCGCCCGCGGTCTTCGTGAGCAATGAGCCCGCCGAGCTCATCGTCACGAACGGCCCCCCGACGTTCCGGCCCATCCCGGGCACCCGGCTCCAGCAGGTGACCAACACGAAGAGCGCGCTCCTCCGGGACACGACGGACGGCAAGTTCTACTTCCTGGTCGCCGGCAGGTGGTTCCGCGCCGGAGGACCCCAGGGACCCTGGACCGCGGCGAGCAGGGACCTGCCCGCCGACTTCGCGCGCATCCCGTACGAGGACCCGGCCTCCGTCGTGAAGGTGTCCGTCCCGGGCACCCGGGAGGCGAAGGACGCGCTCCTCCTCGCCTCGATCCCCACGACCACCACGGTCGACCTGTCGGCGAAGCCCGTGCACGTGACCTACGGTGGCGAGCCCGGCTTCGTGCCCATCGAGGGGACGGCCGTGCAGGTCGCCTGGAACTCGAGCCCGACCGTGTTCCGGACGGGGGGCTCGTTCTACGCGTGCGACCAGGGAGTCTGGTTCTGCGGCGCGAGCCCGAACGGACCCTGGACCTTCTGCAGGTCGGTTCCGCTGGCCATCTACTCCATTCCGCCCTCGAGCCCGTACCACAACGTCACCTACGTGGTGGTGCAGAGCTCGACGCCGACGACGGTGGTCTACGCCCAGACGTCCGGGTACAGCGGTTCCTACGTCGCCATGACCGGCGTGGTGATGTTCGGGGCCGGGATGGCCATGGGCGCGGCGATGGCGACGCCCTACCCCTACCCGTACCGCTACTACCCGCCCCCTCCCTACTACAGCTACGGATACGGGGCCACCTATCACTATGGGTATGGGGGCTACACCACCGCCTACGGACCGTACGGGAGCGCCACCCGGGCGGCGGTGTACAACCCCTACACGGGGGCCAGGGCCGCGGGGGGGCAGGTGAGCACGCCCTACGGCTCCGCGGGCGCCGTCGCCGGCTACAACCCGACCACCGGGAATGCCGCGGCGGCGGGATACCGGAGCAATGCCTATGGCAGCGCGGCAGGCGTGACCACGAGCCAGGGGGGCAGCGCCGCCGCCTGGGACACGACGAGCGGTCAGGGCGCGGTGGCGAAGACCGGATCCGGCGACGTCTACGCGACCAACGGAGACACGGTCTACAAGAAGGACGCGAGCGGCGGATGGTCCTCGAACTCGGGCAGCGGATGGCAGAGCGCCTCCGCTGCGCCCGCCTCGAACTCGGCTGCCACACATTCGGCACAGGGGATGGACTCCCAGGCCCAGTCGCGGCAGTGGGGGAGCCAGCAGAGCCAGCGGGCCAGCCAGTCGGGGGCTGCCGACTCGTCGGGCTCCGGGTCCCGCTCCGGCGGCGGCAGGTCTGGCGGTGGCCGGCGCTGACGAACCTCGTCGTCCTCGATCCCGACTCTCGACTTCACGAACCCATCACGGAGGTACACCCATGCGCCGCTCCCTGCTCCTCGCCCTCTCCCTCTCCATCCTGCCGGTGACCGCCAGTCCCGCCGATCCCCCCGCCTCCCCGCCCGCCGCGGCCGCGGCCCAGGCCCCTGCCGACGCGATCCTCGGCAAGTGGAAGGCTCCCGAGGGGGACGTCGTCGTCGCCATCTCGAAGGTCGACGGCGGCTTCGGCGGCACCGTCGTCGAGAGC
>JBAXVO010000436.1:0-2576 GCA_037129355.1 Deltaproteobacteria bacterium | reverse complement strand
GCCAGGGGGTAGATTCGGCGTCGGAGGTCGGAATGATCGACGAAGGGGACGAATCGGGCATGAGCAAGCGGCGGCTGCGGAACTTCCTCGTCCATCCCGGGATCCAGCTCCGGCTCGTCAGCTACATGCTCCTCGTGGCCACCGCCATCGGGAGCGGGCTGTCGGTGATGGTCTGGACGGGCGGCCAGGACGCCGGTCCGGTCCTCATCCTGGGCGCAGCCGTCGCCGGCGCCGTCCCCGGGCTCCTCGTCCTCGCCATCGTCCTCACCCACCGGGTCGCCGGTCCCGCCGTCGCGCTGGCCCACACCTGCCGCCGCGTCGGTTCCGGTGACCTGTCCTTGCCTCGTCCCCTGCGACGCCGCGACCTCCTCGGCGACCTGGCCGACGAGGTGGCGCTCATGGTCGAGGGGCTGCGGGAGCAGGAGGCGGAGGAGCGCGCGCTCCTCGCCGACGCCGCCAACCGGCTCCGCCGCGCCGGGGACTTCGCCGGGGGAAGCGAGATCGCCACCCGGCTCGAGGTGCTGGCCTCCCGCAAGAGTCAGCGGCTCGGCCTCTTCGCGTGACCGCGGGGCTCCTCGCCGCCCTGGCCGCCGCCGCGGTGGCCGCCGGGGCGCCGGAGGATCTCCCACCGCCGCTTCCACCCCCGCCGCTCGCCGAGGCGCCGCTCCAGGGGGACGGTCCCTCGCCGGGGGACGCCCTCGAGCTCCTCTGGAGCCACCGGCTCGACTTCGGCGGCGGGGAGCCGTCGATCGCCATCCGCATCGCCGAGCAGCGGGACGAACTCGCCCTGATCGCGCGCGCGCCTGCCGCGCTCGAGCCGCGCCACGGGTCGCCCGTGACGGTTCCCGCCGGCGTCCGGCTCCGCGCCGTCGTCCGCGGCGGGGTCCCCGCGCGCGTCGCCTGGCGCCCCCTCCTCGCCCAGTTCGAGACGCGGGACCGCGCCGGCGTGCAGCGGGCCCGGGAGCTCTGGGCATCCCGGGGCGTGGCCACCCGAACCCGCGTGACCGGCGGCGTCTACGGGATCGCCGGCCACGTGATCGACAACCGCCGGACGCTGGTGCTCGCCGACGGGCCCTTCACCGAGGCGAGCGCGGAGGCCTTCGGCGCGGACGCCTGGCGCCGATGGGGCGAGCGTCCCGTGCCCACGCCGGAGGTCGAGTCCCGCCCCTCCGGCACCGTCGAGCTCCTCGGGGCGAGGGGGGAGGTCCTCGCCCGGGGAGACCGCCTGGCCGTCGTCGACGGCGGCGGGCAGCCGGTCTCGGTCGACGGCCGCGACTACCGGGGGAGGGTCCATCTCACCGTCGACTCGAGCGGCCACCTGGCCGCCGTCCTCGTCGTGCCGCTCGAGCAGCTCCTCCGCGGGCTCGTGCCGAGCGAGATGCCGGCCGGATCGCCCCCCGAGGCGCTCCGGGCCCAGGCCGTCACCGCAAGGTCCAACGTCCTCGCCCAGATCGGGACCCGCCATCTCGCCGACCCGTGGTCGATCTGCAGCGACGTCCATTGCCAGGCCTACCGGGGCGAGGGAGCCCAGGTCGCTTCCACCGACGCCGCCGTCCGGGCGACCCGCGGCGAGGCCCTCTTCGCGCTGTCCGACGGCCGACTCGTCGACGGCGTCTACTCCGCGATGTGCGGGGGGCACGGCGAGGACAACGAGATGGTCTGGGGCGGGACGCCGAACCCCAGCCTGCGCGGACGCCCCGACATGGGCGCCGCGGAGTCGGCCGAGTGGGCCGGCGGCCTGGCGGCGGAGGGCAAGGTGGCCGAGTTCGTCGCCGCGTCGCCGCAGGCCTGGTGCGCCCGCGCCCCGGGCGCGCGCGGGGGGCGCTTCCGATGGGAGCGCCAGCTTTCGCAGGCGGAGGTCGATCGGCTCCTCGCCCCCCTGGGACTCGGGACCATCGACGGCCTCGCCGTTCTGCGGCGGGGCTCCTCCGGGCGCGCCATCTCCCTCCGGGTCGACGGGGAGCGCGGGAGCGCCACCGTCCACGGCGAGCTTCGCATCCGGAGGCTCCTCGGTGACCTCCCCTCGGCGATGTTCGTCCTCACCAGCACCCAGGATGGCTGGACCCTCCGCGGAGGCGGCTGGGGGCACGGTGTGGGGATGTGCCAGTGGGGAGCCATCGGCCGCGCCGCGGCCGGGCAGGACTACCGCCGGATCCTGGGCGCCTACTTCTCCGGCGCCGGGGTCGCGCGCATCTACTGACGGCCTCAGCCGCGCAGCGCGGCGGCGATGATCCCCGGGAGCGCGGCGAAGGATGGCGCGCGGGCGAAGCGGGTGAGCCGGCGCCCCACCTCGTCGGCGGTGCCGTGGGTGACGAACCAGGGAGGCTTCGGCCCCAGGTGGAAGTCGCCGGCGAGCCAGGCGCGGGGGAAGGGACGGAACCGGCCGCGCACCACGGTCTTCTGGGGGCGGTCGATGAGCAGCGCGTTGTGGACCACCCCGCGGCCGCTCTGGATGTCGTCGTCGGTGTGCCCCGGGAAGGCGCCCCAGGTGGCGGTCGGGATGAGGTAGGCCACCCCGGTCCAGGTGTTGATGGTGATCGCGCCGTACCGGAGCGCCGCGATGGCGGCGTCGAGCC
>JBAXVO010000435.1:0-2582 GCA_037129355.1 Deltaproteobacteria bacterium | reverse complement strand
GCGGACCCGGCGGTCGGAACCGTGACCGCGACCAGGGGGTTCCATGGCGCGACGTAGCTGCCGCCCGAGTAGGTGATCTCGAGGGACTGGACGAAGGCGTCGTTGCTGTTCACCCGCCCGTCGGCGGCGTTCGAGTTGTCGCTGAGCAGGTTGTTCAGCTGGACCGGCAGGCGGAAGTCGAGCGTCGCGGTGCGGGCGTCGAGCTTCGGTGTGCTGGCGAGGGTCGCGTCGCAGGTGGCCGGGTAGAGGCACGCTCCGGAGGTCGTGTCCGGGGGTGGGGGCGCGCAGAGGGCGTAGATGGAGACCGCGCTGGACTGGGCCGCGCAGGCGGAGAGCCCGAGGGCGAGCGCGGCGGCGGCGAGGTGTCGGATCTTCATGGGGCCGTCTCCTAGTTCGCCACCGGCGTGGGGCTGCCCACCATGGACTGGCGGTTCAGCACGCGCGGGGTGATGAAGATGAGCAACTCGGTGTGGGCGTCGTCCTCGGACTTGGACTTGAAGAAGAAGCCGAGGATGGGGATGTCCCCGAGGAACGGCACGGAGCTGACCGTGCTGGACGTCGACCGGGTGTAGATGCCGCCGATGACCGTCGTGTCGCCGTCCTTCACGAGCACGGTGGTCTCGGCCTGCCGCTTGGTGATCGAGGGCTGCCCGTTCGCGCCGGTGAGGCTCGGGTCGGGCTTGTTGTTGGTCGCCTTGATCTTCATGAGGATCGAGCCGTCGGCGGTGACGTGCGGCGTCACCTTGAGCTCGAGGAGGGCCTCGACGAAGGTCGTGTTCACGCCGGACGCCGACACCTGGGAGAACGGGATCGACTGGCCCTGCGAGATGGTGGCTTCCTTGTTGTCGAGGGTCGCGACCTTGGGCGCGGAGATGGTCTTGAGCAAACCCTTTCGCTCGAGCGCCGTGAGCCGGAGGTTCAGGTTGAACGCGCCGTTGGCGGAGCCGAAGACGAGGCCGATGCCACCGCCCGATCCCTGGCCGATGGGTGCGGGCAGGTTGACCGCGTAGTTTGGCTTGTTCTGGACGCCCTGGTTGGGCGTCTGGTCGGACGCGCCGGAGCCGGTCATGACGTTGGGGAAGGAGACGGGCAGGCCGTTGCCGGTGGCGGGGGCGAAGCCGAAGTTGCCGCCCCACTGGACGCCGAGCGCCTGGGTGAAGTTGGAGGCCGCCTCGACGATGCGGCTCTCGATGAGGACGCCGGGGGTCTCGGTGTCGAGGCTTCGGACGAGCCCCTCGGCCCGGGCCAGCGCCTCCTGCGTGTCCTTCACGATGAGAACGTTGGTGCGCTCGTCGATGGAGATGGTGCCGCGGTCGGTGAGGACGTCCTTCACCTGGCGGGCCAGGTCGGCGGCGGTGGAGAAGTTCACCGGGATGATGCGCACCTTGAGGGGGAGCAGGATCTGGCGGTTCTTCTGCGCCTCGAGCTTGGCCGCCTCCTCCTTGGCGATGACCTCGAACTTGGCGATCCGGATGACGTTGCCGACCTCCTGCTTCCCGAGCCCCTTGGACTGCAGGACGATGTCGAGGGCCTGGTCCCAGGGCACGTTGCGCAGGGAGACGGTGATCTTCCCCTGCACGTCGTCGGCGACGACGATGTTCTTCTTCGACACGTCGGCGAGCAGGCGGAGCAGGTTGCGGACGTCGATGTCGTGGAAGTCGAGGGTGATGCGCTGCCCGACGTACTGCTTCTGCCCGGGCGCTCCGATGAGGGCGTAGTCGGGGGCCGCTCCGCCGAAGCCGGCGGCCTGGGCGGTGGTGACGGCCGGGACCTCGGGGGCCTCCTCGGCCGCGTGGCGCTCCGGCTGGCCGGACACGAGCGTCCAGACGAGCCCCTTCGACGTCTCGACGACCTGCTCGCTGGCCTCGCCGCGGAGGGTGACCACGACGCGGACCTTGCCGGAGGGCTGGTTGAAGGAGGAGACCATGAGGAGCGGCCCGGCGACGCCGCTCGTGTCGACCGAGCGCTCGAGCTTCTTCGGGAGCTTCGCCCCCTCGAGGGTCAGGACCAGGGTGCGGGAATCGGGGCGGGAGACGGCGTGCTCCACCTTGCCGGCGATCTCGATGCGGGCCGTGGCCCCCGACTGGCTGACCTTGAGATCCTGGATGGCGGCGAGCGCGGGCTGCGGAGCGGCCGGGGCGAGCGGAGCGGCCTGTACGACCGGGGCGGCCGACGAGACGAGCGCGGCCTTCGGGGCGGCTGGCGCGGGGGCCGGGGCAACCGAGGCGGCGGCGACCGCGGCGGCGGTGCGGACCGAGAGCCCCTGCGCGGTGCGCTTCACCTGGACGCCGGTGACGTCCTCGGAGGCGTCGAGCACCACGCGGAGCTTCGAGGGGTCCTGGCCGAAGCGGACCTGGGTGAAGCCAGCGCCGGCCTGGAGCGCCTTGCGGGGCGCCTTCTGGATGCCGGGCAGGTCGATGGCGACCCGCGGCGGGTTCCGGAGCTCGATGACCTCGAACGTGCCGATCGCTCCGTTGGCCTGGATCACCACGCGGTCGCCCTCCACCTTCACGCCGGTGATGGCGGTGGCGGGGGTGCGGGGGCTCGCCTCGTCGACGCGCCGGAGCAGGACGTTGTCGTCG
>JBAXVO010000434.1:0-2583 GCA_037129355.1 Deltaproteobacteria bacterium | reverse complement strand
GCAGGTTCGAGTTCGCCCAGCCCCCCGCGGGGAAGGGGCCCCCGAAGTTCTCCGCGCGGCTGCTCGGCGCGGCCAACGCTTTCAAGGGGGGGGACGTCACCGTGGGCGTCGCGGCCGCGACGGAGGGGAAGCGCACCCAGCCCCGGAAGCTGCTCTCGGCCACGCGGCCCGGCGACATCGCCGCGCACCCGCCGCTCCAGGACGGGCTGTACCGCGCGCTCCAGGCCGGCCTCGACGCGCGCGCGCAGGCGGAGTGCGCCGGCTGGACGTTCGCGGAGCTGAAGCGATTCCTGCTCCGGCGGGACGAGAAGGCGATCCGGGCGATCCTGCCGGGGCTCTCGAGCGACGTCATCGCCTGCGTCGTGAAGGGGATGAGCAACGCCGAGCTCACCGCGGTCTCGGCCAGGATCTACAACCCGCTGCCCGGGTCCACCCTGGGCGCCCCCGGCCACCTCGGCGCCCGGATCCAGCCCAACTCGCCCACCGACGATCCCGAGGACATCCGCTGGCAGGTCTTCGACGCCTGGTCCTACGCGGTCGGCGATCTCATGCTGGGGACCAACCCGGTCGGCAGCGAGCCCGCGCAGGTTCACGCCGTCGAGGCCACCCTTCGGGACATCCTGGTCACCTTCGGCCTCGTGGACACGCTTCCGCACTGCGTGCTCGCCCACCTCGACGTGCAGGCCGAGGTGGAGCGCCGCTGGCCCGGCAGCACCGCGCTCTGGTTCCAGAGCATCGCCGGCAGCGACGCGGCCAACGCCACCTTCGACCTCTCCCTGGAGAAGCTGCTCGCCGCGGCCGACGGGCGCAAGGGGCGCCACGGGCTGTACCTCGAGACCGGGCAGGGGGCCGACTTCACCAATGGTCATGGCCAGGGCATGGACATGGTGATGCACGAGTCGCGCAAGTATGGCCTCACGCGCCTGCTCCAGGGGCGCGTCGCCGCCGCGCGCGGGGGTCCGGCCTGGGTGCACGTCAACGACGTGGCCGGCTTCATCGGGCCGGAGGTCTTCCGGACGCGGGACCAGCTGGTGCGGTGCTGCCTCGAAGACCTGGTGATGGGGAAGCTGCACGGCCTCTGCATCGGGCTCGACGTCTGCTCCACGCTCCACATGGACGTCTCCCTCGACGACCTGGACTTCTGCCTCGACGCGGTGGCGCCGGCCCGCCCCGCCTACCTCATGGCCCTGCCGACGAAGATCGATCCGATGCTCGGCTACCTGACCACGGGGTTCCAGGACCACGTCCGGCTCCGGGAGAAGTTCGGCCTGCGGGTGGACGATCGGATGTGGGCCTTCTTCCAGCGGCTCGGCGTCATCGACGGGCAGGGCAAGCCTACCCGCCATTTCGGGGAACCGGCCTGGGTCCACGTCCAGTACCGGCGGCTCAAGGGGGACGGGCGCCCCGAGGCGGAGATCCGGGCCGAGGGCGCCCGGCAGATGGCGGACGTCCGCCGCCGCGGCGTCCACCTCGCCGAGGGGCACGGCGCGCGGTGGTCGGACCTCGAGCCGGGGCTCGCGAAGGAGGTCCGCCGGATCTACGAGGACGGCAAGCGCAGCATCTGGGCCGAGTTCGACGCCGGGTTCCGGGGCTCCATGACGGGCGCCACCTTCCTCGCCACGAGGTCGGCCGACCGGACCGACTACATCCTGCATCCCACCACCGGCGAGGTCCTCGACGGCGCCTCCGTCGCCTCGGTGAAGGAACTCCGGGCCCGTCAGGCGGGGGCGTTCGACGTCCAGATCGTCGTCTCCGACGGTCTCAACGCGCTGTCGATCACCAACCGGGCCCAGTTCCAGCCCTTCCTGCGCCTCCTGCGCGAGGGGCTCACCGGGGCGGGCTTCCGCGTCGCGCCCGGCGAGCTGGTGGTGACGAGCGGCCGCGTCCGGGCCGGATACCGCGTCGGCGAGACGCTCTACGGCGGACTGCCCGGTCGCCGCGCGATCCTGCACGTCATCGGGGAGCGCCCCGGCACGGGTCACGACACCTTCTCCGTCTACATGACCTGCCCGGACGGCGCGAAATGGGGGCGGGAGGGCACCGTCGACCACGACATCACCCGGGTCGTCGCCGGGATCGCCGACGAGGCGCTCGCGCCCCGACTCGGCGCCGAGAGCACGGTCCGGATCCTGCGGGACATGTGGGGAACCGGCTAGCTTCCGAAGCGCCAGGAGACCCGGGCCATCGAGCTGAACGCCCGGGTGGAGCCGCCCAGCCCGATCCCCGCGGCGAGCTCGGCGGTGAAGGGACCGTCGACGAAACGGACGCCGAGCCCCGGACTGAGCGTGCTCGCCCCCCGGGTGATGGGGGCGTTCCCGGTGCACTGGACCACCACCCGCAGCCAGGGGGACGGGACCAGGGCGAGCCCCGCCAGGGCGCTCACCCCGGTCTGCGTGCTGCTCGCGTTCAGGCTGGCGACCGGCGTGGTGAGGGTTCCCCAGGTCTGCCCCACCCGGTAGGAGAACCCGCCGAACCAGGCCAGCCAGCCGGTGGCCAGGCCGCGAAAGGTGAGCCCGGGCTGGACGCCCCAGCCGTGGACGCCGTCGATCTCGCCCGAGGTGGGGAGCAGGACGCGGAGGAAGA
>JBAXVO010000433.1:0-2585 GCA_037129355.1 Deltaproteobacteria bacterium | reverse complement strand
CCCATCCATCCCCGTTCGGGTACGGCCGCCCCCGACTGCTCCAGGGCGTCGAGCCAGGCGTGGGAGAGGAACGGCGTGGCCTTCTCCGGCTCGTGGGCCCAGAGCCGGTCCCATTCGGCGGCCGGTACGTCGGAGAGGGTGCTGCGGACGTGGACCTCGAACGGGGGCAAGGGCCCGGACATATCGCGAGGAGCTTTACGGCGCAGCGCGGGCCTGCTAGTCGCGAGGGATGCGCCTTTCCAAGTCCGCCTGGCTCGCGGTGCTCGTGGCCACCCTTCCCGGGAGCGCTGCCGCCTGGATCTACCCCGAACACCGGAACATCGCGGTGGCCGGAGTCCAGAAGCTGCCGCCCGATGACCGGGTGGTCTTCGACCAGCTCTGGAGCGAGGCCAGGGAGGCTCTCCCGAAGAGGCTCTGCCTCGTGCCCAGCGCCGGGGATCAGGGACTCGAGCCGAAGTGCCTCGACTTCGCCGCCTTCCCCGCCATGTCGGGCGATCACTCCTGCAGCCCGAGGGAGGTCGCCGAGCGCACGCTCGGGAGCGACTGGATCATGGCCGTCGCCCGGGTCGCCGCCGAGACGCAGAGCAACCTCGATCAGGCCCGCGACCGCGACCAGACCTTGAACGCCATCGCCACGTCGAACCTCGCCCTCCAGGCCGCCGACCCCGCGTACGTGAGCCGCGCCGGGGCGAACAACGCCCACTTCCTCCTGCCCCGCGTCAACAACGACGCGGCGGCCTACACCCGGGACGCCGTGAAGGAGGGGGCGCCGCTCAACGCCATGGGGATGTACCTGCAGTACCACATGGCCGCGCTCGAGCTGGCCCAGCGCTACGCCGCGAATCCGCCTCCGCCGGCGGAGCGCCCCGCGGCCGCCCTGCGCATCCTGGTGGCCGAGGGGTACGCCCTCCACTGGCTCGAGGACACCTTCGCCTCCGGACACGTGGTCGGCACCTGGGGAAGCGACGCCTGGCGCAAGGGAACGCACGACTATTACAACGAGTTCGGGCACGACGGCGCGACCTGGGGCGGCGAGCCGATCATCATGTTCGGCGACTCGTTCATGCGGGACTCCGACCTCCGGCGCGCCTCCGACGCGGTCGTCCACAGCCTCGAGCAGCTCGTGGCCGCGCTCCGTCCCGGGGACGAGCTCGGCACGCTGGCCATCGGCTTCGGACGGCCCGCCGTCGAGATCTTCGCCTTCGACTCCTGCAAGGAGGAGGTCCAGCCGTCGGTGGCCGGCGCGGACGGCCTGGCCCGCCACTTCAACGCGGCCATGCAGTCCATGCCGGTCCCGGGGCGGGGCGAGGGCGACGTCCACCTGCCGCGCTTCCGGGAGGAGCTCGGACCGTTCATCGGTGCCTTCGCGAGCGCCACCGCCAACCTGGGCTGGGGAGGCTTCAGCACCGAGACCGCGCAGTTCTACGGCTCCCTCTCCGCCGGCGTGCGGCTGGGCTTCGGCGCCGAGAGCCTGACCGGCTCGGTGGGGACGTGGCTCGCCTTCATCGACGCGGGCATCACCATGCAGTCGGCCCAGACCAACGCCTGCAACGCCGGGCCGGAGTGCTCGGTGCTCGGGACGAGCTCGTACTTCCCGGCCGTCCCGGCCCGGACCGGGCTCCGGCTCGACCTGCGGATGCCCTTCTGGCTCATCCCGGGCGACATGCTGCTGCTCGGCCCCATCCTGGCGCTGGTCTCGCCGAGCGCGCTCAGCACGGTGGGCGTGGCGGCCGCGAGCGGCGGGCTCATCCCCTACCAGCGGAGCTTCGGCATCGGCGTCGGGTCGCTCCAGTTCGTCCTCGGGCGGGAGATCGACACGGTCCTCTACGGCTACCTCTCCGACGTGATCATCCTCACCCCGGTGGGACCGCCTCCCGACCCACAGTCCGCCTTGGGCGCGGCCAAGCTCCGCTCCATCGCGCTCAACTTCCCCGTCCTCGAGTGGACCCCCTTCCGCACCTTCGCGACCCAGCTCGTCTTCGCCACCGTGGTGCAGCTGGGCTTCGGCGTGGAGCTCCCGTTCACGAGCCCGATCGTCTACCCCTCGGGCTACGGCAACGCGGTCCTCGGTCCGTCCTGGACGGTCTTCCTGCGCGCCCAGTTCGACGGCCGTTACTTCTTCGGCTCGCGGGACGACCTGCAGGCTCCCCGATGAGCGCCCCCTTCGTCCGACGCTTCGTGGTGCGCTGGTCCGACGCGGACGCCAACGGGCACCTGCGCAACACCGCCTTCGCCGAGTTCGCCAACGACACCCGCGTGGCGCTCCTCGCCTCCTTCGGCTACGCGTGGACGCGCTTCCAGTCGTTGCACCTCGGGCCGGTGCTCTTCCGCGAGGAGATCGAGTACCGGCGGGAGGCGTCGATGGGGGAGGAGGTCCTCGTCGATGCGTGCTGCGCGGGGATCGCCCCGGACGCGTCGCGGTGGTCGATCCGCCACCGGCTCTGGAAGGTCGACGGGACGGAGATGGCGGTGATCACCGTCGTCGGCTCCTGGCTCGACCTGGAGGCGCGCCGCGCCGTCGCCCCGCCGCATGACCTGGCGGAGGCGTTCCTCTCCATGCCCAGGAGCGAGCCCTTCGCCGATCT
>JBAXVO010000432.1:0-2586 GCA_037129355.1 Deltaproteobacteria bacterium | reverse complement strand
AGAGCATCGGCCTTTTAAGCCGGTGGTTCCGGGTTCGATTCCCGGGCGCCTCATCAAGCAAGATGTCCGAGGGAGAGCCGGGCGGCCTGAGCCGGTGAGCCTGGAGTGCGCTCGACCTACTTGGACGGCGCTGCCGCCGGTGCCGCCTGCGGGCACTGGTACTGGCAGCAGTTTTGCGAACTGCTGCCAGCCGCGGGCACCATCCCCGAAGTCGTCGGGGATGTGCTCGTCGCGAAGCCCGGCGGGCCACACTTGATGATCGTGGGGCCTCCCGGGCAAACCCCGAGCGCCTTCTGGGAAAGTTCCTCGTTGGCGATGCCCTTCTTCCCACAGACAACGAAGGTTCCGGTCGCGAAGTCCTGGGAGGTCACCTGCATCTTGTGGCCGCAAGCGGCCATCGAGAGCGCAAACATCACCATCAGGAGCCGTTGGATCATGCGGTGATGCTCCCTGGCCGCCGTGGTGAAAGCAATCCCGGCCCCCAGAAGACCCGTCTGCAAGAAGAGCTACCCACGAGGGATCCCCCGACGGGCTACCGGCAGACCTCCATCCACGCTTACGCTGCATGGGATCTGCGCACCGAAGGTCGCGCTCGTGCCTGGAGGCGTTGCCCGTGTCGAACAGGATTCTAGCGGCGGTTCTTGCGGTCGGTTTCGCAGCGTGCGGCGCAGGTGTGCCCGACAAGGTCGAGGAACCCGTGGGCTCGACCTACACGTGCGCCGTCGACAAGACCTATCCCAACCATAGGCCTCCAGCTGGCTGCACCTGCAAGCCCACATGGGCCTCCGCGGGCGTGACGATCTGTGACGGCAAGTGCGGGACTCCGGACAATGATCACACCCCGTGGTGCTACACGACGGCTACGTGCAACGGGAATGCATGGGCGTATTGCTCCATCACGCCCTGACGGCCGCAGGAATGCGTCGAGGGAACCCGGGCCGTACCGACCGGGAGGGCCACATGAGCTTCGGGGGCATCGGGCGGCAGGTGGCGTTCCACCACGACTGCCCGGTGGGCCGCATCCGGGTGATCGGGGCGACTCCATCGCACCGGGCCTGGACGTGGGAGGGGACCGCCTCCCCGGCGCCCCTCACGAGAAAAGGTCCCCACCACGCACCCCTGCGCGGCGGGGACCTCGGTACGACCCCAGACGGCGTTCCCTGCGGGAAGGACAGCGCTCCGGCGGATTCCTGACAGGCCCCTCCCAGGGCTTGCCCCCGGACCCGGATTTCCTCTGGTACTCTCGCGTCCGGCACGGTGCGTCCGGCACGGTGCGTTCGAGCGGGAAAGGTCAGCGGATGGCTCGCAAGGCGGCCAGGAGTCTCGTCGGGGAAAGGGTCACCGTCCGGCACGGTTTCCTGTGGCTGCGAACCGGGCAGGGGACCGTCCGCACCACCTACGAGAAGGAGGGGCGGAGCTTCGCCACCGTGGAACTCGACGGGAGCGGGAAGGTCCTCCCGCGGCTCGTCAGCCAGCTCCGGATCGTCAGCGAGGAGACGAACTAGCCCTGCGCCCCGGGCGCGTCCTACGCGTCGAGGCGCGTCCAGGTCTCGCGGAGGGCGTGGGCAGGGATCCGGGCGTACCGGCGATCGCCCACGTCATCCAGGATGACCTCGCCACCGTCCAGGTTCTGCTCCGCCAGTCCGATGAGGATCAGGGTCAGGCAGTGGCCGTCGAAGGCGAGGACGCGACCGACCACCGGGCTCCGCGCGGTGCGCATGGACCACATCGAACCGATCAGCCTCGAGTCCAGCATCAGGCCCCCCCCGGAGCATTCCTTCTCTCGCCTGGATCCCTGAACCACGGGCGATGGCGCATGATAGGGACGAATCGGCCGAGGGAAAGTCCACGGCGCATGTGATGTCGGCGAGGACCCTCTACAGGGGCTGTCCAAGGGGCCTTGTCCAGGGTACTGGCCACCCTCCCCGCTGCGTCTCCCCCGAAGGACGGTGGGGCTTGACGCTCCTGGTCGGCGGCGCCAACGTCCCGGATCGCCATGCGCACCCTGTACTGGCTGCCGAGATGGGCGCCGATGATCGGCATCACCCTCCTCGGGCGTGTCTTCGCCCAGCGCGGGATCGGCCCGCTCGATCTCGCGCACGAGGCCGTCCACGTCGAGCAGCAGCGGGCCGACGGATGGCGCTTCTACGTGCGCTACGTCTTCAGCCGGCGGTGGCGCGTTCGCTACGAGGCTCCGGCGTACGCGGTCCAGGCGCGGGCCGGTCGGCCCATCGAGGGCGAGCACGGCCTCGCGGCGCAGCTCGCCGGCCCCCTCTACCTGTGGCCGTGCAGCCGCACCGAGGCGGCCGAGGCCATCCGCTCCTCCCTGTAGCTCCCCTGGGCTCGCCGGACGACGCGCCATCAAGTTTTTTTGATCCCGTCGGCGATCTTTGACACCTGCCCGTGCCGATCCGATCGGCGTAGGCTCCGCCATCGGACGGTATCCCACGGTGAACCACACTGTGGGTCCCATTCACGATCCGTCACCAACCTCCTGGAGGGGAGCCATGGGAACGACGAAGCGCGCGGTGATCGCCCTGCTCGCGGCCGGCATCGGCCTGGCGGGCTGTTCGGGAAGCACCGGCC
>JBAXVO010000431.1:0-2591 GCA_037129355.1 Deltaproteobacteria bacterium | reverse complement strand
CGCCGGCTCCGTCCGGTACGGCCACCGGCGACATGCAGTCCTCGAGCAGGTAGACCTGGGCCACCAGGCGGGGGTCCCGGGCCTGGATCTCCCGGAGCAGGTCCTCGACGGTGGCCTTCACGCAGTGGCTCGAGGCCTGCCCGGCGACGACGAGCGCGTCGGAGGAGAGGAGCGCCTCGACCAGCGCCGGGTTGCGCCCGCCGTGCGCCTTGCCGTCGTGGGTCCGGACCACCTCCGGCCCGAGGGCCGAGTAGTGCTCGGTGAGCGGGTTCGTTCCCTTGAACTCGGTCCATGACTCGGCGGCGCGGACGAAGGAGTGGAAGAGGCGCGCCTCCTGGAGCAGCCCCACGAGCGCGTGGCCGTCGCCGCCGACGAGGCAATGGGGCGGCCAGAGGTAGAGCTGGTACTTCCCCTCCCGCTCCAGCTCCTCGCAGTAGTAGAGCGCCTCCGCCCGCAGCCACTCGTAGTTCCCGCCGGCGATCCAGGGGGCCACGGCGGGGTTGGGGCGGACCTCGCCGGAGCGGACCTGGCTCGCCGTGACCACCCGGTACGGATGGAGCGGGCGGCCGCCCCGGTCGATCCAGAAGGTGGCGAAGAAGATCTGGAAGGCGAGGTGGGTGTCCATGGTCGCGGTGAGGCGCGTGATGGAGCCCAGGTTCCGGTAGATCCAGCTGGCGAGACGGCGGGTGTCGTCGACGGCGCCGCGGCCGCTCTGGCCGCCCACGTAGAGCGTGCCGCCGGGCAGGCAGAAGTCGCGCTGCTCGTCGACCATGACGAGCTGGAGGTCCAGGTGGTCCCCGCCGGAGTAGGCGATGCCGTGCTCCTCGCGCCAGGCCGGCGCGGCCTCGAAGAGCTTCTGGGCATCCGGCTGGAACGCCCAGCTGGAGGCGTTCTCCGGATCGTGGAACGGGGGGATCGGCAGCTCGCGAAACCTCACGTGGGCCTCCTGGTGGCCGACTCACGGGCCTCGAGGATGAGGCGGGTGCGCAGGTCGTACAGCCCTCGCTCCAGCCCCACCGGGAAGGCGTGGGGATGGACGATCCGCTTCACGCCGGCGTGGAGCTGCCCGAGCTGTGCGGCGGCGCGGGCCCGGACCTCGGCGAGCGGCGGCGCCGTCCAGACCGGCCGCCCCTCGCGCAGCACCGGGACGAGCAGGTCCTCGAAGGGGGTTCCCTCCGGGATGGTGCGACGGCGGGTGAAGTCGAGCGGGTCGACCATCTCCGGCGAGGGCGGCAGCCCAAGCTCGAGGTCGAAGATCACGTCGGCGAGGAATCCGTCGCCGTGCCGGTAGCGGCGCACCTGCTGGATGCCCGGGACGGTGGTCTTGGCGAGCTGCTCGGAGAGCTTCACCTTGTGCTTCCAGGGCGCCCCCGGACCGTCGCGCACCGCCGAGAGCTTGTAGACCCCGCCGAGCGCCGGATCGCCCCAGGCGGTGACGAGGCGCGTGCCCACCCCCCAGATGGCGATGGCCGCCTTCTGGTCCTGGAGCGCGTGGATCACCTGCTCGTCGAGCTCGTTGGACGCGAGGATGGCGGTGTCTCGGAGCCCCGCGTCGTCGAGCATCCGGCGCGCCTGCTGGGAGAGCCAGGCGAGGTCGCCCGAGTCGAGCCGGATGCCGGTGAGCCGGTGGCCGTCCCGCTTCAGCTCGAGCCCCACCTCGATGGCGTGGCGCACCCCCTCGAGCGTGTCGTAGGTGTCGACGAGCAGGATGGTGTTGGACGGCATGGCCCGCGCGTAGGTCCGGAAGGCCTCGAGCTCGCCGTCGAAGAGCATGACCCAGGAGTGGGCGTGCGTTCCCTTCACCGGGATGGCGTAAAGCTTGCCGGCGAGGACGTTGGAGGTCCCGGCCACGCCCCCCACGTAGGCGGCGCGGGAGGCGGAGAGCGCGCCGTCGATCCCCTGGGCGCGGCGCAGGCCGAACTCGACCACCGAGGCCCCCTTAGCGGCGAGCACGATGCGGGAGGCCTTGGTGGCGACCAGCGTCTGGAAGTTCACGATGGCGAGGAGCGGCGTCTCGAGCAGCATGCAAGGGACGATGGGCCCCTTCACCCGCAGCAACGGCTCGTGGGGGAAGACCACCGTCCCCTCCGGCACCGCGTCCACGTCCACGTCGAGCTTCATCGCCCCGAGCCAGTCGAGGAAGGCGGGCTCGAAGAGGGGCCTGCCGTCCGAGCCCACCTGCCCGGCCAGGAAGGCGAGGTCGTCCGGCGTGAACCGGGAGTGAAGGGCGAGGTCGACCGCGTCCTCGAGCCCGGCCGCCACCGCGTAGCCCCCCTCGAAGGGGTTCCGGCGGAAGGAGAGGTGGAAGACCGCCTCCCGCCCCGCCACCCCGCCCTTCCAGGCCGCGGCGGCCATGGTGAGCTGGTAGAAGTCGGTGAGGAGCGCGAGCGAGGTGCGGTAGACCTGCGACGGTCCCATGAAGCCTCCACCGTGGTTGTAACGCCCCCGGGGACGATGTTGTAGAAGGTTCGGATGTTCCTCCGCGCGGTCCTCGTGCCCTTCGCCTGGACCCGCCTCCTCCTCGCCGCGGTGGCCTGGTTCGCCGACCAGATGTCGGTGAGCTGGAGCTATCCGGTCGCGGAGGCGGCCCG
>JBAXVO010000430.1:0-2604 GCA_037129355.1 Deltaproteobacteria bacterium | reverse complement strand
CCGTTCATCGAGCCGCCCTCGAGCACGAGGTCGAGGCCGACGCCGAAGCGGGCCGTGTTGAAGAAGGCCACGCCGACACCCACGCGCCCGAGGAAGCCGAACTTGGTGTCGGGGCCGATGAGGACGCCGCCGCCGAACCGCAGGCGGGCCACCGTGTCCTGCATGGGCGTGCCCAGCCGGACCAGGTAGTCGAGCGTGGGCTCGTAGGTGGTGATCTTGGCCGACCGGTCCACGCTCTGGGTGCCGTCGAATGCGGTCTGCTTGACCGAGCCGAAGCCAAAGAGGAAGCCCAGGCTGACCGCGCTGGGCCCGCCCAGGTGGAGGTCGAACTGGGGCCCGACCACGAAGGGGACGAAGCTCGCGTACGTGGTCGTCGTGCACGTCCAGCCGTAGGCGCAGACGTACCAGTCGGAGTTGTAGAGCCCCGCGCCCACGTTCACCCGCACCACGTTGCGCCACCCCTCGAGCTGGAGCGGGGGCGGCTTCACGTCCGGCGAGAGGAAGGTGAACTGGGCAGCAGCGGGGGCGGCGAGGGCGAGACCCATCGCGACCACGGTCGCGCGAAGGAAGGTGCGCATGGACACCTTTTATCGCACGCCCGCGTGGGGCGTACAGGATCCTGCCTAGGCGTACTGCTGGGCGGGGGCGAGGCGCGGAAGCCGGACCCGGAGGGGTTCGAGCTCCTTCTCGCCCGTGACCCGGACCACCCGGTGGCTGGCGGGGTCGGCGAGGACCTTGGCGACGAGCGCCTGGTTCAGCCCGTGCCCGCTCTTGTACGCCCGGAAGTGGCCGATGACCGGCAGGCCGAACAGCGAGAGGTCGCCGATGGCGTCGAGCACCTTGTGGCGGGCGAACTCGTCGGGGAAGCGCAGCCCTTCCGGGTTCAGGATGGAGAACTCGTCGACCACGATGGCGTTCTCGAGGCTGCCGCCCCGGGCCAGGCCGGCCTTCTTCATCATCTCGATGTCGCGCAGGAAGCAGAAGGTGCGGGCGCGCGCCACCTCCCGCTCGTAGTTGCGATCCGAGAAGGCGAAGCGGAAGGCCTGGTCGGTGACGAGCGGGTGCTTGAAGTCGACGGTGAACTCGATGGAGAGCGCGTCGGCCGGCTCGAGGCGGGCCAGCTTGTCGCCGTCGCGGACCTCGACGGCCCGCTCCACCAGGATGAACTGCTTGCCGGCGCGCTGCTCGGCGACGCCGCTCTCGCGGATCAGCGCCACGAAGGGGGCAGACGACCCGTCGAGGATGGGGATCTCGGGGCCGTCGACCTCGACCCGGCAGTTGTCGATTCCGAGGCCGGTCAGGGCGGAGAGGACGTGCTCGACGGTGTGGACGCGGGCCTTGCCGATGGCCAGGTTGGTGGAGAGGGTGGTGTCGACGACGAACTCGGACCGGGCCGGGATCTCGACGCCCAGGTCGGTGCGGACGAACCGGATTCCGCTGTCGGCCGGGGCCGGGGCGAGCGTCAGCGACGCGGGACGCCCGGAGTGGAGTCCCACCCCCGAACAGGTCACCCGCTTTGCCAACGTTCGCTGATTCCAGTAACCCATTCGGTGCCTCCGAGGCCTCCGCCTGCCCGCCCTGTCGCTTCGCTCGGACGTAGAGCTTCCTGGTGATAGAGCAAAAACGGTGCCGGAGGGTTCGCGACCCCGACCAAGGGGGCCCCAGAAGGGCATCCCCCCGATATCATGGAATTTTAGACGCAAGGCGTCGACGAAGCCACCTTTTCACCTTTCGCCGGGCTGTCCGGGTTGCCGAACGACCCTGACAAGAATGTCGTGATTATGCAGCGGCGCGCAGTTCCTCGGGGATTCGGGTATACGACCCTCGGGGGCCGCCCCTCGTGTCGGTGAAAACGTGATCCCGCTGAAGAACGACATCCCGGTTCACCGGGTCCCGGCCGTGACCTGGGCGCTGCTCGCGGCGAACCTCCTGGGCTTCGCCTGGCAGGCATGGTTCGCCCTCCAGATCACCGGGGTCCTCCAGACGCCTGGCCTGCCGTTCGGCGAGTTGCTCCGTCGCTTCGAGCAGGGGATCAACTACACGGCGCTCGTGGGGGGGGCGATCCCGTGGGAGGTGGTCACCTTCCGGGACATCGGTCCTCGCGACCTCGTCCCTCCCCCCTTCACGATCCTCACGAGCATGTTCCTCCACGGGGGCGTCTTCCACCTGCTCGGCAACCTCCTCTTCCTCTGGGTCTTCGGGCCCAACGTGGAGGACGTCCTCGGGAGGGTCCGCTTCGCCGCCTTCTACCTGGCGAGCGGGGTCGCGGCCGCCGCCGCGCAGACCCTGCTCTCGCTCGCCCAGGGGGACCCGCTCATGCCGATGGTCGGCGCGAGCGGCGCCATCGCCGGGATCATGGCGGGCTACATGGTCTTCTTCCCGCGCGCCCGGGTGCTGACCGCCGTCCCCGTCTTCTTCTTCGTCCGGTTCATCCACCTGCCGGCGAGCTTCTTCATCGGCCTGTGGTTCGTGCTTCAGCTCCTCTGGGCCTTCCTGGGAGGTTTCGGCTCGGGCGTGGCCTTCTTCGCCCACGTGGGCGGCTTCGTGTTCGGCTGGGTGGTGACGAAGACGCTCGTCCTGGCGAGCCAGCGGCGGCGCGGGGGC
>JBAXVO010000043.1:0-17335 GCA_037129355.1 Deltaproteobacteria bacterium | reverse complement strand
GGGCTACCGGATCCGCCGCCCGTCGGGGCGCGTCTTCGGTCCCTTCTCCGAGCAGGAGATCGTGGAGATGCTCGGCAAGGGGGAGTTGAACGGGAACGAGGACGTCTCCCCGGCCTCCGTGGAGGAATGGATCGCCATCGGTTCGGCCGGGCCGTTCGCCGCGTCGGTCCAGCGGATGAACGAGGCCCCGCTCGTCGCTCCCGGCCCGGCGCCCCAGTCGGCGGGAAAGGTCCCCGTTCCCTTCCAGCCCCGGATGCAGGGCGGGTTCCGGGAGAAGGTCGCGTCGGCTCCCCTCTCTCGCCAGAAGATCGTGGCGCTCGGCGTCGCGGCCGGCGTCCTGCTCCTCGTCGCGGCGGTGGGGGTGACCGGGTCCTTCACCCGCCACGGCCCGTTCTTCTGGAAGGCCTTCCGATCGCGGAGCGACGCAGCGGTCGGGAAGCTCGCGGCCGAGGGGCGGCAGCAGCTCGCCCTGGACGCCTTCCCCTCCGACCAGAAGGCGATGGCGCTGGCGCAGCAGGGGCTGGCGCGTCGTGGCGACGACCCCGAGGGCATCCGGCTGTTCACGAGCGCCTCGGCGGCGCTGGCCGGACGCGGCGGGGATGCCCAGGCGCCGCGGGCGAAGCAGCTCGCGTCGACGCTCGCCGCCTCGGAGCCGGACGCACCGGCGACGAAGGAGTCCCTCCTGGCCGCGGCGCTCGCCTCCGGCGACGACGTGAGCCCGGCGGTCGCCGCACTCGAGAAGGTCCTCCCCGCCAAGCCCGATCCCGAGACCCTCTTCCTGCTCGCCCGGGCGTCGCTCCAGCGTGGAGAGCCGGTCCGGGCCCTCGCCTTCCTCGACCGGCTCGACGCCGCCCTGCCGGGCTCGCCCCGCTCGGCGCGGCTGCGCGCCGCGGTCGCCGTGCGCAAGGGCGAGGACAAGGTCGCCCGCGCGGCGCTCGAGGGGGTGCTGGCGAAGGATCCCGGCAACGCCGCTGCTGCCCTCGACCTCGCGGCGCTGCTGGAGAAGGCGGGAGACCCTGCCGCGGAACCGGCGCTCCGCGCCCTCCTGGCCAAGGATCGGGTGGAGCTTCTCGGTCCGGCGGAGCGTGCCCGGGCGCGCGTCCTGCTCGCCGGCGCGCTCACCCGGAGCGGCAACTTCGAAGGGGCGGAGGCGGAGCTCACCCAGGCCACGCAGGACTGGTCCGGGGCGATCGACGCCCGCCTCGAGCTGGGACGGGCGCTCCTCCGCCGCGGGGAGCCGGCCAAGGCCGCCGCCGCGCTGGAGGCCATCCCCGTCGCCGCGCGGAGCGCCTCCACCTCCGCGCTCCTCGTGCGGGCCCAGCTGCTGGCCGGCAAGGGCGCCGAGGCGGCGGCCACCCTGGAGGGCGCGCTCTCCCGCTCGCCCGGCGACCCGGATCTCCTGATCGCGAAGGGGGTCATGGAGCAGCGGGCCGGGCGCACCGCCGAGGCCCGGAAGGCCTACGAGAGCGCCGCGGCGAAGAATCCGGCCGGCTGGCAGGCGCCGCTCGCGCTCGCCCGGCTCGCGGCCGGCGAGGGCGACGTCGAGGGAGGCGAGGCCCAGCTCAAGATCGCCGCGGAGAAGGGGCCGGAGGAGCCGGACGTGCTCGCCGCCCAGGGGACGCTGGCGCTCGTTCGCGGAGACACGGCCGGCGCGGAGGCCCTCTTCTCCCGGGCGCTCGCCCGGGATCCCCGCAACGCCGCGGCGCTGGCCGGATCGGCCCGCCTGGCGCTGGCCCGCGACGACGTGGCCGGCGCCCGGGCGCTCGCCGAGCGGGCCGTCGCCGCCGACCCAGGGTCGGCCGACGCCCAGCTCCTCCTCGGCTGGGCCCTGTGGCGCGCCGGCGAGCCGGATCCGGCCCGCAAGGCGCTCGAGGCGGCGCTGGTGCTCGACCCGCGGGGCGCGCTCGCCCGCGTGAAGCTCGGAGCGCTCCTGCTCGAGCAGAAGAAGACCGACGAGGCGATGAAGGAACTCGACCAGGCCACCAACCTGGACGCGCGGATGGCCGAGGCGCAGTTCTGGCTCGGCAAGGCGCTCCTGGCCAAGGGAGAGGCGGTCAGCGCGGTCGACCGGCTGCGCCGGGCCACCCAGCTCGCGCCCGGGGAGGCCGCCTACCAGCTCGAGCTCGGCCTGGCCCTGGAACGCTCCGTCCAGATCCCGGACGCGATCCAGTCCTACCGGGCCGGCATCGCCGCCGCGCCCCGGTCGCCGGAGGGATACGAGCGCCTGGGGCGGCTCCTCGCGTCCCAGGGGGACTGCAAGCAGGCCATGCCCCAGTTCCAGAAGGCGCTCGAGGCGGCTCCGGGGCAGGAGTCGGCGCGCATCGAGCTCGCGGGCTGCCAGCTGCGCACCGGGCGCGCCGCCGAGGCGGTGGCCACCTACCAGAAGGCCCTGAAGGGCGACCCGAAGCGCGTGGATCTCTACTACCTGATTGCACGCGCGGTGAACGAGGCCCAGGGGCTCCGGGCGGCGGTTCCCTGGTACGAGAAGGCCAGCACGGCCGAGCCGGCGAACCCCATGCCCCACCTCTACCTCGGCTACTGGCACAAGGATCGCGGGCAGAGCGCCCAGGCCGTCCAGGAGTTCCGGAAGTACCTGGCCGAGCGTCCGGACGCCGACGACAAGAAGGACGTCGAGCGGGAGATCGAGGACCTGTCCGGCAAGCGGTAGCCCGCCCGTCGCCCCCACCCGCCCCCTCGGGGGGTGCCCCGACCCCGCCGCTGCACGGCCGGGGTCACCAGGATAATTCTCGCGAGCGCCGCGGGTCGGGTTGGTGTAGACCTCGCAGGCCAAACGGAGGTTTCATGAGTACCCTCGCATTCTTCGCCGCCGTCGTCCTCGCCCAGGCCACCCCGCCGGCCCCGGCTGCCGCACCGGCCCCCGCGCCCGTCGCGAAGCCGGCCACGCCGGCTCCCGCCGAGCCGCCGGCCCCGTCGCCGGCGCCGAGGAAGAAGGTCCTGACGCTGAAGGAGGCCATCGACTCGGCCCGGACCCAGAACCTCGACATCCAGCAGCTCGACGCCAAGGTCCAGGCGGCAGCGCAGCTCACCTGGAAGGGCTGGTCGACCTACCTCCCGCAGATCGGCGCGACCGCCCAGATCGTCCGCAACCAGTACGAGGTGTCCTTCGCGATCCCCACGGGCACCGGCGACCCGATCACGACCGTCGTCCAGCCGCTCGTCCAGACGCAGGGGCAGGTGAGGCTCAACCAGGCCATCATCGCGCCCCAGGCGATCCTGATCATCCAGAACGCCTACAAGGCCGAGCGGACCATCGACTACAACGTCCAGCAGGCCCGCCGCGACATCCTCTTCGGGGTGGCGCAGCTCTATTACGACGTGGCCAGCCTCCAGGAGCTCACCGCCGTCCAGGAGCGGCAGGTCGTCCTCACCAAGGAACGGGAGCGGGACTCCCGCGTGCGCTTCGAGGCGGGGACCGGCACCAAGGTCGGCCTGCTCCGGGCCGAGATCGACCGGGCCCAGGCCGAGGAGGACCTCAAGCGGGCCCAGATCGACTTCCAGCGGGCCCGGCTCGCGCTGGCCACCGCGCTCGATCGGCCCGACGACTTCGACATCGTCATCCCCACCTCGCCGCCGGCGCCCAAGGGGGCCAACCTGGAGCAGCAGGCGCTCGACCTCCGCCCCGACGTGAAGGCCGCCGCCGAGGCCCTCGACCTCGCCTACGGCGAGCGCATGCGCATCTACATGCAGTACCTCCCCAACATCGGCGTCTTCGGGGCCTACAACTACGCCACCACCGGCACCTTCAACCCCAACGCCTTCACCTGGCAGGTCGGGATCGGGCTCACCTGGAACATCTTCGACGGCGGGCTGCGCGAGGCCTCCATCCGCGAGCAGTCGGCCAGGATCGCCGAGGCCGACGCCTTCAAGCGCCAGGTGGACCTGAACGCCGTGACCCGCGTGAAGCAGGCCGAGCTCGACCTGCAGGGCGCCGTGGCCAACCGGGCCAAGGCCCGGGAGCGCACCGGCCTCGCGCAGGAGAACGCGCGGCTCGTCGACGTGGCCTACAAGGCCGGCGCCGCCACCTACCTCGAGTCCACCGACTCGGTGCAGACGCTCCGGCAGGCCGAGGTGGGGCTGGTGGCCGAGTCGCTCAACGTCGACCTGGCCACGCTGAAGCTCCTCAACGCGGTCGGCGCCTTCGAGGAAGTGAACAACTAGCTCCGCGTCACGGCAGCGAGAGCGGTCCGTCGGCCTCGACCCGGTTGCCCCCGGCGACGCGGGCCCGGCGCAGGGCGCTCTCGGCGAGCCCCATCACCTCTGCGTCGGTGCGACCGGTCGTGTAGGTCCCGATGGTGTCGATGCCGACCACGCCCACGCTCACGGTGAGCGCCAGGTCCTGACCTCGCACGGTGACGTGCCCCTGCTCCACGGCCCTGCGGATGCGCTCCCCGAGGGCCCGGCCGGCCGACAGCGGCGTCTCGCGGGCCACCACGCCGAACTCCTCGGCGTTGACCCGCGCCAGCACGTCCTCGCGACGGACCGCCGACTTGAGCAGGCGGGAGATGAGCCCGAGCACCTCGTCGGTCACCGCGCGTCCCGAGGCCTCGGTCACCCGGGAGAGCCCGTCGACCTCGACGCACAGGAGCGACATGGGACGGGTGTAGCGGGACGAGGTCACGAGCTCGGCCGCCAGCCGGTCGTCGAAGTGGCGGCGGTTGAAGAGGCCGGTCTCGGGGTCGAGCAGCGCGCCCTCGGCGAGGCGCCGCTGGTACCCGATCTCGAGGTCGTCGCAGAGGCAGTACTTGAGCGCGGTGTGCATGCCCATCTGGACGCGCTGGCCGTCCTGGAGCTTGCAGTCGGCGACCCGGATCCCCTCGACGAAGATGCCGTTCGTGCTCCCCATGTCGCGGAGCCGGGCCCCGTCGGAGCCGGCGATGATGCCGGCGTGCTTCCGGGAAACGCCGGTGTCGCGCAGGCGGACCTCGCAGGTGGGGTCGCGGCCGAGGACGAACTCGCGGTCCGGCTCGAGGGCGAAGATCTCGCCGAGCTGCGGACCGGAGAGGACGAGCAGGTACGGTCGTCGCTCCGAGGACGGCCTGGCCGGAACGAGGGTCCAGGATTCGGTTCCCTCGGGGCGTACTTCGCTGGAGGCCATCGACGGATGGTATCAGGCGCCGGGCCTCTCCTGCCCGATCCCGGGGGGGGTATGGCGGGGCGGACCCGGCCCGGCACTCCACGTTGCAGTGCCCCCCTGCCGGACGCATGATCGAGGGACACCATGGTACGCACCCAGGCGCTCCGCATCGTCAGCTACAACGTCCGCTACTTCGGTCACGCGCTGAAGGGGCTCGCCAGCACCCGGGGTCCGGAGCACCGCATCGCCCGTGCCCTCGCCGCCCTCGATCCGACGCCCGACGTGGTCTGCCTCCAGGAGATCGAGACCATCTCGCTCCGGTCGCGCCTCGCCCACGGCCACGCGCGAAGCGGAGAGACCCAGCTCGCCTCCTTCATGGCCGCGCTGGAAGGGGCTTTCGCGGCGATCGAGGCCCCCTTCCCCTACGACGGCTTCTACTTCCGCGCCCACGCGAACAGCATCCGCCGCGTGAACATCACCACCCACGGCCTCGCCATCCTGGTGAACACCCGGCGGCTCACCATCGAGTCGCACAACGTCGACTCGCCCCACCACATCACGCACCACCACGTGGAGCGCTTCCGCGACCGCAAGCAGGCCCGCATCTGCGCCCACATGCACGTGGCCGACCCCTCCGGGCGCCGGCTCCACGTCTTCAACACCCACATCTCGCTACCCACCCCGTTCGCCCGGGGGTTCTGGACGCATCCGGCCCGGATGGGGTGGGGCCCGAACCAGCTCCACGAGGCCCGGACGCTCGCCGCCTTCGTGGAGCGCCACGCCGGCGGGGAGCCCTTCGTGGTCTGCGGCGACTTCAATTCGGCCCCGGGCTCCCCGGTCTTCCAGTACCTCACCGGCGAGGCGGGCTTCCGCAGCGCCCAGCAGGAACTCGGCGTCCTCGACCCCGAAGACGCCCGGGCCTGGCCCACCGCCGGCTTCATGCGCATGCGCATGCACCTCGACCACCTCTTCTACGGGAACGGCGTCCGCTTCCTCGACCTCGACGGCTCGGCCCGCTTCGGCGACCGCAAGAGCCCCTTCGCCGGGCTCTCCGACCACGTGCCCCTCATCGGTCGCCTGCGCTGCGACGCCCACCGCACCGCGGCCTGACCCATGGTCTAATGCCGCGCCATGCAGCTTCCCGAGCAGGCTGTCCGGGCGCTCGAAGTGGTCCGCCGCGACGGGCGCGGCGTGCGCTACGAGATCAAGAAGGCTTGCGAGCAGGAGCGCTGGCGTCTCAAGGTCTGCTACCGGACGGCGGAGGACGGTGGCGAGGTGCAGGTGGGCCTCGTCTGGTCCGACGACCGGGAGGGGCTCGAGTCGCTCAAGCGCAGCCTGGAGGAGGAACGCGGATGAGGAACCGGAGCGGCTTCACGTGGGCCGTCGCGGCGGTGCTCGCGGCGACGGGGTGCAGCAGCCTCACCGCAGGCGGGGCGGGCCCGGCCTACGTCCGGGACACCATGCGCGAGTACCGGTTCCCCAAGGCGTGCGAGGACCTCTGGGTCGACGCGCTCAAGGTCATCGCCAACCAGGGCTATGGCCTGGTGGGAAGCGACCGGGAACTGGCGGGGCAGGAGAAGCAGGGGGTCATCACCAACTTCCTCAACCGCGGCCACGCCACCACCAAGGACGACGACGGCACGTTCGAGGCCGAGAGCGACAGCGACGGCCAGCTGGTCCGCTTCCTGGTGCGGGGGAAGCCGGCCGGGCCGGGAGGCTGCTTCGTGCAGTTCTTCTACATCCTCGACGACCGGAACAGCTCCACGGAGAAGCGCCACCGGGATTACGAGATGGAGCTCACGCTGCTCTCGAAGGTCGACCCGGCCGCGGCGGCCAGGATCGCCGAGGCAGCCGACACGGCGAAGTGACGAGGAGGGCGGGGAGACCCGCCCTCCCGGTCCTGGCTAGAAGATGTAGCCGACGTTGGCGGTGATGGTCACGCCGGAGAGCTTCATCGTTCCCCAGTCGAAGGTCTGGTCGGTGATGTAGTTGTAGCGGGCCTCGGCGCCGAGGAGGATCGGCCCGAGGAAGAAGTCGACGCCCGCGCCGCCGACGACCATGAACGAGAACTTGGTGGCGGAGAGGGTGATGCCGTTGCCGCTCGCGCTCCCGAAGTTCGTGAAGACCCCGATCCCCGCTGCCAGGTAGGGCTGGATGAAGAAGATGGGGAGGCGGAGCTGTCCGACCGCCGTCAAGGGGATGCCGTTCGCCTTGACGGTGACGCCGTCGATGACCTGGCTGGTCCACATGTACCCGGCCGAGACCTGCGCGCCGATGATGCCGAGGGTCGCGCCGTAGGCGAGCTCGATGTCGCCCGAGGTGGGGAACTTGCCGGTGGTGATGACGTCGCTCGCGGCGGAGAAGCCGTTCGAGGCGGTCGGGGCCCAGACGCCACCCTTCAGCGCCAGGTAGGTGTCGCCGGCGTGGACGGCGGCGGGGGCCGCGAGGAAGGCGGCGGTGAGGACGGCGAGGACCGAGCTGCGGACGGAGCGCATGGGTCTTCCTTTCCAGTGACGAGGTGAGGTCAGCCTAGGCACGTTCGCCGGGGGCCGCCAGTTCCCGGATGGGCCCATCCGTCGACTCCTCCTCCCGCACCACCAGTGCGGTGGCGGCGGTGATGGCCACCGCGCGGAAGAAGACCCCCAGGATCGGGATGGCCAGGAAGGCCACCGTTCCGGCGCCGAACCCGGCCGACTCCCAGGCGTGACGTTCGGTGAATTTCGCCTGGTGGCGCCAGGGCCGGGAGAGCCACCCCAGGAACCGGCCGCTCCAGGAGAGGAGGAAGAGCCACCGGGACCGGCCGCCCAGGTGGCGAAGCCCCCGCTCGAACCAGGTGGGCTCACCGGGGCCGAGCCGCCCCGGCTCGAGCTCGACCGGGATCTCCAGGCAGTCGAGCACCACCCAGTACCAGGCCCAGAGGAGCCCCAGCCCGACGGTGATGCCGTGCCCCACCCCGGGCAGCAACTCGACGACGACGAACACCGGCGCGAGCCCCAGGGCGACCACTGCGGCCTGCCGGAGCGCCTTCACCGTCTCGCGGACGAGGAGCTTCCGGTAGGGCTCGCCCGGCCGTTCCTCCTCGCCGGGGGTCGCCCCGAGCGCCCGCCGCGCCTCCTTGCCCAGCCGGGTCCAGAGCGGCCACAGCAGGGTGGGGGGCATGGAGGAGATGGCCACGAACGAGGCGAACGCGGTCTCGAAGTGCCGCTCCCCGTGGCGGAACGCGGCGATCGCCGCGAACACCACCGCCCCCAGGAAGGTGAGGGTGGTGGGGAGGATCGCCGACCGGAGCAGCGCCCGGTCGGTGGCGACGAGCGAGGCGGCCCCGAGCACCTCGACGAGCCCGAGGGCGGCCCGTTCGAGCGGAGACGCCCCCGGACCCTCGCCTCCGGCGGCGAGGTCCCGGAGGCGGCGGGGAACGATCCTCGGGACGCCGCTACTTCGCGGCGGCGAGCGCGGCGTCGTAGTTCGGCTCCTGGCCGATCTCGGGGACGAGCTCGGTGTGGACGACCTTGTCGTTCTCGTCGACGACCACCACCGCGCGGGCGGTGACGCCGGCGAGCGGGCCGTCCTCGAGGAGGACGCCGTAGGTCTTCGCGAAGGACTTGCCGCGCATCATGGAGAGGCTCACCACGTTCTGGAGCCCTTCGGTGGTGCAGAAGCGCTTCATGGCGAAGGGCAGGTCGGCCGAGATGACGAGCACCACCGTGTTGGGCAGCTTGCCGCCGGTCTCGTTGAACTTGCGGGTCGAGGTGGCGCAGGTCGGGGTGTCGAGGCTGGGGACGATGTTCAGGATCTTCTTCTTGCCCTTGTAGTCCGCCAGGCCGACGTCCTTCAGGTCGATGCCGGTGAGCTTGAAGTCGGGAGCCTGCGTGCCCTTCTGGGGAAGGTCGCCGTTCGTGTGGATGGGATTGCCCTTCAGCGTGACGGTGGCCATCGGTCGGAATCCTTTCGGGTGGGGTCGAACCGCTAGTCTAAGGCGCGGCCTCCGGGTTTGCCCGCTCCCGCGAGGGGCCCGCCGCCAGGGCAGCCGATTCGGCCTTCACCTCCAGCCCCAGGAAGTAGTTCAGGCCGGTCCGGATCACGGCGATCGCCGCGAGCTTGCCGATCTCGTCCCAGGAGGGGGCGATGGCGGTCGAGAGGACGTCGGCGGCCAGCTGGAACTCGAGGGCGAGCGAGAGGTACCGGGCCAGCGTCAGCCGGATGGGGACGAACCGCTCGTCGGCCGGGGCGGAGCGCGACGCCACGAACGCCAGGATGCCGCGGACGGCGCCGGCGGCGATGACCAGCGCCCCGATGGCCTCGAGGGAGAGCCGGAGCCACTGAACGACATGGAGGAGGAGGTGCTGCGAGGTCTCGAACATGTTCGCCTCCGGGCCCGTCAGGCCATGGCCCCGCCGCCGCCGACGAGGAATCCGTTCGGGTCGAGGCCGAGCCGCCGCACGGCCTCCGCCCAGCGGTCGGGGATCGGGACCGAGGTGACGAGCTCCTCCTCGAACCCGAGCGGGACCCAGGACCCCTGGGAGATCTCCTCCTCGAGCTGCATGGGGGCCCATCCGGCGTATCCCACGAAGAGCTGCACCGGTCCCGGGCCGTCCTGCCCCAGGATCGCCTCCAGGACGGGGCGGGAGCTGCCCACGACGAGGTTCCGCCCCACCCGGATGGCCTCGTCGTCCTCTCCCGCGGTGCCCGCGGTGCCGCGCCGGTAGAGCACCCAGACCTGCTCGGGCGAGACCGGTCCGCCCATCAGCACGGCGCGCTGGCCGTGCTCGGAGGCCCGCGCCAGGCCGCCCAGCCGCTCGTCGACCGACGCGAGCATCTCGGCGGCCGAGATCGGCGCCGGCCGGTTGACCACGAAGCCCATCGCCCCGGCCTTGCGGTGGCCGGTCATGAGCACGAGGGATCCGGCGAAGTTCGGGTCCCGGAGGCCGGGAGCCGCGACCAGGAATCCGGGCGCCAGGTGGGAGGCCGATCGCTCGCTTGCCATCCACTGTTCCTGCGCCACGCGCCCGGCCGGCGCAAGGGGGCCTCCCCGGCAAGGGCGTTCATCGTCGCAACCCCCCGCAGGTCAAGCGCTTTTTGCCCGGCACGGCCCGGCGTGTAGTCCTTGACGGGTACATGCGGCGCTGGTACCAACGTCGTCCCGCCGGAAAGCCCCCGGTGCCCCTCCACCGCCTCACGAGGAAGCGAAGCCCATGTACAAGATCGTTCGCCACCAGACCTTCTCGCCGACCACCTTCCTCTGGGAGGTCGAGGCGCCCGACGTGGCGAAGTCGGCCCAGGCCGGCCACTTCGTGATGCTGCGCCTCCGCGAGGGCGCCGAGCGCATCCCGCTCACGGTCGCCGACTACGACCGCGAGGCCGGGACGATCACCATGGTGATCCAGGCGCTCGGCAAGACCACCAAGGAGATGATGGAGAACTACGCCGAGGGAGACGAGTTCCTCGACTTCGTCGGCCCGCTCGGCATGCCCCAGCACATCGAGGCCGGCAAGCACGTGGTCTTCGTCGGCGGCGGCCTCGGCGTGGCGCCGGTCTATCCCCAGCTGCGTGCCTTCAAGGAGGCCGGCTGCCGGACCACGAGCATCATCGGCTTCCGCAACAAGGACCTGGTCTTCTGGGAGGACAAGTTCAAGAAGTACTCGGACGACCTCATCGTCTGCACCGACGACGGCAGCTACGGCAAGCCCGGCTTCGTCACGGTGGCCCTGAAGGAGATCCTCGAGACCCAGAAGCCCGACATGGTGGTGGCCATCGGGCCGCTCCCCATGATGTACGGCTGCGTCGAGACCTCCCGCCCGTTCGGCGTGAAGACCATGGTGTCGCTGAACGCGATCATGGTGGACGGCACCGGCATGTGCGGCTCCTGCCGGGTCACGGTCGACGGCCAGGTGAAGTTCGCCTGCGTGGAGGGGCCGGACTTCGACGGCCACAAGGTCGACTTCAAGGAGCTGCTCTCCCGCCAGAAGCGCTTCAAGGGGCAGGAGGAGCAGGCCAACGTCGACTACGCCCACGTCTGCAACCTCGAGAAGCAGCTCTTCGAGGAGGGCAAGCGCAACTACAAGAAGATCAAGGAGCTCGAGCCCCATCAAGTTCACATGCCGGAGCGCGACGCCGCCGAGCGCGCCCGCAACTTCAAGGAAGTGAACCTGGGCTTCTCGCTCCAGGACGCGCTGCGGGAGGCGGAGCGCTGCATCCAGTGCGCGAAGCCCGCCTGCGTGGCCGGCTGCCCGGTGCAGATCGACATCCCGCGCTTCATCCGCCACCTGATCGTGCGCGACCTCGACGGGGCCCTCGAGGTCATGTACGAGGCCAACATGTTCCCGTCGATCTGCGGCCGCGTCTGCCCGCAGGAGACGCAGTGCGAGGCGCTCTGCATCATCAACAAGAAGGTGGAGTCGGTGGCCATCGGCCGGCTCGAGCGCTTCGTCGGCGACAACGCCAAGGCCCCCAAGGCCACCCCGCCGGTCTTCGCGAAGGGGCTCGGCAAGGTGGCGGTCGTGGGCTCCGGCCCCGCCGGCCTCGCCGCCGCCGCCGACCTGGTCCGCTACGGCGCCGACGTCACCATCTACGAGGCCCTCCACGTGGTGGGCGGCGTGCTCCGTTACGGCATCCCCTCCTTCCGCCTCCCTCGCGACATCATCGAGCGCGAGGTCAATCGGCTGAAGGACATGGGCGTGAAGATCGAGACCAACAAGGTGGTCGGCAAGACCTTCACCGTGCAGCAGCTCATGCAGGACAAGGGCTTCGACTCGGTGTTCCTCGGCGTGGGCGCGGGCGCGCCCACCTTCCTGGGCATCCCGGGCGAGTTCGCCGGCCAGGTCTACTCGGCCAACGAGTTCCTCACCCGCGTGAACCTCATGGGCGGCGACCGGTTCCCCTACCTCGACACGCCGGTGAACGTCGGCCAGAGCGTGGTGGTCATCGGCGCCGGCAACACCGCCATGGACTGCCTGCGCGTCTCCAAGCGCATCGGCGCCGCCACGGTCCGCTGCGTCTACCGCCGCACCGAGGCCGAGGCCCCGGCCCGCATCGAGGAGATCCGCCACGCCAAGGAGGAGGGGATCAACTTCTTCTTCCTCCACGCGCCGGTCGAGATCTACGTCGACGCCGAGGGAAACGTGAAGGGCATGAAGGTCGAGGAGATGGAGCTCGGCGAGCCCGACGAGAAGGGTCGCCGCAAGCCCGTCGCCACCGGCCGCTTCAAGGACCTCGAGTGCGACACCGTCATCTACGCGCTCGGCACCAAGGCGAACCCCATCATCACCCAGGCCACCCCCGGCCTCGGCCTGAACAAGTGGGGCAACGTGGTGGCCGACGACAAGGCCCAGGCCACGACGCTCCCCGGCGTCTTCGCCGGCGGTGACATCGTCACCGGCGGGGCCACGGTCATCCTGGCCATGGGGGCCGGGCGCCGCGCCGCCAAGGGCATCGCCACCTGGCTCGCCGCCGGGAAGTCGATGTGGCCGGTCTCCGAGACCGACCTCGCCGCCTTCGTGCCCATGACCCCGGGCGTGGCCGGCGCACCGACCGTCAACTCCAGCACGAAGGGAACCGCCACCGTGGACGCCGGCGCCAAGACCTGCCCGAAGTGCCGTCAGCCCGTCGAGGGGGACGAGGAGTACATCTGCTGCGCCAACTCCACGCTGCAGTGGCGCTGCGAGGCCTGCGCCAAGGTGAGCGAGGGCTTCGCCTTCCCGTACGGCCAGTGCCCGGCCTGCGGCGGCAAGCTGGCGCCGCTGGGGGATCGCTCCATCGCCGACGCCAAGGCGCTCGAGGCCGTGCGCACCGCCTTCGAGATCGAGCTGGGCGGCATGGCCTTCTACAAGCGCGCCGCCGCCGAGGCCAAGGACCCGCAGCTCCAGGTCCTCTTCGGCAAGTTCGCCGAGATGGAGAAGGAGCACATGGCCACCCTCTCCGGCCGCTACCACGTGAACGTGGCCGAGGCCTCCGAGGGCTTCAAGACCGAGCGGGCCGCCGTGTACGCGGGCATCCCCAACGACCCGTCCGACCCGGCCAACCTGTTCCGCATCGCCATCGCCTTCGAGCAGCGGGCCGTGAAGTACTTCTCGGAGAAGGGCGCCCAGTGCGCGGCCGGGTCGATGGAGCAGCAGCTCTACCGGGAACTGGCGGCGGAGGAGCGGGAGCACGTCGACCTGCTCACCACCGAGTACACCCGGTTCAAGGCCGGAAAGCCGGGACTGCTGTAGCCCGAACCCGGGATCGATCGATGCTCCCCCGCGTGGTCCTCTTCGACCTCGACGGGACGCTCATCGACTCGATCCCGCTCATCCTGTCGTCGATGAAGGCCGCCTTCGACGGCCACCCGCGCCCGCCGCCGGTGGCCGAGTGGGTGGCCCTCATCGGCACGCCGCTCGACGCCATGATCCGGCGCTGGGCCGTGGACGAGGCCGACGTGGAGCGGCTGAAGGAGCGCTACAAGGTCCACCAGTGGGCGCACCACGACGCCATGGTGCACGCCTTCCCCGGGGTGCCGGAGGTGCTCGACGGCCTCTCGGCCCGCGGGGTGCGCATGGCGGTGGTCACGTCCAAGCTCGAGCCCTCGGCCCGCCGGTCGCTCGACTTCCTGGGGCTCACGCGCCACTTCGAGCTCGTGGTGGGGCTGGAGGCGACCGGGCGGCACAAGCCCGACCCGGCTCCTGTGCTCCACGCCATCGAGAGGCTCGGGGCCCGGCCGGAGGAGGCCGCCTTCGTCGGCGACTCGCCCCACGACGTGGTGGCCGGGAACGCGGCGGGGGTGGCCACCGTGGCCGCGCTCTGGGGGCCGTTCAGCCGGGAGGAGCTGGCCCGGGCAGGCCCGAGGGCGTGGGCGGAGGCGCCCGGAAAACTCCTCCAGGTCCTGGAAAACCTCGGGATTCCGGCCGTCCAGGGGTAGGACGCCCCTCCCGGCGCTGGCCTTCCGCCCGGCCCTGATTACAATCCCCGGATGGCTAACGCATACGAGAACTATCAGGTCGTGGCCCGCGCCGGCGTCGACGTCGAGCGCCGCTTCATGGCCGCCGTCTATCGCTGGATGACCTTCGGGCTGCTCGTCACGGCGGGCGTCGCGTACTACATCGCGACCACCCCGGCCGCCCTCCAGGTCATCTTCGGGAACAAGATGGTCTTCTGGGGGCTCATCATCGCCCAGTTCGGCCTCGTCATCGGCCTCTCCGCGGCGGTGAACAAGCTGTCGGCCGGCGCGGCCGGCGCGCTCTTCCTCCTCTACTCGGCGCTCACCGGGGCCACGCTCTCGGTGGTGCTGCTCGCCTACACCGGCGCCTCGGTGGCCTCCGCCTTCGCGGTCACCGCCGGCACCTTCATGGCCATGTCGATCTACGGCACGGTGACGAAGAAGGACCTCACGAGCTGGTCGACCTTCCTCTTCATGGGGCTCATCGGCATCGTCATCGCGAGCGTGGTGAACATCTTCATGAAGAGCGGCATGATCTCCTGGGTGGTCTCGGCGGCCGCGGTGGTGGTCTTCACCGGGCTCACCGCCTACGACACCCAGCGGCTGCGCCGCATGGCGGCGCTGGGGGGCACCGTGGCCGCGCTCCCGGTGAACGGGGCGCTGTCGCTCTACCTCAACTTCATCAACCTGTTCCTGTCGATCCTGAACCTCTTCGGCGGCAGGCGGAACTGATCCCGGGCGCCCGGAGCGCCGGGGGCATCCCTCGCCGACGTGACCGCGGGTGGGGCGAGCGCCCCACCCGTTTCACTTTCGCTCGATGTAGCCGTCCTTCGTGAGCAGCTCCGCCGTCAGCACCGCACCGCCGGCGGCGCCGCGGACGGTGTTGTGCGAGAGCGCCACGAAGCGCCAGTCGAAGAGGGCGTCGGGTCGCAGCCGGCCGATGGTGACGCCCATGCCGCCCCCGGCGTCGCGATCGAGCTTCGTCTGCGGCCGGTTCTCCTCCTCGAAGTAGGTGAGGAAGGGCTTCGGCGCGCTGGGAAGTCCGAGGGCCTGCGGTCGGCCCTCGAAGGAGCGCCAGAGCGCGATGATCTCCTCCTTGGAGGCCTTCTTCTCGAGCTGCAGGAAGACCGCGGCCATGTGGCCGTCGGAGGCGGGCACGCGGATGCACTGCGCGGAGATGACCGGGTCCATGGCCGGGACGATCTTTCCGTCCTTCACGGTGCCCCAGATCTTCATGGGCTCCTTCTCCGACTTCTCCTCCTCCCCCTTGATGAAGGGGATGAGGTTGTCGACCATCTCCGGCCAGGTCTCGAAGGTCTTCCCGGCGCCGCTGATCGCCTGGTAGGTGCACACCGCGACGCGCTTCGGCCCGAACTTCATGAGCGGGTGGATGGCCGGGACGTAGCTCTGCAGCGAGCAGTTGGGCTTCACGGCGACGAAGCCGCGCTTCGTGCCGAGCCGCTTGCGCTGCGCCTCGATGACCGAGGCGTGCTCGGGGTTGATCTCCGGCACCATCATCGGGACGTCGGGCGTGGCCCGGTGGGCCGAGTTGTTGGAGACCACCGGCGTCTCGTGGCGGGCGTAGTCCTCCTCGAGCTTCGCCGTCTCCTCCTTCGTCATGTCGACGGCGCAGAAGACGAAGTCGACCTGGTCGGCGATCTTCGCCACGTCGGAGGCGTTCTGCACGGTGAGGCCGGCGTACCTCGCCGGGGCGGGCTTCGCGAGGGCCCAGCGCCCCTTCACGGCGTCGGCGTACTTCTGCCCCGCCGAGTTGGCGCTGGCGGCGAGGAGGGTGACCTCGTACCAGGGGTGGTCCTCGAGAAGCGCCAGGAACCGCTGACCGACCATGCCGGTGGCGCCCAGGACGCCGACGCGGAACTTCTTCGTGCTCATTTTCACTCCGGAATCGTGGGACCGGCCACGGCGGCCGGGCCGGAAAAGGTACCACATCCTGGGGGCATGGGCGCCGTCGGGTGCGGAGGCGATGACAACCCAGGGGTCACCCGCACGCACCCCCTCGCGGGCCCGTCCCGGAAGGGCCGTCCGCCGATCCGCCGCGATCCCGACCGCTTGCACGGGCAGTGTACCCGGAAGGCCGCGTGCCCCATTGGCCCCTTCCTTGCTTTACTCGTGGTCGAGGCCCACGCAGTTCGCTGACGCAGGAGGTGGGAGTCGTGACGACCTGGCTCATGGCCATGGCAATCGGCATCGTCGTCCTCGCGGAGGCCCTCCGGGCCGCGCGGGCGATCCGGGCGGCGGCCCTGATGCCGGTGCGCCCGCCCGTGCGCCGGCGACTGCGAGGGGCCCGATATTCGATCGGCCGAGCGCTTCCTCCCTAGGGTCGCGCTGGGCAGCAGTGGGAGAGGGTTCCGGTGGACGGCCGGGGCTCTCTCCCGTTTTTTTTCGCCGGCGCGGAGGGCGCCCCCTCGTCGCAGACCAGCCCTGGCCCCGGGCGCGAGCCGGTCACGTCGGTCGCTCAATCGAATGCGTGGCAGGCCTTGCAGAGCGGCGTCGGGCTGACGTCGCTCCCCGACGGCATCGCCATCGCGGCGCGGACCACCATGCCGGGCGCGTAGGTCAGCGGATTGCCGGGCTTCACCCGGGGGCGTGGCTCCGCGCCGGGGGGCATCGCGATCTTGTACTTCCAGGTGGAGTTCCCGTCGTGGCAGGACAGGCAGGTGACCTTTCCGTCGGACAGGAACACGCCGCGCCGGACCACCTCCGCCGAGGTGCGCAGCGAGCGGGAGCGACCGCCGTCCTGGTACACGTCCACGGGATGCGAGTGCTTCGCGGCGTAGCTCGTGTGGCAGGAGGTGCAGTCGCTCGTGGACGAGAGGTTGCCCGCGCCCGGGGCGAGGAGGCAGCCGCCCGGCGCCGACGCCGCGCTGGCGGTGGGCGCGCTCGCCGTCGCCGGCCCGGTGGCCGGCGTGCCCATCAGGACCGCGAGCTTGGCCTGGTAGAGGGCATAGGCCTGCGGGTCGGATCCGCTCTGTCCGGAGAGGAGGGCGACGAGGAGGGTCGCGGCGAGCGAGGCGGACGTCATGCCCATCCGAGGAGCACGGGTCGAGCCACGCCGCGCCCGACGAAAAGAGCCGTGCAACGGGGACTTGGAGAACGCGACCCGCCCCCGGGACGTGGTGCGGGAACAACCCGGGTGGATTCGCCAACCCCGCGACATGTAGGCGGAATGTGCGCTGCCGGGCGACAGCGGTCCCTTCGTGGGGAAGGGGCGCACCGCGGACCCGCGGTGAAGGCCGGCGCGGCGTCGCGGGGATCCCTCCGTGGTGCCGGCGGTTCCGGATGGCCCGCGTCGCTGGGGGGCGCCCGCT
>JBAXVO010000429.1:0-2611 GCA_037129355.1 Deltaproteobacteria bacterium | reverse complement strand
GGTGGCGTTCTTCGAGAGGACGCTCGCGCCGTAGGCGGATCGCCTTCGTTCCGGCGGGCCGTGTGCCGCCGGGTGCCTGGGACGCGCCGCTCCTCGCCGCAGTCCTCGGGGTCAGGGCGCACTTCGGCTGCTCGGCGTCGAGCTCCCCGTGCCCTGACGGGCCCGGGTCTCGACTTGCCCTGCGGGCAGCTCGTCGCTGCGCGCCCGGCACCCGGCTGGGACGGCCCGGGCCGAAGGCGACGCGAACAGCGCTCCTCGTGGGGAGATCCGGGCGGCCACTCACGGGAAGTCACGCGCGGATGAACTCGCCGGCTCCCCTCCCCAGCGCGGCGACGGTGGGAGCGCGGCACCGGCGTGCGGCGAGGGTCACCGCAGTCGCCCGACGTCGCCAGGCGCCCAGGTTGGCCTCGTCGTGCCGCGCCTCCGCAGCGACTCCCCGGGATCCCCGTGCCGGAGCGGCCCCGCCGGGCGGAGCCCCTACCTGCCGCCGCGACCATGAGCACCGAGGGGAGCGAGGACAAGCGCGGCCCGAGACGAGGCCAACTGGGGGCGCCGGCCCACGGCAGGACTACTCGAGGACTCCCTCACCGACGCGCCACCTGCCCACGACCCCCGCCGTCGCCAGCGCATTGCGGAGCCTGGCGAGGAACTCCGCCCGCGGGATCTCCCGCGCCCCGAACCGCCGCAGGTGGTCGGTGTCCACCTGGCAATCGACGAGCTCGATCCCGCGCCCGCGCATCCATCGGACCGCGGTCGCGAACGCCGCCTTCGAGGCGTCGGGCCGGTCCGCGAACATCGACTCGCCGAAGAACGCGGCCCCGATCGACACGCCGTAGACGCCGCCGGCGAGCCCCTGCTCGTCCCAGGCCTCGAACGAGTGGGCGTGGCCGAGCGCGTGGAGCCGCTCGTAGGCCTCCACCATCTCGGCGGTGATCCAGGTGCCATCCTGGTCGGGCCGGTCCTTCGCGGCGCAGCGGCGGATCACCTCCCCGAAGGCGGTGTCGCTGCGGACCAGGTACCTGCCGGAGCGCAGCGTCCGTTCCAGCGATCGGGGGACGTGCAGGTCCCCGGGAAGGAGCACCATCCTCGGCTCCGGCGACCACCACAGGATGGGCGTCTCCTCCGAGTACCAGGGGAAGATCCCCTCCGAGTAGGCGCGCAGCAGCCGTTCCGCCGACAGGTCACCGCCCACGGCGAGGAGCCCGTCGGGCTCGGCCAGCTCCGGGTCGGGGAAGATCGGCTGCCGGGGGAGTCGGAAGACGGCCACGTTCGGGGTCCAGGTCGCCGGCGCGGTCCGGGCAGGCGCCGCTCGGTGGGTCGAACCCATAGGGCAGGGGGGTGGCCGACCACAAGGGGAGACCGTTCGCGCCGTTTTAGGGGGATCTATAGGGGTCTATTCCGACCCGGACCCATGTGGGACGTATAATGTACCCAAAAGGGTGTTTCAAAGCGTTTTGACTCGTATCAATAGGGTGCGACTGAAGTTGACTGGTCGACTCGACAATTTCCCGCCACACACCAGAAGTGACGACGAGATGAACGCTCACCAACCTGGGAGGCCGGTGCCGGAATGAGCGCGCTCTTCAAGCCTTCCGCAAACTTCTTCGCCCGCTTCTCCCTCGTCGCCGTCGCCTCCGTCGCTGGCGGCGCCCTCCTCGGCCTATGGGGCTACTGGCGCACGCCGTACGCCCAGGGGCTCCAGGAGGAGATCGCGCAACCGGTGCTCTTCGACCACCGGCACCACGTCGTCGACGATCTGATCGACTGCCGGTACTGCCACTTCAACGTGGAGCGCGGCGCCTCCGCCGGCGTCCCCTCCACCGAGATGTGCCTGAACTGCCACGCGCAGATCTGGAACCGGAGCCCGAAGCTCGAGCCGGTCCGCAGGAGCTACTTCACCGGCGCCCCCATCGAGTGGAACCGGGTCCACCAGCTCCCCGACTTCACCTACTTCAACCACTCCATCCACGTGGGCAAGGGGATCGGCTGCGTCACCTGCCACGGGCGCATCGACCAGATGGCCGCCGTCACCAAGGTGGCCTCGCTGCAGATGAGCTGGTGCCTCCAGTGCCACCGAAACCCGGCCCCGAACCTCCGTCCCCGGGACCAGATCACGAGCATGACCTGGCAGCCCCCGGCCGACCCGGCGGCGGCCCAGCTGCTCGCCACCGAGCTCATGAAGTCCTACGACATCCACTCCCGCGTGAACTGCACGACATGCCACCGATGAAATCACTGCCGGTGATCCAGGATCACGCAGCCCCCCGCCCGCCCGGGCAGCGCTCGCTCTGGCAGAGCGTGGAGGAGCTGGAGGCCCGGTCCGCCGCCGCCCGGGGCGAGTTCGCCGCCGGGGCCTCCGAGGCTCCGCCGGAGATGTCGCGCCGTTCGTTCATGCAGATCCTGGGCGCATCGGCCGCGCTGGGCGGGCTCGCCGCCTGCCAGCCGCCGCGCGAGAAGATCGTCCCCTTCGTCCACGCGCCGCCAGAGGACCGCCCGGGCAAGAAGTTCCACTACGCCACCGCCCTGGCCCTCGATGGCTACGCCACCGGCCTCCTGGTCGCCAGCGCCGACGGCCGCCCGGTGAAGGTGGAGGGCAACCCCGCGCACCCCA
>JBAXVO010000428.1:0-2615 GCA_037129355.1 Deltaproteobacteria bacterium | reverse complement strand
GTCGCGCGGACCTTCGGTCCCCGCGACTACATCGTCCCGCCCGACACGTCGCGCAGCTTGCGCACGGCGTAGACGTCGCAGCGCTCCCCGCAGGACGGGCACACGACGAAGGTCATCTCCTTCACCACCAGGACGTCCTCGTGCGTGGCCGCCGGGGCGAGGACCGCGCCGCAGTCGGGGCAGTCGAGACTGTCCACTGGTCCCGGGCGTCCCAGCACGAGCGACCTCCGCCGCCCCGGCGGGCAGCGGCGGCACTCGATGCCGTAGATCCACCCGGTCTCCCGGATCGGCGGGGAGGCGTCGACGTCGGCCCCGCAGTACTGGCACTCGTCGGTCACGCCCCGAGACTACTTCTTCCCGAGCGACGCGAGGTAGGCGGCCACCGCGGTGGCGTCCTCCTTGCTCATCCGGTACGCAGGCATCGGCGGGTCGGGCGGTTCCCCCTTCTGGTCCTTGCCGGTGGTGAGGAGCGTCACCACCTGCGCCTCGGTCCAGCCCGGAAGGCCGGCCAGCGGCGGGGCCACCTCCGCCCATTTCGGCATCGGCACGGTGTTCTTGAAGTCGAGCGGCGCGCCCTGGAGCCACCGCTCCCGGATGAACTCGCCCCGCTCGTTCCGCGGCGAGTGGCAGTCGACGCACATTCCCACCTGCTCCACCAGGTACTTGCCCCGCGCGACGACCCGCGAGGCCTCCGGCTTCCCGGCGGCGACCGCGAGCGTGGCGACCGAACCGGCGGCGAGCGCCGCGGCGAGCATCTTCTTTCCGTTCATGCGTTCCCCCTTGCTGCGATGGACGTCGCACGGACGTATCCGGGAACGTCCCGCGGGCAACGGCCCATCGGGGGTCTAAACGGAAAGTGACTCGACGAGCATCCGTCTCGCCGCGTGGAGCCGCGACCAGACGGTGCCCTCCGGGATCCCCAGGATGTCGGCGATCTCCCGGTGGGAGAGCCCCTCGATGGCGAAGAGGGAGAGCACGGCACGGGGCTCGGCGGGAAGGCGCGCCATGGCGGCGCCCACCCGGCGGAACTCGTCGCGCCTCACCATCTCCCCCTCCCCTCCGCCTCCGGAGGCCCCCTCGTCGACCGGCGCTCCCTCCTGCCGGCGGGACCGGGCGCGGAAGGCGGCCCGCAGCGCGATCCGGTAGACCCAGGTGGTGAGCCGGGAGGCGCCGCGGAACTCGGGCAGCCCCTGGTGGACCGCCACGAAGACCTCCTGCACGGCGTCCTCGGCGTCGGCGCGGCGGCCGGTCAGGTGCATGCACAGCGAGTGAAGTGGCTCCCGCAGCTTCCGGAAGAGCCGGTCCGAGGCCTCGCGCCGCGCGGCCCCTCCGGCCCGGACTCCGGCCAGGATCTCCGCCTCCTCGGCGGAGGAGAGGTCGGGGGGCGCCGCGGCCACGCTACCGGCCCGCCCCCAGGACGATGCCCAGGTCCCGGGCCTCCCGCTCGGCGCGGGGGAGCTTCACGCGGCGCAGGTAGAACCAGGCCGCGGCCATGGGAAGGGCGAGCCCCCCGTAGTAGACGGTCGGGTCGAACGTGGCGGCCGTGCCGGTGAGCGCCCGGTAGAGGAGGAAGGCGACGATGGCCGCGGTGGCCCACTGCATCCTCCTGGCCCACTGGAGGTTCGCCTGCACGAGGGTCCGGTAGGTGTCGAACATCTCCTCGCGGTCGGCCAGCGCGACCAGGCGCCGCGCCGAGTAGGCGGCCACGAAGGCCACGAGCACCACGACCAGGACCATGGCCGGGAGGGTCCGCATCATGCGATCGGCCCGCATCGCGGGAGGGGTCGAGAGCCAGACCATGCCGGCCACCCAGGCCGCGGTCACCACCGCCCCGACCAGCATCCTCAACGAGGCGTGAACCCCTCCCCGGATCCCCCGCTCCACCCGGCCCCAGTCGACCTGCGCGATCGCTTCCCTCGCCTCCACGGCCATGACCGCCTCCGCTCCGCGCGCCGCGGCCTCGTAGGCCCGGCATCGCGCGCAATCGGCGAGGTGCGCGTCGAGCGCCGGCGCCTCGGAATCCCCGAGCGCCCCGTGCAGTCGCCGTTCGATGGCGATCTCGAATCCTTCGCAGCCGTCCATCGTCACCTCGCCTCCGATCCCTTCGTGGAGGGAGCGGGGAGATCCTTCACGGCACGCCCCAACGGGGTCGCCGAACCCGTGTATCCGAGGATGGCCAGCCTGGCCTCCTCCGGGCTCGCGGTCCAGAGGTAGGCGGGCCCGGACAGGTAGGCGGCGAGTCCGTGGTCGCCGTCCACCGGGCATCCGGCCCGGGCCTGCACCGCGTAGGCCTCGGCCTCCCAGCGCAGGCGCCACCGGGAGGAGGTGGCGTAGCTCCACCAGAACCAGAGGGGCGACGCCGCCTGCTGCCGGACGTGGACCCGCTCGTGGCCGATCGAGATGGCGCTCTGCTGCGAGGGGCGCAGGAACACGTGCCGACCCAGCGTGAACCCCGCCCCCCCGGGCAACCACTCCGGGAGGTCGTGGAGCGCGTACCCGGGCTCCGCCGCCGGCGCGGCGGCCGTCTCCCCGCCGGGCGGCGAGCAGCCTGCCACCAGGACGGAGGCGACGAGCAGCGCGAGGGACGGGGAGGGCTTCACCGGCGACAGTCTAGA
>JBAXVO010000427.1:0-2618 GCA_037129355.1 Deltaproteobacteria bacterium | reverse complement strand
CGACGAAGCGCGCGGTGGTCGCCCTGCTCGCGGCCGGCATCGGCCTGGCGGGCTGTTCGGGAAGCACCGGCCCGCAGGGGCCTGCCGGGACCAACGGCACGAACGGCACCAACGGGGCCACCGGCCCCACCGGGGCGACCGGAACCACCGGAACCACCGGAACGACCGGCGGGACGGGCCCGGCGGGTCCCCCGGGACGTTCCACCTCCTCCACCGGCGTCAACGTGACGGTGGTGAGCGTGACCCAGGCGTCGGCCGCCGATCCCGTCCGGGTGAACTTCCGGCTCACCGACGACCTGGGCTTCCCCATCGACGTCCGGGGCATCTACTCGGTCAACACCGCATTCCAGCCCCGCTTCTCGCTCGCCACCATCGCCACCGACGCCCTGGGCGTCCTGCCCTACGCCGTGCTCTCCCAGTCGGGAAGCAAGACCGGCCCGACCGCGACGCCGCCGGTCCCCGCGGAAGTGGTGATCCAGCCCACCTCCTTCACGCCCTCCTTCCCGCTCGCCGTCCCGGCCGCGGACGACGCGCAGTTCAAGGGGCTCCTCGTCGAGAACGGCTCGGGCGCCGGCGAATACACCTACTCGTTTCCCACCGGCGGGACGAAGACCACCACCTCGGGGTCGAACACGACCGTCTCGATCACGAACCCGGTCCGTCTCGGGAGTCCGACCACCACCCACACCCTCTGGGTCCAGGTGGCCCGGCAGGTCGACACGGTCGACACCACCAACACCCGCACCTTCTTCGCGCAGGACAGGGCGCACGACTTCCTCCCGGGCGGCGTGGGAACTCCCCTCAAGCGGGAGATCGTGACCACCGCCAACTGCAACAACTGCCACGCCCGGTTCCGGCCGGAGACCACCGTGGGCAGCGCCTTCCACGGCGGCGCCCGCGTCGAGGCCACCTACTGCAACGTCTGCCACAACCCGGACCGCACCTCGAACCCGGCCGCCAACTCCGTGGTCTTCATCCACCGCATCCACCGGTCCGAGCACCTGCAGCAGAACCAGACCACGGGAACCAACGACCAGGGAACCCAGCTCGACGCCACGGCGAACGGCGGCTTCCGGACCTGCACGGTCGCGGCCCCCTGCACCTGCACGGTCGCGAAGCCCTGCAGCAACTGGTTCCACGACATCGAGGCGACCTACCCGCAGGACATCCGCAACTGCGCCGCCTGCCACGGGGACCCCGACGGCGCCGGCCCGCTCCCGGCGCCGATCCAGGGCGAACAGGCCGTCACCCGCCCCTCGATCGCCGCCTGCGGCTCCTGCCATGACTACACGAACTTCTCCCCCACCCTGGTCGGCCGGCTTTGCCGCCCCAGCTTCCAGGGCGGCGTGGTCCTGGATCCGACCACCGGGCTTCCCCTGCCGTGCGACCACTTCGGCGGCTACTTCACCGACAACACCCTCTGCGCGGTCTGCCACCAGCCCGACGCCATCCGGGGCTACCACGTGGCGGTGGCGCCTCCCGATCCCAACGCCTCGGTGACGGCCACCGGGACCAACGCCAACACCAACGCGGCATGGGTCGCGGCCGCCAACGTGGTCCCGGCTGGCGCCTCGCGGATCAACTACGCGGTGGGCACCGTGTCGCTCACGACCGACGCGAGCGGGTTCCGCCGCCCCACCATCACCTTCAAGATCCAGAAGGACGGCGCGGACGTGAACTTCGGGACCTTCAACGCCTCCACCAAGCCCGAACTCATCGACGACAACTTCCGGGGTTCCCCGTCGGTCTACTTCGTCTGGGCGATGCCCCAGGACGGCCTGGCCGCCCCGGCCGACTACAACGCCTCGGCGAGCGGCTACGTGAAGGGCATCTGGGCCGGCACCGCCACGGGGGCGGGCGCCGGGACGCTGAGCGGCCCGGCCACCCTCGGCGGGATCACCGGCCTCTACACGATCACGCTCACCGGCGTGCAGGTGCCCGCGGGCGCGACGATGTTCTCGGGCGGGGTGGGGTTCACCTACTCCCTCACCAGCACCCCGCCCATCACCCAGGTGAACCTGGCGAAGTACCCGTACACCGCGGCGCTCCCGGGCAAGTCCATCGGCGTGGGCGGCCTCATCGTCCCTGCCCCCGATACCTGGAAGGTGGGCACCGGCTTCACCGGCCGCCGCACCATCGTCGCCAACGCCAAGTGCAACACCTGTCACGTCTCGATCGGGGCCGCGCCGACGTTCCACGCCGGCCAGCGAAACGACGCCACCAGCTGCGCCTGGTGCCACAACCCGAACCGGACGAGCAGCGGGTGGTCGGCCAACGCCAAGGACTTCATCCACTCGCTCCACGCCGGGCGCATCCGCACCACGCCCTTCAACTGGCACGCCGTCGCCCCGGGCCAGGACTTCAGCGGCGTGGGCTTCCCGGCGGCGCTCGACACCTGCCGGGCCTGCCACGTGGACGGAGCGTATGACTTCAGCCTGGCCTCCACCCAGGCCGCGTTGCCGAACATGCTGGCGAGCACGGTCGGGGTGAACACCTACGACGTGAACCCCGTGACCAACCCGACGGGCTGGTTCCAGATCTCCCCCTTCGTGGACGGGACGGGACTGACCAACTACGGAACCGGGTTCTCGTTCAGCTCGGTGACGGGCGTGACCTTG
>JBAXVO010000426.1:0-2623 GCA_037129355.1 Deltaproteobacteria bacterium | reverse complement strand
GGGCCACGGCGGCGGTCACCGCGAGCACCGCTCCGGCGTCCCGGGCCAGGCGGGCCGGCGTGGCCGGGAAGAGGGAGGGGCGGCGCGCCAGCCGGGTGCGCGCGGCCCGGGAGAGCCCGTCGACGCCGGCCACCAGGGCGAAGAGGGCGAGCACCCAGGTGGCCGCCTCGTCGTAGCGGAGCATCTTGAGCGAAAGCTCGAGTTCCTGGCCGAGGCCGCCGGCGCCCACGAGCCCCAGCACCGACGAGGCCCGGATCGCGCAGTCGAACCGGTAGAGCGTGTAGGACGCCAGCGTCGACCGGGCGGCCGGACCGAGGCCGAGGAGGATGGCCACGAGGGGGCGGGCCCCTGCTCCCCCCAGCACCTCGGCCGGGCCCCTCGGCGTCGACTCCAGGATCTCGGCGAAGACCTTCCCGATGACCCCGCCGTAGGCCACGCCGATGGCGAGCACGCCCGCCGCCGGCCCCAGCCCCACGGCGCGGACGAAGAGGAGGGCCCAGAGCACCTCCGGGATCGAGCGCATCACGGCGAGGAGGAGGCGGGCGCCCCTGTGGACGAGGATCGATGGCAGGCCTGGACGTCCGCCCAGGGAGGCGCGGAGGCGGGGGTCCACGGCCACGAGCGACAGGGGCACCCCGAGCAGGAGCGCGAGGGCCATGCCCACCGTGGCGATGGCTACCGTCTGGAGGAGGGGGCGCCAGATCCCGGCGAGGAACTCGGCCGAGTGGGCCGGCGGGAAGAAGCCGGCCACGAAGTCGGAGAAGGCCCGGAGGGCGTCGACGGTGAGGAGGTCGCCGAGGTTTCCCTCCGAGCCGCGCCAGGCGAGCGCCAGGACCCCCACGAGCGCCAGCCCGGGACCGCGGAGCCACCAGGGGCGCCGGACCGGCGCCGCGGAAGGCGGGCTCACGTGGGCCCCTCGATGCGGTAGAGGGCGGCGAGCCGTTCCTCGGTCAGCCGGTCCCGGGTGAGGTCGAAGAGGACGCGCCCGGCGCGGAGCCCGACGAACCGGTCGACCAGGTTCCGGATGGGCGCGATCTGGTGGGTGGAGACGATGAGCGTCCGCCCGGCCGCCGCCTCGACGAGGAGGCGCGCCACCTCCGCGGACCGCTCCGGGTCGACCGAGGAGAAGGGCTCGTCCGCGAGCACGAGGTCGGGCTCCTGCCAGAGGACGCGGGCCACCGCGACCCGCTGCTGCTCGCCCCCCGAGAGCCGGTCGACCCGCTCGTCGATCCGCGGCGCGAGGCCGACCCGCTCGAGGAGCGCGGCGACGCGCCCCCGGTCCCCGCGGAGGAGGGGGGCGAGGGCGAGCCGCAGCACCCCCTGCGTGCCCACCCGGCCGAGCAGGACGTTCTCGAGCACGCTCGCCTGCGGGACGAGGTGGAGTTGCTGGTGGATCGTCCCGACGCGGGCGCGCAGGGCGCGCAGCTTTCCGGCGGGGAGCCTGGACGGGTCCTCCCCGAGGATCCGGACCTCTCCGGCGGTCGCGAAGAGGGAGGCGCCGGCGAGCCGGAGCAGCGTGGTCTTGCCGGCGCCCGAAGGCCCCACGATGGCCACCCGCTCCCCCCGGGATATCCGGAGCTCGACCGCGTCGATGGCCCGCACGCCGCCGAGGCTGCGCTGGGCGCCCTGGAGGGAGAGGACGGCGGGGGGGGAGGGGGATTCCATGGCGTCGTCGCTCAGGTGTAGCGCCCGCGCTGCTCCGGGGCCACCTACCGTCGCGTCGTCACCTGGGAGAACGGGTAGCCCCCCATCGATCCGATCCTTCCGTAACCGGCCACCGACGTCCCGGTCATGCACATCTCCCCCATCATGCCGCCGGGGGAGCAGTCCGCGTAGGCGATCTTGGCGAGCTGCCCGGACGTCGGGGCCGTGGCCGGCTCCGACGCGTCCACGAAGATCCGGACGTAGGCATTGCCGGGGTTGGGGCCCGGGAAGCCCCAGTGGAGCGCCGAGCCGGTGCCGGGTTCCCAGCCGTCGGTGCCGCCGAACTTCGGATCCGCGGAGAGCGTGTCGGTGACGCCGAGCCGGAACACGGTGACGAGCCACCCATCCGCGCCGTCGAGGGTGACGGGGATCGCGGACAGCGGGTACCCCAGGTCTATCCAGGTCATCGTGTCGTCCGGATACGGGCTCGAGCCGCCGGTCATCGATTCGCTCAACCGGCCCCGCAGGCCCGACACGGCGCCCGTGCTCGCGTCGAACGTGTACGTCCCGAGGAAGATCGAATCGTTGGGCTGGGTGTCCGGTTCCCGGAAGACCACGACCACGTCGTACCCGGTGATCATGTCGGCCGGGCTGGAGGCGGGGCCGGGCCCGAGGGTGTTGGTCGCCGCGATCGAGAACCGGTACCCGGCGCAGGAGGACGGGCAGGTGGCGGTCACCGGCTGGGTCGTGCTGGTGGCGGTCGCGCCGGGCGGGGTGGAGGTGACGGCGTATCCGGTGATCGGGCTGCCGCCGGCCTGGACCCCGCCGATCCGGACCGTCACGGTGGCCGCGGCGCCCCCCGCCGTGGCGGTGACGCCGGTCGGGGCACCGGGTGAGACGGGGCCGGACGGGGCCGAGATGGCGAAGGTCTGGGCGGCCTGTGCATCCCCCTCGCTGGCGACGATCGTGCAGTCTCCCG
>JBAXVO010000425.1:0-2625 GCA_037129355.1 Deltaproteobacteria bacterium | reverse complement strand
GTGAGCACGGCGTTCTCGGCGCGGCGGAGCCGGTCGGGGACCCGCGGCTCGTCCCGGAAGACGTCCAGCCCGGCGGCGAAGAGCCTGCCCTCCTCCAGGGCGTCGGCGACCGCCTCCTCGTCCACCACCGGTCCGCGGGAGGTGTTCACGAGGATCGCCCCCGGCTTCATGCGGGCGATGCGCTCCCGCGAGATCAGGTCCCGGGTGGTGTCGGTGAGCGGACAGTGGATGGAGACGAAGTCGCTCGACGCGAGCAGCTCGTCGAGCCCGACCCGGGTCGTGCCGGGAACTCCCGCGTCGCGGGGGCTCGTGTAGAGGATGCGCATCCCGAAACCGGCAGCGCGGCGCGCCATCGCCTGTCCGATCCGCCCGAACCCGACGATGCCCAGGGTCTTGCCCGAGACCTCCCTCCCGAGCAGGAAGGCGGCGCCCGCGTCGCGCCAGCCCCCGGCCCGGATGAGCCGGTCCCCCTCGGCCACGCGCCGCGCCGAGGCGAGGAGGAGCGCCATGGCCATGTCGGCGGTGGCGTCGGTGACGACGTCGGGGGTGTTGGTGACGACGATCCCGCGCCGATTCATGGCCGGGAGGTCGACGTGGTTCACGCCCACCCCGTAGGAACTCACCTGCCGGACCGCCGGAAGCCCCTCGAGGAGGGCGTCGTCCACCCGATCGAGGTAGGTGACCACGAGCAGTTCCGCCTCGCGCCCCTCGGCGTGGATCCGCTCCCGCGGCGGGGGGCGCTCCTCCCCTCCCCTCAGGTCGGCGCCCGACTTCACCTCGGGCGGAATCCCTCCCGGCAGCGCACGGACGGCGTAGACGATCGGCTTCATGGCGTTCCCTCCTCGTCGTCGTCGCGGGGCCCGACGGCCCCGTCCCCGGCCGGGTCAGCGGGGATCCGGTAGGTCTCCCCGAGCCAGCGCCCCAGGTCGGCCAGCCGGCACCGGTCGGAGCAGAACGGCCAGGCGCCGTTCCCGGGGCGGGGCGAGGGAACCCTGCCGCAGGTCGGGCAGTGGCGGTCGGAGGCGGCCATCACGATCCCTTGCACGAGGCGGGGACGATGGGGGCGAGCGCCGACTCCAGCCGCTCCCGGGAGATCTTGCCGGTGAAGACCTTCCGCACCTTTCCCTCCCCGTCGATGAGGTAGGTCCGGGGATATCCGGTGACGCCGTAGGCCCGGGCCACCTCGCCCCCGGCATCCAGGAGGATCGGGAAGGCGATGCCCATCCGCGCCACCTCCGCCTTCACCTCTTCCCGTCCCGACTCCTCGGCGATCCCCACGATCTCCAGGCAGCGCCCCCTCGACTCCCGCCAGGCCGCGGCGAGGGCCGGCATCTCCTCCAGGCAGGGGGCGCACCAGGTGGCCCAGAAGTTGAGCACGACGACCCGGCCGCGGAACGACGCCAGGGAGGTCTCCTTGCCGGCCAGGTCGGGGAGGACGAACGCAGGCGCCGCCTCGCCGACCAGGGCGCCGCCCGTCCCCGGGTCGGGGGTGAGCAGGAGCGCCCCCGCTCCGGCGAGGAGGACCAGGAGGACGACCTTGAGCCAGGGGCGCATCGGCCGGGAAGTATACCGGCGGTCCGTGGGTTCACACCCCCGGTACTTCACGATTCTTCACCCGATTTTGTGATCAGGCGCACCTTCCCCGCCTAGAATCCGCACCCCATGAACAAGCGCCGCCTCCTCATCGCCTCCGGTGTCGTCCTCGTCGTCGCCGCCCTCGCCTTCTGGTACTTCCGGTCCGGGGACTCGAAGACCAAGCTCCAGTTCGAGACGGGCAAGGTCGAGAAGGGGCGCATCGTCGCCAAGGTCACCGCGTCGGGCCTGCTCTCGGCGATCGTCACCGTCCAGGTGGGCAGCCAGGTCTCGGGCCGGGTCGCGGCGCTCTACGCCGACTGGAACTCGCCGGTGAAGAAGGGGCAGCTCATCGCCAAGATCGACCCGGCGCTGTTCCAGGCCTCGGTCGACCAGGCCAAGGCCAACCTCGCCGCGGCCCAGGGGAATCTCGCCAAGGCCAAGGTCCAGGCCGTGGACGCCGGCCGGCAGTACGCCCGTCAGAAGGAGCTCGCCGCCCGCAAGCTCAACGCCCAGGCCGACCTCGACACCGCCCAGGCCAACGCCGACGCCGCCGACGCGCAGGTGGCCGCGCTCGAGGGAACGGTCGGCCAGACCCGCGCCGCGCTCCAGTCGGCCGAGGTGAACCTCGCCTACACCAACATCGTCTCCCCGACGAGCGGCACCGTCATCTCCCGGAGCGTCGACGTGGGGCAGACGGTGGCGGCGTCGCTGCAGGCCCCGACCATCTTCGTCATCGCCGAGGACCTGGCCAAGATGCAGGTGGACACCAGCGTCGCCGAGGCCGACGTGGGACGCCTCAAGGCCGGGATGGCCGCCAGCTTCACCGTCGATGCCTACCCGGGCGAGATCTTCCGCGGCAAGGTCCGCCAGATCCGCAACGCCGCCCAGACCGTCCAGAACGTCGTCACCTACGACGCCGTCATCGACGTCGACAACCCGGACCTCAAGCTCAAGCCGGGCATGACCGCCAACGTGACCTTCATCTACGCCGAGAAGGAGGACGTCCTGAAGGCGCCCAACGCGGCGCTGCGCTTCCGCCCGCCGCCCTCC
>JBAXVO010000424.1:0-2630 GCA_037129355.1 Deltaproteobacteria bacterium | reverse complement strand
TCCCCTCGGGATCCGAGTGGCTCGTGCTCGGACTCGTCGCCGGACCGTCGGCGCTAGGGCTGGTTCGCGGCTCGGAGGTGACCTTCTTCGCGCCGCTGGCGCTGCTGGCGACGGGGTGGATCGCCCTCCTCGTCGGCCTGACCTTCGGCGTCGACGGCGCGAGGCGGATCGGCGCCTCGGGGATCGTCCTCGGCCTTGCCGCCGGCCTCCTCTCCTTCTTCGCCGTCGCCGGGGCCGCCTGGCTGGTCCTCGATCGGGTGCCAGCGGCGGGCGCCCTCTTCCCCGACGTCCGGGATCGGCTCGCCATCGCGATCAGCCTGGGCGCGGCACTCGCCGACACCTCCCGCCACGTGGCCCGCTGGGCGTCGGAGCGTCTCGGCGCCCGCGGTCCGGTCCTCGAGCGGGTGTCGGACGTCACCCGCTCGGACGACGTCGTCCCGATCGTGGCGCTCGGCCTGCTCGTCTCCTTCGACGCCGCACGCGGCGTGGATCCCCTTCCCGTCGGAGGCCTTGCCCTGGGGGCGATCCTCGGGCTCGCCGGAGCCGCCCTCCTCGGCCGCACCCTCCGCCCGGCGGCCTTCTGGTCCCTCCTCTTCGGCCTGTCCCTCCTCGCCACCGGCACGGCCGAGCGGCTCGACCTGTCGGTCCTCGCCATCGGCTTCTCCCTCGGGCTCGCCCTCGCCATCGCCTCGCCGCTGCGCGCCCAGGCGCGGGAGATGGCGGGCAGCGTGGAGGGAGCCGTGATCCTGCCAGCCCTGTTCCTGGCCGGGACCCGCGTGGCGCCCGTCACCGGTCCGGCGCTCTGGATCGCCGGGGCCGTGCTCCTCGCCCGTCTCGCCGCCGGGGTCCTCGCCGCCGGGATGGTGGCGGCGGCCGATCCCCGGACCCGGCGCGGCGGGCCGTGGCTCGCCGTCGCCTTCCTCCCCACCGGCCCGCTGGGGATCGCCATTGCACTTGCCGTGAACATCCGATCCCCGGGCCCGACCGGCGACCTGGTCCTCGCCACCACCATCGCGGCGGCGGTCGTCGGCGAGTTCCTCGGGCCACCGGCGCTCCGCCGCGCGCTCCGCCGGGCCGGGGAGCTCCCCGCGTGAGCGCCCCCACCGCCAAGGGACCGGTCACCCGGATCGTCGAGGTCGCCGCCCTCGTGGGCCTCTTCGCGCTCATGCTCGGCGCCGACCGGCTCACCGGAGCCGCCGCCGGAAGCTGGCAGCGGACCGGACGCGACCTCGCCGCCATCGGGTTCTTCCTGCTCGCCGGCACCCTGGCGTCGAGCCTCCTCGAGCTCCTCCGGCTTCCCCACCTGACCGGCTTCCTGCTCGCCGGGATCGTCGCAGGCCCCTACGTCCTCCACGCCGTCGACCACGAGACGGTGGCCAACCTGGCCGTGGTGAACTCCCTCGCCCTCTCCCTCATCGCCCTGGCCGGCGGCGCCGAACTCCGGCTCGACGCGGTCCGCCGTGGGTTCCGCAGCCTGGTGACGGCGACGGTGGTCCAGAACGGGCTGGCGCTCGTGGTCATCCCGGCGACCTTCTTCCTGGCCCGCGACCTCGTCCCGTTCACCCGGGGCATGCCGCTGCCGGCGGTCTTCGCCGTGTCCCTGCTGTGGGGTGTGGTCGCCATCACCCGCAGCCCCTCCGCGGTGATGGGCATCCTCTCCCAGACCCGCCCGGCGGGGAGGCTCACCGACTTCACGGTCGGTTTCGTGATGACCTCCGACGTCGTCGTGGTGGTGCTGCTCGCGCTCGTCATGACCGCGGTCCGCCCGCTGCTCGAGCCCGGGGCCACGCTCTCGCTCGCGGCCTTCGGCGAGCTCGGGCACGAGCTGCTCGGCAGCGTGGCCATCGGGACGACGCTCGGCCTGCTCCTCGTGGCCTACCTGCGCTTCGTGGGGCGCCAGGTCCTCCTCGTGCTCCTGCTCCTCGGCCTCGTGGTGGTGGAGGTCATCACCTACCTCCACTTCGAGTGGCTCCTCACCTTCCTCACCGCCGGGTTCGTGGTGCAGAACTTCTCCCGGCAGGGGGAGAAGCTGCTCCACGCCATCGAGCACACCGGCGAGGTCGTCTACGTCATCTTCTTCGCGACCGCCGGCGCCCACCTCGACCTGCCGCTCCTCGCCAAGCTCTGGCCCGCGGCGCTCCTCTTCTTCGCGGTCCGCGCTGCCACGGCTGTGGCCGGGGCGCGCCTCTCCGCGCGCCTGGCGGGGGATCCCCCGGGCTTGCGCGACTGGGGGTGGGCGGGGCTCGTCTCCCAGGCCGGCCTGGCGCTCGGGATCGCCGCGAAGATGCAGGACCAGTTCCCGGCCTTCGGGGCCCAGTTCGGCGCGCTGGCCGTCGCCGCGGTCGCGCTCAACGAGCTGGTCGGCCCGGTGCTCCTGAAGCTCGCGCTGGATCGTTCGGGCGAGACCGGGCGCGGGGCCGCCGGCGACGCCGCCTAGGCGGTCGGCGTGCCCGGGAGGGGGGGCGCCGGGACGGGCTCCGCCGGGGACGGCGCGGCGGTCGGCGGCTCGACGGCGGCCGTCCGCTCGGCGCCCATGCCGGCCAGGTAGGTGTAGCCCCGCATCACGCCCTCGTAGAACTGGGCCAGGCCCACCCCTTCCTTGGGCCGGATGGATCCGTCCTTCATCCGGG
>JBAXVO010000423.1:0-2632 GCA_037129355.1 Deltaproteobacteria bacterium | reverse complement strand
TGCGGGACCGGGCGCCAGGATCCCTCGCATGCCACGGGTTCGGGGGCCATGGAGACGAGCCTAGCGGGGGGTCTGACAGCAAGCGAGTCACGACGCGTCATGGACCGCTGGAAAACGAAATGATGTCTTGCCTATGTTGCATGACATGGAATCGAAAGACCTGGGTCTCCTTCTCGCGCTCGATGCCCTCCTGCAGGAGGCCAACGTCACCGCGGCGGGGCGGCGTCTCGGCCTCAGCACGCCGGCGACCAGTCACGCCCTGGCCCGGATCCGGGAGCGGCTCGGTGACCCCATCCTGGTGCGCGCCGGGCGCCGCATGGTGCTCACCCCCCGCGCGGAGGAGCTCCGCCCGCGGGTGCGCAGCCTCATCGAGGAGGCCACCGGCGTCCTCGACGCGTCCGCGCCGTTCTCCCCCCGGGAGCTCCGCCGGACATTCACCATCTTCACCACCGATCACGTCCTCCTCGTCCTCGGACCCGTGGTGGACCGGATCCTCCGCGAGGAGGCGCCGGAGGTGACGCTCCGCTTCCTCCCCAGCGTGGTCGACGACTGGGTTCCCCTGCGGGACGGCGTCGCCGACCTGTCGGTCTGCATCCTGGGCCACTTCCCTCCCGAGTTCAGAACGAGACGGCTCTTCACGGACCGGTTCGTCTGCGCGGTGCGCCAGGGGAACCGGCGGGTCGGGAGGCGGCTCACCATCGACGCCTATCTCGCGCTCGAGCACGTGGTGGTGGCGCCGCTCGGCAAGACCAGCCACGTCGACCAGGTCCTCGCAGAGCGGGGCCTCTCACGGCGCGTCCGGCAGGTCGTCCCGTACTTCCTCGCCGGGCTCCACGTGGTCTCCACCACCGATTGCATCGTGACCGTATCCGACCGGGCGGCCCGGGCGCTCGCCGGGACGCTGGGGCTCCGCATCCTGCCGCCGCCGCTTCCGCTCTCCCCCTACGCGCTCCACCTGCTCTGGCATCCGCGGCTCGAGAACGAGCCGGCCAATCGCTGGCTGCGCGACGTTCTCACTCGCGCCGCCGCCGAGGCGGTCCCCGACGGCCCGGAAGGCACATGATGCACGTCGTGCAATCGTGGCTTTCATGAGGTGCATTGGACGAAACGAATCGCGCGCCTAGATCAGCCCCGGATCCACCCCGACCCGGAGGACGAACGTGAGCGCCAACGCGAATCCGACCCGCCCCGCCAGCAAGAAGAAGGTCCTCCTGGTGGCCGCCAACCCCTCGACCTCGAAGATCACGGGCTGGCCCGTCGGCTTCTGGTGGGCGGAACTCACCCACCCCTACTGGACGTTCACCGAGGCGGGGTACGAGGTGGAGATCCGAAGCCTCGACGGAGGGACCCTCCAGGCCGACGGCTACAGCGATCCGGAGGACGCGAGCGGCTACTCGGCCCAGGACCTCCTGAGCCTGGGCTTCAAGAAATCTCCCGCGCACGCCGCCCTGCTGCGCGACACGAGATCCGTCGACGGCGTGGAGCCCTCGAACCACGACGCCCTGTTCCTCGTTGGTGGGCAGTCGCCCATGGTCACCTTCCGGGGCAACGAGAAGGTGCAGAGACTCGTGGCCGGATTCCACGAGGCCGGGAAGGTGACCGCCCTGGTCTGCCATGCCACCTGCGTGCTTCTCGAGACGAGGCTGGCGAACGGTGAACTGCTGGTGAAGGGCAAGACCTGGACCGGCTTCGCGAACAGCGAGGAGAAGTTTGCCGACGGGTTCGTGGGCAAGCGGATCCAGCCTTTCTGGATCGAGGACGAGGCCCGCCGGATCGAGGGGACGAACTTCGTGGTCGACCAGATGTTCCGCGAGTTCGCCGTCCGCGATGGCCTGCTCGTCACCGGGCAGCAACAGTACTCGGGCGCTGCGGCGGCCCGCCTGGTGATCGAGGCGCTCGGGCGCTGAGGCCGGAGGGAACCATGGCGAGCGAGGACGTCGGGCGGGGGAGGCTGGAGGCGCTCTCCGATGGCGTCTTCGCCATCGTGGTGACGCTCCTCGTCCTGGAGATCCGGGTGCCGCACGTGGAGGACCACTCCTCGGTGGCGGCGCTCGCACGTTCGCTCCTGGCGCTCGCGCCGAAGTTCCTGAGCTGGGTCATCAGCTTCGTGACCGTGTGCGTGATCTGGATGAACCACCACAGGCTCTTCCGCCTCATGGGGCGGGTCGATCCCGGCCTCTTCTGGTGGAACGCCAACCTGCTGCTCTGGACCTCCTTCATCCCGTTCCCGACGGCGCTCATGGGCGACTATCCGGGGAACCGGCTCGCGGTCTCGTTCTACGGCGTGGTCATGCTCCTCATGGCGCTCGCCTTCGTCCTCATGCGACGGCGCATGCTCGTCGTCCCCGGGCTCCTCGGGGAGCAGGTGGACCGGGGCGCCTTCCTGCGGGGCACCCGGTCCGCCCTCGTCATGGGGCCCCTCGCCTACCTCGCCGGCGCGGTGCTCGCCTGGGTGAGCGCGCCCGCGGCCTTTGCCTGCTACGCCGCCATCGCCCTCTATTTCGTCTTCCCGCACGCCACGACGGCCAGGCCCATCGGGGGTGCCCCCTGATCGCGCGACAGCCCTTCCAGATGAGATTGGTATCATCGGCATGGCCCGAAGGGGCGTGCGCGATGACGACCGAGGAGTGCT
>JBAXVO010000422.1:0-2636 GCA_037129355.1 Deltaproteobacteria bacterium | reverse complement strand
CTGCGTCTGGTTCTGGGTGGCGTGGTCCGACTGGTGCTGGAACGACGCCTTGAAGAACAGCTTCTTCACGAGCCCGCCCACCGAGAGGCCATAGTTCTTCTGCTGCCGGGACGAGCTCGTCGAGGCCTGGCTGTTGCTCCGCAGGATGATGGTGCTCTCCGCCACGCTCTGGCTCGGGTCCTGGTCGAGCAGGCCGTTCTTGTGGAGCACCCAGATGTCGAAGATCGAGCTCGTGGCGAAGCGCGATCCCATCACGTCGATCTGCGCCCCCACCGGCATGCTCGGCAGGTTGTCCATCGTCAGGTCGTACATCGTCGCCGGGTTCCCCGAACCCGCGGCGTTCACGTAGTTGGTGAGCTTCTGCTCGTTCCACCCGGCGTACCTGACCAAGGTCGGGAACTGCTCCTCCATCGACTCCGGCTTCGCCCCGCAGCCCACCGCTCCGGCGATCGGGATGGAGAGCACCGCCGCCGCGAGCGCCGTCAGACGCCACGTCCTGCCGGTGCGACGCATCGTTCCGCCGCGGAAGCCGTCTCGTTCGCCAGTCATGCCCGTTCTCCTCTTCGGTTGCTGCTCAGCGTAAGTATCGGCGGTGCGAGGGAAAGGGGCCCCCTCGGGGCGGGGCACACGAACCCACATCGGCGCGCGCCATGAATCTTCCCGTCACGGCCTGAGCCGGACGAGCCCCCCTGCCCCGTTGGTGATCCAGAGCGCCTCCGGGTAGGCCGGCGTCCCCGCCACCGCCGGGCTGGCGGTGATGCTCTGGAGCGTCGACGTGCCGGGCACCGCCACGGGGAATGGCGGGTCTCCCGGGATCATCCGCTGCACCTGCCCGGGGGTGGTGGTGTCCGAGAACGAGACCGCCCAGACCCGATCGTTGCTCGGGGCCTGGACGAGGCCGCGCGGGTTCGTGATGGCGCCGACCTGCGCGACCGAAAGGGCCGGGGTCAACGTGCAGACCGCGCCGCTCGTCTCGGCGCTGAACCAGAGCTTCCCACCCGCCGTGTCGGAGATGATCTCGGCGGGCCCCCTGCACCCGGCCGCGGTGAGCGTCCCGGAGGAGACCGTGCCCTGCAGGACGACGTCCGAGTCGTACTGCTCGATGATGTCGAGCCCCCGGTAGGTGACGTAGATCCGCTTCGCGGCCCCGCTCCCCAGGATGGCGAGGCCGTTCGCGACGCCCGTCCCGAGCCCCTTGAACGCCAGGACGGGAGGCGCGCCGACGGTGATGCTGTAGACCCAGGATCCGCCGCCGCTCCCGGTCACCGTCTCCAGGAACCAGGCCTTGGTCGCCCCGTCCGGATCGATGACGATCGACCCCAGGGTGGGGGCGGACGCGGCGGTCGCTCGGGATGCGACGTCCGTCCCGGTCGTGCTCAGGTATCCGGCGTAGCCGGTCCCGCCGAGTTCCTCGGTGGTGAACCACACGCGCCCGTTCACGGCGTCGGCCGCGAGCGAGGTCCCCTTGGCGGGGAGCAGATCGGAGGTGATCGCGTGGGAACCGTCGAGGTTCACGAAGAGGAGACGGGCCGTGGAGGCCGAGGCGTACACCACGTGGCTTCCGTCGTAGACGATGCACGAGTACCAGTTGCACGCGGGGTCGAGGCCGGTCGAGACGAGATCCCCCATCACGCCCTGGATGGTGCCGCTGAAGGTGAAGCGGGACCCGCTGGTCCAGGTCCAGTCCCACTCCACCGTGCTCGAAGCCGCGGCCGCCGTGGGCGTGCCCCAGTTGAGCGAACCGTACGACCAGAGGCCGTAGGCATCGGAGAGGCCGGTGGGCTTCGGCGCGTTGTTGCACGCCTGGGTGCCCGACGCGCTCACGGTGTCGATCTGGGCATACACCGCGCCGAGGAAGCTCGGACTGCTCGACTGCCCGTACTTCTGGGTGATGATGACGTTGGCTCCCGTGACGTTGGCGTTGCTGCAGGCCGCGGTCGGCGACTTCGCGTTGTTCCAGGCGGACCCGGAGTTGGCGATGGTGACGGAGCTGGCCCCGCTCGGGATGACCACCCGGTCCCGCGCGGAGCCCGGCGAGGACGCATCCAGCATCCGGATTGCGACCGTGCCCGTCGCAGGGTCCACCTCGCCGGCGAACCGGGCCAGTTCGACTCCGGGTAGACCGGGAAACCGCGGGGGCTCGGGGGTCGCGCCCGGGGCGCAGCCCGCTCCGAGGAGCGCCGCGGCGACCCAGAATGTCCTCGCCTTCATCGTGGATCCCGTTCCCATCTCGCCACGAGGCTACGCCGGGACACACCCGTCGGCAAGCGGCGCTCTCACCTATGGTGACAGTCTTGTTTCCGCACAACCACCGACACGCGGACGCATTAGTCAGGTCTGACTAGGGCGTCACGGACACACCCGGAAGGGCATTTGCCCGCCTCACCCGCGATGGCCAAGGTCGAGAAGTGCCGGTATCCTTCCGGCGTCCACGAACCGACGACGGAGGAGTTCCATGCGCCAGGTGAAGTCCCTCGCCGCAGCTCTCACGATGGGAGCGCTGCTCGTCTCCTGCGGCGGTAGCGGAGACGGCGCCACGACGACGCCCTTCGACGGGACGCTCCCGCAGGGCGTCATCGGCGGGTCGGCCTTCGTCCCCGTGGATGGCTTCGCCGCGGTCTACGCTCCGGCCACCT
>JBAXVO010000421.1:0-2642 GCA_037129355.1 Deltaproteobacteria bacterium | reverse complement strand
CGTCCCGCCCGGGCTGATCCGGTCCTTCCTTGACAAAGGGGGGGGGTTCCGCTAGGAACGCCCCTCCCGAATTGCTCGCAACACCAGGTTTTCCATGAACAAGGCTACCCACAGCACCACCCAGGCGGAAGCCCTCCAGGCCCGGAAGTGGTGGATCATCGACGCGACCGACCTGACCGTCGGCCGCGCGGCCACCCGCATCGCCACCCTCCTCAAGGGCAAGCACAAGGCGTCGTACACGCCCTCCCTCGACACCGGGGACTTCGTCGTCGTCGTCAACGCCGAGAAGGTCCGGTTCACCGGCAAGAAGGAGCAGGACAAGCTCTACTTCTCGCACACCATGCACCCCGGTGGCGCCAAGCTCACGCCCGCGGAGAAGGTCCGCGCCAAGCACCCCGAGGACATCCTCATCTTCGCCGTGCAGCGCATGCTTCCCCGCAGCGCCCTCGGCCGCCAGATGATGACCAAGCTGAAGGTCTATGCCGGCGCGGACCACCCGCACGTCGCGCAGAAGCCCGAAGCCTTCAAGATCTCCGCCTAGAAGGAAAATCGATGGCCACGATGCAGAAGATCACCACCGGTCGGCGCAAGGTTTCCGTGGCGCGCGTCCGGGTCGTCCCGGGCACCGGGAACATCACCGTGAACGGTCGCACGCTCGACGAGTACTTCGGTCGCGAGACCTCGAAGATGATCCTGGTCGAGCCGCTCAAGCTCGTCGACCAGATGGGCAAGATGGACGTGTTCGTGAACGCGAACGGCGGGGGCCTGTCCGGCCAGGCCGGCGCGATCCGCCACGGCATCTCCCGCGCCCTCGTCACCATGAATCCCGAGTGGCGTCCGGTCCTCAAGAAGGCCGGGTTCCTCACCCGCGACGCCCGCGCCGTCGAGCGCAAGAAGTACGGCCAGCCCGGCGCCCGCAAGCGCTTCCAGTTCTCGAAGCGCTAGCAGTCCCGGCCACTTCCCGGCCGCAGCACCGACGCCGTCCGCGCCACCTGGCCCGGGCGGCGTTCGCGTTTCCTGGCCGAAAACGTGGGCGGGTGTCGGACGGTACCCTCCCCACGGCCACGTCCGGCACCGCCAGAGGCTCCGCCAGACGGCCACGTCCGGCACCGGCCGGGCAGCGGCCGGTATCGCCCACCTGGCCCATTCGTGGAAACCAGGGGCCCCCAAGTGGTACGCTTCCGTTCCGACATGGAGCTGAACGAGATCCTTCAGATCGCCCTGCGTTCCGGCGCGAGCGACATCCACCTCAAGGCAGGCCTGCCGCCGATGTTCCGCATCGACGGCGCGCTCGTCCCGCTGAAGGACGCGCGCCGGCTGCCGCCCGAGGAGATCGCTCGGATGGCGCTCGGCATCATGAACGAGTACCAGAAGGAGAAGTTCAAGCAGACCAACGAGGTGGACCTCGCCTACGGGGTTCCCGGCCTGGGTCGCTTCCGCGTCAACGTCTTCCAGCAGCGCGGCTCGATCGGGGTGGTCCTGCGCGTCATCCCCTTCCGCATCCAGACCATCGAGCAGCTCATGATGCCGAAGATCCTGGAGAAGATCGCCGGGGAGTCTCGGGGCCTGATCCTCGTCACCGGCACCACCGGCTCGGGCAAGTCCACGACGCTGGCCGCGATGGTCGACTTCATCAACGCCACCGAGACCTGCCACATCATGACGATCGAGGACCCGATCGAGTTCCTCATCCGCGACAAGCGGTCGATCGTGAACCAGCGCGAGGTCGGCGTCGACACGATGAGCTTCGGCCAGGCGCTGAAGAGCGCGCTGCGCCAGGACCCCGACGTCATCCTGGTCGGCGAGATGCGCGACCTCGAGACCATCGAGACCGCGCTCACGGCGGCCGAGACCGGTCACCTCGTGATGTCGACCCTCCACACCCTCGACGCCACCGAGACCATCAACCGCATCATCTCGGCGTTCCCGCCCTACCAGCAGAAGCAGGTCCGGTTGCAGCTCGGCGCCGTGCTCCGTGCCGTCATCAGCCAGCGGCTCGTCCCGAGAGCCGACGGTCACGGGCGCGTCCCGGCCGCCGAGGTCCTCCTCGCGACCACCCGGGTCCGCGAACTGGTCGAGGACAAGGACCGGACCAAGGAGATCCCGGACGCCATCGCCCAGGGGCACGTCACCTACGGCATGCAGACCTTCGACCAGTCGCTCATGGGGCTCTACCGCTCCGGGCTGGTGAGCTACGAGGAGGCGCTGCGCCAGGCCACGAACCCCGACGACTTCGCGCTGCGGGTCTCCGGAATCTCCGGCACCAGCGACTCCAAGTGGGACAACTTCGAGCCCACCGCCGAGGCCGCCCCGGCCCGGCCGTCCTCCCCCCGGCCGACGGCTCGCCCGACGGCCCCCGCGGCGCCGGCCGCTGCCCGTCCCGCGCCCGGCCCTGCCGTCCCCATCGGACGGGTCGCCGCCCGCCCCACCGATGCGCCCGCCGCGCCCGCCGACGACGACTTCCAGATCGAGCGCTTCTAGCGCCCGAGCCAGGGCCCTCCGGCTGCTCGCTGCCCGTCCCCGGACGGAGGCGCAGATCCGGGAGCGGCTCGTCCAGGCGGGGTTCGCCGACGAGGTGGAGGGGGTCGTGGCCTGGCTGAAGGACCTCCGGTACCTCGACGACGCGGCCTTCGCCCGCGACC
>JBAXVO010000420.1:0-2644 GCA_037129355.1 Deltaproteobacteria bacterium | reverse complement strand
CTCGACCAGGATCTCGTTGGTCCGCATGAACCAGGGCATGAACGGCGGGTCGTACCGCGCCCAGACGGGCTCTCCCCCCGCACGGAGCCCCTCCTTCTCCATGGCGCTCCGCAGCTCGGCGAGCTTCTCGAGGTAGCGCTCCTCCGACCACGTCCCCGAGTACCGGAGCGCGACCACGCGCCGCGCCGGCACCTCGCGGAACTGGACGGCCGGATCGAGCGGCTCGGGCAGGCTGTCCCGCGTGTACTCCGCCGGCATCATGAACTGGATCACCCAGGTGGATGCCCCGCCGTCCAGCCTCTCCTGCTGGGAGACCGGCGCGGTCATGGCGATCTTGGCCCCCTCCTGCTGGGCGACGGGCGCCGTCATGGCGATCTTCTTCTCCCCCTTGTTCTTGCCGAAGATGTAGCTGGCCAGCTTGCGGAAGCCGGCGTTCCCGGCCTCCTCCCGTGAGCCAGATACCTCGGTCTCGGCCACGAGGTAGGGCGGGTATTCCCGCACCTCGATGCCGCGGAGCTGCTGGACCACGCGGTACTTGGGCTTCTCGATGGCCATGGCGGGCTCCGCGAGCGCACAGAGGACGAGGAAGGCGGCGGACGTCGGGAGGCGCTTCATGGATCTCCCCCTTCGCTCAGCGCGAAGGCGGCCGGGCGCTCGGTGGCGGCTGGCCCGCGGACGGCGGTCGTGCAGCCGGAGGAGCCGCGGAAGGCGGCCGTGCGGAGGGCTGCCCAGGCGGAGGGCGCGGGGGAGGAGGAGGCGGTCGCCCCGGGGGCGGTCCGAATCCGGGCGGAGGCGACTGGTGGTACCAGGGGCGACCTCGGTAGTGCGCGCCCCAGTAGGCCCCGGTGGAGAACGTCACCATCGGAACCCCGACGCGCGGGCCGGAGTTCATGATCAGGACCTGCTGGCCGCCCCACGGGACGGCGAGGAACCGCCCGTTGACCCAGCCGCGGTTGAAGCCGAAGGCGACGTCGCACCAGTGCCAGCCGTTCAAGCACCCGAAGACCGTGACCGGCGTCCCACCCGGCATCCAGGAGACGAGCGGGAAGGCCCGGTCGGGCCCCGCGCGAAGGTTCACTGACTGTGTGGTGAAGGCCTGCGTGGTGACGACCGGACGCGCGACCACCACCTGCGCGAACGTTCCCACGGGCACGAGCAGCGCCGCCGCCAGGAGCATTCGCCCCGACCATCCCAACCTGCCGGATCCGATCCCTCGCATGGACTCACCCCTCTGCAGAAGTTGAACCCGGTATTCTTATTGACCGCCCTGGCCTTGCGCTTCGCGAACTGGGGAGGCTGAGCGGGCCGGGTCCCGGGTGTCGTCCCGTGTGGGCTCCGGTGAGGAATGGACCTTGCCTCGTCCGCGGGTTCCGCGCCCTCTCGGACTCACCGTAAAGTGGTCGCCATGACCTTCCGTCCGGTTCTCGGGTTCGTCCTCGCCAGTGTCTTCGCCTCGGCCTGCGGAGGCTCGGCCACGCCCGCCGGGCAGGGGCCGGCCGGCATCTGCAACGCCGCCGCGACCCAGCTCTTTCCGCCCGGTGCGCCGTGGAACCAGGCGGTCGACGGAGCCGCGCTCGACTCCGAGTCGGGAACCATCATCGCCTTCCTGTCGGCCAACCACACCGCCAGCGCCCGCTTCCAGATCACCTTCGACTTCAACCTCCTCTTCGCCGACGCGGCCACGCCGCATCGCGTCTTCACCCCCACGGGCGACTTCTTCACGCCCGACTGCGACACGGCGCCCGTGCCGATCCCGGCCACCGGCCGGCTCGAGGGGGAGAGCACCTACGCCTGCGCCTCCGACGGCGACTGCCACCTGACGGTGATCGACACCTCCACCTGCCGCCTCCACGAACTGTGGCGCGCCAACCTCGTGGGCGGGACCTCCAGCGGCACGTTCACCAGCGGTTGCCAGGCGATCTGGGATCTCTCCGTGGTACCCCCCGTCACGGGGCGGGGGGACTTCTGCACCAGCGCCGACGCCGCCGGGCTTCCCATCCTGCCGCTCGTCTTCACGGCCGACGAGGTGGCGAGGGGAACCATCGACCACGCCATCCGCTTCGTCCTCCCCAACCCGCTCATCCGGTCCCGCATCTACGTCCGTCCGGGAACGCACTCCACCGGCGCGACCAGCGGCGGCGCCGCCGCGCCCCCCTACTCGGCCCGGCTTCGCCTCAAGGCGTCGAAGGATCTCTCCGGCCTCGCCCCCGGGGCGCGGGTCATCGCCCAGGCCCTGAAGAAGTACGGGATGTACCTGGCCGACGGGGGCAACGTGACCTTCACCGCGGCCACCGATGCACTCACCGTCCACAAGTGGAGCGAGGTCGGCGTCGACTCCGCCAGCCTGAAGGGGCTCGCCTGGAGCGACTTCGAGGTGGTCGATCTGGGCGCCCGGATCGACTGGGGTTCGGGGAGTTGCAGCCGCACGCCCATCGCCCGGTAGCGACCCCGGCTGCCTCCTTCACTGCTCGTCCTTCTCCCACCGCTTCACGTCCTCGGTGAAGAAGGCGTTCAGGCGGGAGAAGGTCGCCGCCTCCGCCAGCCCCTCGAAGGTCCCGGTCCCGGCGATCTCCTCGGCGGCCCGGAGGAAGGCGCCCCAGGCCGCGCGCGCCAGCGCCGCCCCCACGCTGATGCGGCGCACGCC
>JBAXVO010000042.1:0-17550 GCA_037129355.1 Deltaproteobacteria bacterium | reverse complement strand
GAGCAGGGCCACCACCACGCCCATGAGGCTCTCCCCGGCGATGAGCCCGGACGCGATGGGCGTCACGTAGCGGTCGGCGGAGACGCGGCGCCACCTGCGCCAGGCCCAGGCGACGAGCGCGCCCACGAACATGGCGATGGCGTTGCTCCCCGGGATCACCATGGCGATGCCGAGCCCCGCCGGCGACGGGACGAACGGCTGGAGCGGTTTCGGCGCGAGCTTCTCGGCCAGCGCCAGCGCGATCCCGAGCAGGAGCCCGGCGGCGATGGCCGAGCGCGCCAGCGTCGAGAGCCCGCCCACGCCCCCGGCGAACGCCTGCGAGACCCCGGCCCAGACCAGGCACGACGGCGCCGGCCACTCCTCCGACCCGAGCGCGGCAGGGTCCTGCCCGATGATCAGGTAGAAGGCCGGCACCACCACGGCCGCCCCGGCCAGCACGCCGAAGAGCTGGGCGTGGAACTGGACGCGAGGGCTCGCTCCGAGGAGCCACCCGGTCTTGAGCGTGGTGAGCAGGTCGGCGGCGTGGAGGCCGATCCCGCCGGTCACGTTGGCGCTCATGATGTTGCCCGAGAGGTTCCCTGGCGTGATCACCCCGTAGACGAGCTGGGTCACCGGCCCGAGCGCCTTGGTCGGCGTCACGTCGGTCTCGCCGGTGACGCGCGCCGCGACGAAACCCATCACCACCGCCAGCGGGACGGCGATGACTCCCGCCCACCAGGGGATCTGGAAGAGCCAGGTCATGAGGAGCACGACCACCGGCCCGAGGACCACGAACCCCGCCGGGAACCACCATCCCGGGCACTCCACGGCGTCGATGGGATCGGCTCCGCCCCCCTGGCCGCCCCTCCGGGAGAAGATGCGGGTCACGCCGGAGAGCGACCGGGCGACGCTTCGCCAGTCGAGCGCGAAGGAGGTGAGGCCAGCCCCGACCAGGATGGCGGCGCCCGGCCAGACGGTCCAGCCGACGATGCTCTTGTAGCTGACCGTGGAAAGCACCCCCTTGGCCACCAGCGCCGGCGCGAGCACCGCGTAGGTGAGCACGCCCCCGAGCAGGATCGACCAGCCGGTGCGGAAGCTCATGAGCGCCCCCGCCCCCACGAGCACCACCTCGGTCTTGAGGACGAAGGTCCAGTCCTTGAGCGCCCGCCCGGCCAGGGTGAGCGGGATGGAGAAGGACTCGGGGAGGTTCCAGGGCATCCACGACACCCGGCCGGAGCGCAGCCAGGTCAGCGCGGCGGCGAGGAACGCCGAGATCCCGAGCGCCGCGGCCTGGCGGGAGCCCTCGCCGCCCTGGGCCTCGGCCGCGCCGTGGATGGCCCGCAGGGTCTCGGCGGTGGCGGTGCCGGTGGGGAAGGCGAGCCCCTCGCGGTTGATGAGCTGCCGCTTGATGGGGATGGCGGTGAAGACGCCCAGCGCGGCGATGGCGGCGAACCATCCGATCATCGGCAGCCAGTCCGGACGCACCGTCGTCACCATCATGAGCGCGCCGAACGCGGCCATGTTCCCGCCGCCGGTCATGTACCCGGCCCCCGAGCTCACCGTCGTGAGCGCGTTGTTCTCGAGGGCGGTGAGCGGCCGGCGCACCAGGCCGGTGGCCTGCAGGCCGCGGAAGAGGGCGAAGGCCAGGATGGCCGCGGTGATGGTCACGCCCATCGACCATCCGGTCTTGAAGAAGACGTAGAGGTTCGACAGGCACATCACCACGCCGATGAGCATCCCCACGCCGACCGCACGGAAGGTGAGCTGCGGAACGTCCGGCTGGTAGGTCTCCTCGAGCCAGCGCTGCTCGGGGTCGCCGGGCGGAGTGTCGGGAGTCACGGGCGGCACGGGGCTCAAGGGGCGTGGAAGACGCCGCCCAGCGTGGTGCAGGCGGAGGCGGCCGTCCCCGCCCCGAACCACGGGTCGTAGTACTGGACGGTGAAGCGGGCTCCGGCCTGCGTCACGTCGCAGGACCCGACCAGCGCGGTGCCCGGGCAGGCTGCCCCGGCGACGAAGGTGAAGGTGCCGCCGAGGACGTCGATGCAGGTGGCCTGGGCGACGAGGTTGCTCGGCATGTCCACCAGGTCCACGCAGGACCCGTGGTCGCCGAGGCAACTGCTGCCGGAGGCGGTGGGGGCGTCCGACGCGCAGCCCGCGGCGACGGACGACAGGAGCGCGGCGGCGAGGAGGGTGGGGCGGCGCATGGGATCCCGAGGGTCCCCCCTCACTTGACCAGGATGCCGGCCTTGTCGAGGTCGGCCATCAACACCTTCGTGAGGGACTGGGCCACGCCCGGCGCGTTCTGGGCGTTCTGGGTGGTCGACGCGGCGCTCCAGACGAGCGTCTCCGGATCGGTGTGCGCGGAGTAGATCATGGTCTCCGCGGTCACGGTGGTGTCCTCCTCCAGGTAGGCCGAGGAGTAGTAGAAGCCGTTGCCCGTCCCGTAGGCCGACCACCAGCCGCCGTAGTAGGGGGCCGCGGGCACGTAGTCGAGGGACCCCGGCAGGTAGGCGAGCTCGGTCTTCTTCTTGAAGTGCTGGACGATGACCAGGTCGATCTTGTTGTCCTTGACGAACTGGATGGCCTTCTCCTTGTCGAGCTCGCCCGGGGGGAACGTTCCCGTCGCCGTCGCCGACAGGATGCCCCGGTCGAGGAGCGCCTGGGCGACCGTGTTCTCGAACACCACGCGGGTCCGGTCGTTCGGCATGATGGCGACGATGAAGACGCGCTTCACCGGCTGGGCCTGGTACTTGGGGTCCCGCCACGTCTGGACCATCCGGGTCCCGGTGCAGGACGACAGGGCCAGCAGGGTGACCGCGGCGGCGGTGGCGCGGAGGAACGACCTCATCAGGGTGCCTTCTTTCTCGTCCCCGCCAGGGCGTCCGGCTCGGAGGGCCTCGGGAGGGCGCGAATGGTAGTGCAGCCCCGCGCCGAGGCGCAACTGCGTCCGGAGGGGCCGCGCACGCGGTTGTTGCCTTTCGGTGCCGGAGTGCCGACACTGTGGACCATGCCCTACGTGAACATCCGGTTCGTGCGCGAGAAGGCCACGAAGCAGCAGAAGGCAGCCCTCATCCGCGGCGTCACCAACCTGCTCCACGACATCCTGAAGAAGAACCCGGCCACCACCGTCGTCGTCATCGACGAGGTGGATCCCGACAACTGGGGCCTGGGCGGCGAGACGGTGAGCCTCCGCCAGAAGCGCCGCGAAGGTTAGCGCGCGGCGGACGCCGCTGAGGATTTCACAACGCGTGCGCCCCGCTCTCCTCGACGCCTCCGCCCCGGCGGTGGTAGCAAGGAGGCGCATGGCTCTCGACGCCGACGGTTCCGCGACGCGCCGCCTGTTCGATCGGATCGCCGCGCTCGAGAGGGCGCTGGGCGGCTTCGCCGACGACGTCGCCGCGCCGAGCGACGAGCAGCGCAAGATCGAGCGAGACCTCCAGGCGGCACGCCAGGTCGGTTCCGTCTACCGGCAGGCCCTCGCCGCCATCGCCAGCCTGCCGGCGGACGGCGTGGCGGCCTCGCGCGCCGCCGAGATCGCCCGGACGATCCTGGACGAGACGGGCCAGGGCGCCGGAACCTGAGCTCCCGGGCCGGACTCCCTGGCCGCGCCGGAGCGCAACGGGTATGGGTGGTCGATGTCAGGCCCCGGTGCACCCGACGACGTCCGCTTCCTCCGCACGCGTCGGATCATCCTGGGCGTGGTGCTGGGGAGCTACGTCCTCTCCTTCTTCCACCGGATGGCGCCGGCCAGCATCGCCGACCAGGTGACGGGGGCCTTCGGCATCCCGCGGGCGGTGCTGGGCACGCTCGCCGCCACCTACTTCTACGTCTACACGCTCCTCCAGATCCCGGTGGGCGTGGCCGCCGACACCCTCGGCCCGCGCCGCCTCCTGACCTATGGTTCCCTGGTGGCCGCGGCGGGATCCCTCACCTTCGCGTTCGCCCCCGCCTGGGAGGTGGCCGCCGTCGGTCGCACCCTGGTGGGCGTGGGCGTCTCCGTGGCCTTCATCGCCGCGCTCAAGGTGAACGCCGTGTGGTTCCCGCCCAACCGGTTCGCCTCGATGAACGGCGCCACGATGTTCGCCGGGAACCTGGGGGCGGTCCTGTCGGGGGCGCCGCTCGCCTGGGTGGTGACCCAGGCGTCCTGGCGGACCGTGTTCGCCACGCTGGGCGTGATCTCCGCCGGGATCGGCCTCGCCTCCTGGTGGGTGGTGCGCGACCGCCCCGAGGACTCCGGTTTACCCCCGGTGAACCCCCGGAGCTTCGACAGCGGCGTGGCCCACGCCTGGACCGAGGCGCTGCGGGAGGTGGTTGCGAACCCCGCCACCTGGCCGGGGTTCTTCGTGAACGCCGGCGTGAGCGGCAGCTTCTTCGCCTTCGCCGGGCTGTGGGCCATTCCCTACCTGGTCGAGGTGCACGGCATGAGCCACGTCCTGGCCGCGCAGCACGCCAGCCTGCTCCTGCTCGGCGTCGCCGTGGGCTCGGTGCTCATCGGCCTGGTCTCCGATCGGATCGGCAATCGCGCCATGGTCATGCGCGTCTACACCGCGCTCTTCGCCCTCTCCTGGATCCCCTGGCTCGCCGGCGTGCGATGGCCGATCGCCGGCACGCTGGGCTGGTTCGGGTTCATGGGGCTCGTCATCCCCGGGTTCACGCTCACCTGGGCCGTGGCCAAGGAGGTGAACCGGCCCCAGTTCTCGGGCATGGCCACGTCGGTGGTGAACGTCGGCGGGTTCCTGGGCGCGGGGATCCTCCAGCCCCTCATCGGCTGGCAGCTCGACGTCGGCCGCGCCGCCGGGAACCTGCCGGCAGCATGGTCGCGCGCGATCGCGATCCTGGCCGGTGCGGCCGCGGTCGGGGCGGCCTTCTCGCTCCTGGTGCGGGAGCGGGTCCGACCCAGTTGAGGCGTGTGGACATCGGGGCCCGACCCAAGTGGTCATTGGCCCGCCGGGCGTTGCTGCTGGAAGAGTGGAGACCTTCCTCGCTCCGTGCACGTCACCAGGAGGTCCCATGCATCGCTGGCTCGCCGTCCGCCGGTCGCCCGCAGTCCTGCTCGCCGCCCTCCTCGCCGCCTCGGTCGTGGCGGCCGGATGCGGCTCGGGTGGCGGTGGTGGCGGAGGCGCCCCGACCCTCACGTCGATCGCGGTCGGCCCGGCGCCGATCTCGGTGGCGCGCGGGGCCTCGCTGCAGCTCCGGGCCACCGGGACCTGGTCGGACGGCAGCACCACCGACGTCACCGCACAGTCGACCTGGAACTCCACGGTCCCGATCGTGGCCTCGGTTTCCGGGAGCGGGCTGCTCACCGGGCAGGAGATCGGCGCGGCGAGCATCACCGCGTCCTCGTCGGGCGTGACCGGCACCGGTCCGGCCACCGTCACGAGCGCCGGGCTCGCGCGGATCGACGTCACCCCCGCCCCGTCCTTCGCGCTCCCCGCCGGCGGGGCGAGGCAACTCACCGCCACCGGTACCTACGCCGACGGGTCCACCGCGAACGTGACGGCGCAGGTGGCCTGGACCTCCTCCGCGGAAGCGGTGGCGACGGTGACGACCGCGGGCCTGGCGGCGGTCTCCCCGGGCGCCGTTCCCGCGGCGACGGCCATCGTGACGGCGGCCCTCTCGGGGAAGAGCGGGACCTCCACGGTGACGGTCTCGGCGGTGACGCTGACCGGAATCGCGGTCACGCCGCGGACTCCCGACGTGATCGCGGGGCAGGGTTTGCAGCTCTCGGCCACGGCGAGCTGGTCGGATGGCACGACCGCCGACGTGACCGCGCGGGCGACCTGGACGTCGGCGACGCCGGCCACGGTGGCCGTGGACGCGAGCGGGCGCGCCACGTCTCCCAGGGACGCACGCGTGGGCGACCGGGTCGCCGTGGCGGCAGCCCTCGGCAGCTTCACGGGGTCCTCCACCGTCCGGGTGGTGCGGGGAGCGCCCATCGGTCCCACCCGGACCAGCGACCCGCTGGCCGAGGGGCAGTGGTACCTCCTCAACACCGGGCAGGACGCCTGGTCCGACAAGAAGGGAACGCCCGGCGTGGACCTGGGGCTCCAGGAAACGTATGACCTCGGGCTCACGGGATTCGACGTGAAGGTCGCCATCATCGACACCGGGCTCGAGATCGAGCACGAGGACCTCAAGCTGAACGTCCGGCCCGGGTCGTGGAACTTCGGGTCGACCCCCCCGTCCTACAACCCCACCAGCACGAGGACCCTGGGCGATCACGGCACCAGCGTCGCCGGCATCGTGTCCATGGTCTACGACAACGGAAAGGGCGGCATGGGGGTGGCGCCCGGCACCCGGTTGAACGGGTACGCGTGGCTCGATTCCCTGCAGCTTCCCGACGACTACGTGAAGTGCATCGGGAACTCGTCGTCCAATCCCAGGTCGATCGACGTGGCGATCTTCAACCAGAGCCTGGGCACCACGAACCCGGACCAGCCGCGCAGGCTGGACGCGGGCATCGAGCCCCAGTACGCCCTGGGCGTGGCCACCCTTCGCGGGGGCCGCGGAGGGATCTACGTCAAGTCCGCGGGGAATGGCTTCACCTACGCCGGCACCGCCGACTGCACCGAGGCCAAGGTCGTCAAGGTCACCTGCATGAACGCGAGCGCGGATCCCCGGAACGTGTGGCCCTACAACATCGTCGTCGGGGCGATCAACGCCAGCGGGGTGCGGGCGAGCTACTCCACGGCCGGGTCGGCGCTGTGGGTGAGCGCGCCCGGAGGCGAGAGCGGGTACAACGCCAACGTCACCCCAGGCCGGACGCCCGACTGGTACGAGCCGGCCATGGTGACCACCGATCAGTCCAGCTGCGATATCGGAAACTCCCGGACCGGCGTCCTCACGAGCTCGTTCGACCAGGGGGTGGTGCCCCAGAAGAACACCACCTGCAACTACCGGAACACCATGAACGGGACCTCCTCCGCGGCGCCGGCCACCAGCGGCGCGATCGCGCTCCTGCTCGACGCTCGCCCCGACCTCACCTGGCGCGACGTCAAGCACATCCTGGCGTCGAAGGCGACCAAGATCGATCCGTCGCGGGAGGCCCTGACCACCGTGGACATCAAGAACCCTCCGTACACGATGGAGATGGGCTGGATCACCAACGACGCTGGCTACAACTTCCACCCCTGGTATGGCTTCGGTGCGGTGAACGTCGACGCCGCCCTGGCGATGGCCAGGACCTACGTCGCCAACTCGCTGGGGACCTTCACCACCGGCGCCTGGGTGGCGAGCGGCACGCTGGCACGGAGAATCCCGGACTGGGACTCGACCGGGGTGACCGAGACGCTCGTCATCCCGGCCTCGCAGGGCATCGGCTTCGTCGAGGCCGTGCAGATCCGCTGGAGCGCCACCCATCCCCGCATGGCCGACCTCGGGGTCGAGCTCACCAGCCCGAAGGGGACGAAGAGCATCCTCTTCAACATCAAGGGGGGCTTCATCGCGGGGGCGGAGCCGAGCGACATGCTCCTCCTCTCCAACGCGTTCTACGGGGAGAATCCCGTCGGCACCTGGACCGTCAAGGTGGTGGATGGACGGGACGGGGAGGACGGCTTCCTCACCGGCTGGCAGATCCGCATCTTCGGGCACTAGGAAGGAATGGCCATGACGACCCAGATCGGCCGGTATGCAGTCCTCGCAGCCATCGTTCTCCCGCTCCTCGCGCAGGCCCAGGCCGGTGGCCTCCCGGTGGCGCAGCGGAGGGCGCTCGTGAGCTCCCTTCCCCAGGGGGCGGAATTCCGGAGCGGCGGCCAGACCTACCGCCCGGTGGGCGGGCTCCGCGCCACGCTCCGCGGACCGGCGGAAGTCGTGCAGGGCGCCCAGGCGGCGGCCCCCGCCACCGGCGAGGTGGTGGAGATCCTGGGGCCGTTCGCGATCCACCGGGCGCTCGCAGCGGAGGCGCCGGCCAGCGCGGCCACGACGGGCGTGGGCGCCACCACCAGCCGGGCCGTGGTGGTGAACGTCCGCACCGGGAGCCTGGGCATCGCCACGGGGATCGTCACGGCGAAGCTCGCGGACGCCGGGACGGCCAGGGCGATCGCCGCGGCCAACGGCGTCACGCTGCGTCATGCGTCGGAGGGCACCGGCTACGCCTTCTTCGGGGTGCCGGAGGGGCGCGACCTGGTCGAGGTCGCGGCCGCCATCGCCCGGAGCCCCGGGGTCGAGATGGCCGAGGTGAACGTCAAGGAGGACTTCGACTCGCCGAACTGACGGGGACGCCCCGCCGGGGTATGACTGTCCGCCAGGACCCGGTCATGCCCGACACGCGCCTCCATACCTGCATGCTGTGCGAGGCCACCTGCGGCATCTCGGTGCAGGTGGAGGGCGGGCGCGTCACCTCCGTCCGGGGCGACCGCGACGATCCGTTCAGCCGCGGCCACGTCTGCCCCAAGGCGGCGGCCATCCCCGACGTGATGGACGACCCGGACCGGATCCGGGAGCCGATGCGCCGGGTGGGCGACCGCTGGGAGCCGGTCTCCTGGGACGAGGCCATCGCCGAGGCCGCCGACCGCATCGGCGCCATCCAGCGGGAGCACGGGCGGAGCGCGGTGGGCATGTACGTGGGCAACCCCACCGTGCACGGCCACGGGGCCATCCTTGGCATCCCGCTCCTCTCCAAGGCGCTGGGCGGGCGCTCCCGCTTCTCGGCGACCTCGGTCGACCAGCTGCCGCAGATGCTCGCCTCGCTGGAGATGTTCGGCCACCAGCTGCTCTTCCCGGTGCCCGACGTCGACCGGACCGGCTACTTCCTGGTGCTGGGCGCGAACCCCATCGTCTCGAACGGCAGCCTCATGACCGCGCCGGGGATCGCCCACCGGCTCTCGGCGCTCCGCGCGCGGGGCGGCAAGCTCGTCGTGGTGGACCCCCGGCGGACCGAGACCGCCGCGGTCGCCGATCGGCACGTGGGGATTCGCCCGGGGGGGGACGCGGCGCTCCTCCTCGGCATGCTGCACGTCGTCTTCGCCGAGGGGCTGGCCCGGCCGGGGCGGCTGGCCAGCTTCTCCGACGGGCTGGATCGGCTCGCCGCCATCGCCACCCGTTTCCCGCCCGAGCGGGTGTCGGCGCGCGCCGGCGTGGCGCCCGACGAGATCCGGACGCTGGCCCGGGAGTTCGCCACCGCGCCCACCGCCGTGTGCTACGGCCGCGTGGGGATCTCCACCCAGGCGCACGGGGCGCTCGCCTCCTGGCTCGTGAACGCGCTCAACGTGGTCACCGGGAACCTCGACCAGCCGGGCGGCGCCATGTTCACGACGCCGGCCGCCGACGTCGTGGCGCTGAATGCGCGCATGGGCACCCTGGGCAGCTTCGGGCGGTTCCACAGCCGCGTCCGGGGGCTGCCCGAGTTCGGCGGCGAGCTTCCCTCCGCCGCGCTGGCCGAGGAGATCGACACCCCGGGTGAAGGACGGATCCGCGGGCTCGTCACCTTCGCCGGAAACCCCGTGCTCTCGACGCCCAACGGCGGCCGGCTCGACCGCGCCCTGGCGGGGCTCGACTTCCAGCTCTCCATCGACCTCTACCGGAACGAGACCACCCGCCACGCCCACCTCATCCTGCCGCCCTCCTTCGGACTGGAGCGCGACCACTTCGACCTGGTCTTCAACTCGGTCGCCGTCCGCAACGTGGCGCGCTTCGCCCGGGCCGCCGTGGCGCCACCGCCCGGGGTGCGGGACGACTGGGACATCCTCCTCGGACTCGCGCTGGCGCTCCGGGAGCGGGGCGGCGGCGGAAACCGGCGCGGGCTCGGAGCGACGCTCCGGGTCGCCCGGGCGCTCGGCCCGAAGCGCATCCTCGGCCTGCTGCTCCGCTTCGGGCCCCACCCGCTGTCGATCGGGATGCTGGAGCGCGCGCCCCATGGAATCGACCTCGGGCCGCTCCGCCCGCGCCTGCCCGAACGGCTCTTCACGCCCGACCGGCGCATCCGGCTCGTGCCGAAGGTCTTCGAGGACGGCCTGGTCCGGCTGGAGGCCGACCTCGAGCCCGCGCCGGGGGCCCGGCCCGACGAGCTCCTGCTCATCGGGCGCCGCCAGCTCCGCGGCAACAACTCCTGGATGCACAATGCCGAGCGGCTGGTGAAGGGGCCGCTCGGGTGCACGCTCCAGGTCCACCCGGACGACGCGGCGGCCCGCGGGCTGGCCCAGGGCGCCCTGGCGCGCGTCCGCTCCCGGGTCGGCGAGATCCAGGTGACGGTGGCCGTGACCGAGGAGGTGGGGCGGGGCGTGGTCTGCCTGCCGCACGGGTGGGGGCACGGGAGGCCGGGCGTCGCGCTGCGGGTCGCGGCGGCCCACGCCGGCGCCAGCTTCAACGACCTCGCCGACGAGCAGCGGGTCGACGCGCTCTGCGGGAACGCCGACCTGAGCGGCGTCCCGGTGACCGTGGAGGCGGCGCCGGCCGCCTGAGCTGCCTTGCTCTCCTTCTTCCTCGCCAGCTCCCCGATCTTCGCCGTGGTGGCCATCGGTTTCGCCGCGGCCCGCCTGGGCTGGCTCGCGCCGGCGGGCATCGCGGCCTTCGCCGCCTTCGCCTTCGACGTGGCCCTGCCGGCCCTGGGGACGAGCCTCCTCGCCCGCCAGCCCCCCTCCTCCGTCTTCGACGCCGGCTTCTTCGCGGCGCTCCTCGGCGCCGGGGCGGTCGTCTTCGCCGCGACGGTGGCGCTCACAGCACTCTCCCGGCCCGGGTTCCGGGTGGCGGGGGCCCCCGCCCAGGGTGCTCCCACCGGGAACCTGGGCTTCCTCGGGGTGCCGCTCCTGCTGGCGCTCCTCGGGGAGCAAGCCACCGGACCGCTCGCCATGGCCATCCTCGCCGAGGTCGGGCTCCTCATGCCGCTCGGCATCGTGCTCATGAGCCTGGGGCGGGAGCGGGGAGGGGAGCCCCGCCACGTCCTCCGCGACGTGGCCCGGGCCACCCTCGGGAACCCCATCGTGCTCGGGGTCTGCGCGGGGCTGGCGGTGGGGCTCTCCGGGTCGCGCCTCCCCGCGCCGGTGGATCGCTTCCTCTCCTTCGTCGGCGCCTCGGCGGGGCCCACCGCCCTCTTCGCCCTGGGCGGATCGCTCGCGGCGCGCCGGATCGGTCCGCACTGGGGCGCGGTGGCGGCCATCGCCACGGCCAAGCTCGTCGCCTATCCGGCGGTGGCCTGGCTCCTCCTGAGGTCGACCGGGATCCCCGCGACCTGGGTGGCGGCGGGGGTCCTCATCGCCGCCCTCCCCACCGCGGCCAACGTCTTCGTCTTCGCGCAGCGTTACGACGCCGTCCCGGAGCGGGTCTCGGCGGAGATCCTGCTGTCGACGGTGGCGGGCGCCGCGACCTTCCCGATCGTGGCCTGGCTGGTCCTGCCGTAGCCGATCAGGAGGCCAGGCTCGCGTTCGTGAGGTCGGACACGAACATGAAGCCGGGCGCGTGGGTGATGCAGAAGGGGAGCCGGCTCGCCAGTGCGGCCGCCTGGGGCGTCACCCCGCAGGCCCAGAACACCGGGAGCTCCCCGGGACGGATCTCCACCGGGTCGCCGTAGTCGGGCCTGGCCACGTCGGCGATCCCCAGGGCCGCCGGCTCGCCCACGTGGACCGGCGCGCCGTGGACCCGCTCGAAGCGGGAGGTCACGCGCACCGCCAGCGGGACCAGGGAGGCGGGGACGGGGCGCATGCTCACCACCAGCGGCCCGTGGAACCGCCCGGCCGGCGTGGTGGGCACGCCGGTGCGGTACATGGGAACGTTGCTGCAGGCCTCGACGTGGCGGAGGGGAACGCCGGCCTCGGCCAGGGCCTCCTCGAAGGAGAAGCTGCAGCCGATGAGGAAGGCGACCAGGTCGTCGGTCCACAGGGCGCGAACCTCGGTGCGCTCCTCGACCAGGCGGCCGTCGCGGTAGATGCGGTACCGCGGCAGGTCGGTGCGGAGGTCGGCCCCCGGCGCGCAGCGGGGCTCGACCGTCCCCGCCTCCACCACCTCGACGAGCGGGCAGGGCTTGGGGTTGCGCTGGCAGAAGAGGAGGAAGTCGAAGGCGGCCTCGCGCGGGACCACCATGAGGTTGGCCTGGACGAAACCGTCGGCGAGCCCGGAGGTGGGGCGGTCGAGCGTCCCGGCACGGCAGGCGGCGCGCACCTGCGCGGGCGTCATCCTCGATCCCTCGTCCATGCCGTTCACTTTCCGTTCACAATCCGAGATAGGCCTTGCGGACCAGGTCGCTTCCCAGGAGCTCGGCGGCGCTCCCCTCGGCCACCACCCGTCCGGTCTGGATGACCGTGGCCCGGTGGGCGATGGAGAGGGCTCGCTGGACGTTCTGCTCCACGAGCAGCACCGCCACGCCCGTCCGGTTGATGGCCAGGATGGTCTCGAAGATGCGGGCCACCAGCATGGGCGCGACGCCCCAGGAGGGCTCGTCGAGCAGGAGGAGCCGCGGGCGGGACATGAGCCCCCGGCCGATGGCCAGCATCTGCTGCTCGCCGCCGGAGAGGGTGCCGGCCTGCTGCTCCTGCCGGTCCCTGAGGAAGGGGAAGGTCTCGAGCACCAGGTCGAGCGACTCCCGGATCTCCCGCGCGTCACGCCGGGTGAAGGCCCCCAGCTCGAGGTTGCGCCGGACGGTGAGGCGGGGGAAGAGGTGGCGCCCCTCCGGGACCAGGGAGAGGCCGAGCGGCACCCGCCGGTGGGCGGGAAGGTCCTGGATGGGCGCGCCGTCGAGCTCGATGCTGCCCGAGTCGATCCGGTTCAGCCCGGCGACGGCGCGGAGCACGGTGGACTTGCCCGCGCCGTTGGCTCCCACCACCGCGGCGATGGTTCCCGCGGCCACCTCGAGGCTCACCCCGTGGACGGCGGGGACGCGCCCGTAGGAGATGCGGACGTCACGGACCCGGAGCAAGGTAGCCCTCCCCCAGGTAGGCCCGGATGACGACCGGATCGACGGCGATGGCGGCGGGCGGCCCCTCGGCGATCTTGCGCCCGTTCTCGAGGACCACCATCCGGTCGGCGATGGGCATGATGCCCTCCATCACGTGCTCCACCACCACGCAGGCGATCCCGCGATCCCGGATGCGCTTCACCAGCTCCACCGCCTCCTGGACCTCCGAGGCGGTGAGCCCGGCCATCACCTCGTCGAGCAGGAGGAGCCGGGGCCCGGTGGCGAGGGCCCGGGTGAGCTCGAGCCGCTTCTGCTCGGCCACGGTGAGCTGCCCGGCCGGGTCGTGGGCGCGCCGCCCCAGGCCGGTGAAGTCGAGCGCCTCCCGGGCCACCACGGCGGCCTTCGGCACGGCCCGGTGGCGCAGCATGGCGCCCACCATGACGTTCTCGAGCACCGTCATGGAGCGGAAGATGCGGACGATCTGGAAGGTGCGGGCCACGCCGCGCGCCGCGACGGCCTCCGGGGGCAACCCCTCGATGGCCACCCCGTCGAGGAGGATGGTCCCGGAGGTGGGCGGGAAGAAGCCGGCCAGCGAGTTGAAGACCGTGGTCTTCCCGGCGCCGTTGGGGCCGATGAGCCCCATGATCTCCCCCGCCTGGAGGGTGAAGCCGACGTCCTCGTTGGCGGTGAGGCCGCCGAAGCGCTTGGTGAGTCCCCGGACCTCGAGCAGGGGCGCGCTCACGGGAACCTCGCCTCGGGCTCGGGGGGCGGCACGGCGCGCGGTGCACGCCGCGTGAAGAGCCCCATGACCCCGGACGGCTGGAAGACGGCGATGACCACGAGCAGCGCCCCGTAGACCACCAGGTCGGTGCCGCGGCCGGTGCCGCCGAAGGCGATGCGGGTGGCCTCCTCGATGGCGGTGAGGACCACCGCCCCGAGCACCGGCCCCCAGAGCGTCCCGGCGCCGCCCAGGATGGCCACCAGCGCGATCTTGATGGAGAGCGAGGTGGAGAGGGTGGAGCCGGGGTCGATGAAGAGCTCCTTCTGCGCGTAGAGCGTGCCCCCCATGGCGGTGAGCCCGGCCGAGAGGATCATCGCGATCATCTTGTAGCGGGTCAGCGACACGCCCAGGCTGCGGGCCGCGTCCGGCTCGTCCTTGATGGCCCGCAGGTAGTAGCCGACGTGGCTCCGGTTCACGAGCCAGTTCACGCCCACCGTGGCCAGCAGCAGGCCGAGCGCGATGTAGTAGTAGGGGAGCTTGGAGCGGTTGAAGACGAAGCCCCAGAAGCCGGTCTCTCCGAGCGGGAGGTTGAAGCCCACCGCGCCGCCCAGGGCGTCCGAGCCGTTCACCACCGCCTGGACGATCTCGCCCACGGCGATGGTGGCCATGGCGAAGTAGTGCCCCTTGAGCCGGAAGCAGGGGGTGCCCACCAGCACGCCCAGCCCGCCCGCCGCCACCGCGCCGGCCACCATCCCCAGCCACGGGGAGACGCCGAGCTTCACCGAGAGCAGCGTGGAGACGTAGGCGCCGGCGCCGAAGAAGGCGGCGTGGCCGAGCGAGACCTGCCCGGCGTAGCCGCCCAGGATGTTCCAGGCCACGCCCAGCTGCGCCGTCATCAGCATGAGGATGGCGGCGTTCTGCCAGGTGACCTTGGTGGCGAGGAGCGGGAAGGCCACCGCCGCGGCCAGGCCGGCCAGCGAGAGCGCCAGGGCCGGGGAGCGGCGCCTCATGCCTTCCCCATCAGCCCCTGCGGGCGGAACCACACCACCACGAGGTAGAGGGAGAGGACGAGCACCATCTTGTAGGCCGGATCCCAGAGGAAGCCGCCCATGACCTCGACGATGCCCACCAGGATCCCGGCCCAGAAGGCCCCCACCACGCTGCCGAACCCGCCCAGCGCCACCAGCACGAAGGCCACCAGGATGAAGGTGGAGCCCACCTCGGGGAAGACCGGGTAGTAGGTGGCGAGCAGCGCGCCGGCCACGCCCGCGCAGGCGGCCCCGATGCCCCAGGCCAGCGCGAACATCTTCTGGGCGTCGATGCCCATGAGGGCCGCGGCCTCCTTGTCGGCCGCGGTGGCCTCGAGCGCGGCGCCGAGCCGGGTGAAGCGGAGGAAGGCCCAGACCGCGGCCGTGGTGGCGACCGCACCGGCCGCCGCGACCACCTGGGGAAGCCCGAACTGGAGCCCGGCGAAGGCCACCTTGCCCGCCACGATGGTGTGGTCGACCGAGCGGAAGTCGGGCTTCCAGAGGTACTGGGCCAGCCCCCGGAAGAAGATCATGAGCCCGAAGGTGGCGAAGATCTGGGAGAGCATGGGCGCGTCGGTGATGCGCCGGATGACCAGCCGGTACACCGCCACCCCCACCGCGAAGAGCAGGAGCGTGGTGAGGGGGAGGGTGACGATGGGGTCGAGCCCCCAGAAGGCGAAGCCCCAGAAGGCCGCGTACATCCCGAACATCAGGAACTCGCCGTGGGCGAAGTTCACGATGTCCATGACCCCGAAGATGAGGGTCAGCCCGATGGCGACGAGGGCGTAGACGAGCCCGAACAGGACGCCGGACAGCAGGGTCTGCAGCAGGAGCTCGACCGTCACGGGACGTGCGTGCCGGGGCTAGCGCTTGTCCCAGGCGGGCATGGGCCAGATGACGTCCTTGGAGGCGAGGTCGAACGGCCAGACCGTCACGTACTTGCCGTCCTGGACCTGCACGATGATGCCGGCGCCCTTGGTGTTCTGGCCGGTGGCGTCGAACTGGATGCCGCCCCAGGGCATGATGAGGTCGGCGCCGGGGATGTTGGTCTGCTGGAGGGCCTTCTGGATGGCCTCGGGCCTGGTGGACCCGGCCCGGTTGATGGCGTCGGCCAGCGCGAAGACGCCGGTGAAGGCGCGCGCCGAGTTGCCGTTGAAGTTCACGCCGTGGCGGGCCTGGAGCAGCGCGTTGGCCCTGGCGATGACCGGCTTCTTCGCGCCCAGGTCGAGCGCCCAGACCTCGCGGGAGATGACGAAGTTCCCGTCCTTGCCCATGGTCTTCAGGAACTCGGAGTCGTTGAAGCCGGCGTCGTTGGCGAGCAGCGCGGTCGGCAGGAACCCCAGGTCCTTGTAGGTCTTCATGGAGAGGATGGCGTCGCCCAGGTAGGACGACTGCATCACCAGATCGGGGCGGGAGGCCTTGAGCTTCTGCACCTCGCTGGTGAGCTGGGTGCCCTTGGGCGGGTAGAGGACCTTCTCGACGACCTCGAAGCCGTTCTCCTTGGCGTACTTCTCCTGGAGCTTGGCGGCGCCGGTGCCGAACTCGGTGTTCTCGGCGAAGATGGCGATGCGCTTCGGCTGCGCGAAGCCCTTCTTCGCCTTGAGATCCCGGAGGAACTCGAAGGCGTTCTGGACGAAGAGCTCGTCGTGCGGCGTGGTCCGGAAGAACCACTTGAATCCACGCTGGGTGAGGGCGGGCGAGGAGGAGTCGGCGTTCAGGAAGGGCACGCCGTTGCGCTCGGCCACCTGGCTCGCCGTGGTGGTCACGGTGCTGAAGTAGGCTCCCTGCAGCGCCGCCACCTTGTGCTCGGCGATGAGCCGCTCGGCCTCCGTCGCGCCCACCTGCGGGTTGCCCTGGTGGTCGGCGAAGACGAGCTTGATCTTGGCCCCCTTCAGGCCCGGGAGCCCGCCGGCGCCGGCCAGCGGAAGCCCGAGCGACTTGTCGGTGCCGTTGATGAGGTCGGCCGCCAGCTGGGCGGCGTTCTTCAGCTCGATCCCGGTCGACGCGGCGGCGCCGGTGAGCGGGTAGAGGACTCCGATGCGGATCTCCTCCTGCGCGGAGGCGCCGAGGGAGAGGGCGAGTGCGGCCAGCGCGGCGAACGTGCGGAAGGGGCTCGTCATGTGCGGCATCCTCCGGGTCGGGAAGGGCCGAACGATACAGGCGGCCGGTTGACGGAGTCAACGGGCACGCGATACTTTATCGACGATTTGTCGACATGTTGCGTCATCGAGGAGGATGCATGGATCGCCGCCGCAAGCAGGGCGCCCCGCGGCGCAAGGAGCCCGCCGGGCGTCCGCTCTTCGTGACCTCGTCCCACCTGGCGGTCTCCTACCCGGAGCTCTCCGAGTTCGAGTTCGGGCTCATCGTGGCCTGGAACGCCTTCGAGCGCTGGGTGGCCCGCTGCATGGCCGCGGCGGCAGGGGGGCGGCACGAGCTGGCCCCGGTCGACGTGCTGGTGCTGCACCACGTGCACCACCGGCGCACCGCCAAGCGCATCGCCGACGTCTGCTTCGTCCTCAACATCGAGGACACCCACGTGGTCTCCTACTCGCTGAAGAAGCTCGCGGCGGCCGGGCTGGTGCGCGGCGAGAAGCGCGGCAAGGAGGTCTTCTTCTCCACCACCGCGGAGGGCGCCGAGCTCTGCGCCCGCTACAAGCAGGTGCGCGACGCCTGCCTCCTCCCCGGGTTCACGAAGGGGGACGAGGAGGCCGGGCGGCTGGCCGGCATCGCCCAGTTCCTGCGCGGCCAGGCCGGCACCTACGACCAGGCGTCGCGGGCCGCCACGGTGAGCCTGGGAGAGGGCTGAGGTCGAGCATGCGGATCCGCGCGCAGGGCGAGGGGGGCGTGGTCGTCGAGCTGGGCGAGGCCATCGACCCGGCCGTCAACGCGCGCGTGCAGAGGATGTCGCGGGCCATCCGGGACCGGCTCGGCGCCGACGTGCTCGAGGTGGTGCCGAGCTACCGCTCCCTGCTCGTGATCCACGATCCCCTGGCGGTTCC
>JBAXVO010000419.1:0-2654 GCA_037129355.1 Deltaproteobacteria bacterium | reverse complement strand
GGTCCATCGAAGGGGCCGAGAACGCCACCGACGAGGATGCCGGCGACGACACCTCCCTCTGGGCCCACGCGGCAGCGGTCGCGCGGACGCTGGAGCAGCTCCTCATCGCCCGGCCTGCCGGCGAGCGGATGACCCAGCAGGCCCTGATGCAACTCCACGACCTGGCCGTGGGCAACGGCTCCGACCTCGCCGCCTTCACCGGCGAGTCCGGTCGACCCGCCCTCGCCTCGAGCCCCGGAGCCGTGACCACGCCGAGCGCCGAGGTCGTCTGGTGGGGCTTCGTCCTCGACGCCGATCCGGGACCCCCGCCGGAGCCCTGGACCAGCGCGGAGCGCGAGGCGCTCCTCGGGGCCGGCGTCACCCTCCCCGTCCCCGGCGAGCGACGCGACGTCGAGGCCGAGGGATGGCGCAGGCCCGTCCTCGCGGCCCGGGAGCGGCTGGTCCTCGTCCGCTGGCGCCTCTCCGCCACCGATCCCATCGCGCCTCATGCCCTCTTCGACGAGCTCTCCACCCGCGTGACCGCCGACTCGCTGCCCGCGTGCACGGTGGCCTCGGATCGCGTCCTCGCCATCCCTTCCGCCGTTTCTCACTGGAATGCGGCGACCTGCAGCGTCGCTCCGCGGACGCTCATGGCCCAGCGCGCGATCTGGACCGTCCCGCCGGAATCGGTCGACTTCACGGCGAGGCTCTCCGCCTCGGCCCTCGAGGTCTACCTGGGTTGCCCGTTCCGCTGGGCGCTCGAGAACAAGGCCAGGCTCCGCCGGGGCGCTGGCGTGACGGTCCCCGAGGGCAGCCAGCTGCTCGGCATGTTCGCCCACCGGATCCTCCAGGACATGCTCTGCGGTTCCGAAAAGCTCTCGGTCACGAACGCGACGGCAGCCCAGGCGAGGGCCTGGGCCACCAGGGCATTCGACGAGCGGGTCGGCGTCGAGGCCGCTCCTCTCGTCCGCCGAGGACGCGAGGTGGAACTCGACCGCGCCCGCACACTGGTGGCGAACGCCGCCGGGGCGCTCGTCGACTTCCTGCGCACCTCCGGGTGGCTGCCGGTGGACGCCGAGCGCGAGGTGGAGGGGACGTTTGCCGGGCAGCCCGCGCATGGATACGTCGACCTCGTGGTGGAGAAGAACGGGGTCGAGGCACTCGTGGATCTGAAGCTCTCCGGGCTCAGGTACCGGCAGGAGGAGCTCGAGGAGGGGCGCGGGCTGCAACTGGCCCTGTACGCCTCCATGCTGAAGAAGGGGGGCAAGGGTCTTCCGCCCTCCGGCTTCTTCATCCTCGAGGACGGGCAACTCATCACGACGGAGCCCCAGGCCTTCCCGGGGGCCACCGTCGTCGAGGGTCCGGGCCCGAAGGCGACCCTCGAGGGGTCGGCGGAGGGTTTCCTGTTCTGGAGGAAGGTGCTCGCCGCCGGTGTACTCCCGGTGCTGCACGAGGACCTCTCCTGGGAGGGGCCGGTGACGGCCGCCGGTGGCACTCCCCCCGACGAGGATTCGCTGGCTCGTCGCGAGCCCCCCTGCCGATACTGCGACTATCAGGCGATCTGCGAGCCGCCCGACGTCGACGACGAGGAGGTGGCGCCGTGAAGATCGACGTCGTCAGCGCCAGCGCCGGAACGGGCAAGACCTACCGCCTCACCGGAGATCTCGCGAAGGCGCTCCTCGAGGGGGAGGCCCGGCCGGAGGGCGTGGTCGCCATCACCTACACGGTGAAGGCCGCCGGAGAGCTGGAGAGCCGCATCCGTGCCCGGCTCCTGGAGGCGGGGCGTTCCGACCTCGCCGCCCGGGTCCGGGATGGATACATCGGCACCATCCACTCCGTGTGTCAGCGGCTCCTGCGCGAGTTCTCGCTCGAGGCCGGGATCTCCCCGTACCTCGAGCCCATCCCGGAGACGGAGCGGGAGCGGCTCTTCGACGTGGCCCTCTCCTCGGTCCTCACTGGACGCGAGGGCAAGCTGAACGACCTGGCCGACCGGCTCGAGCTGAAGGAGTGGAAGGGCAAGCTCCTCAAGATCGTCGACGCGGCCCGCGCGAACGGGATGGACGAGGCCGCGGTGAAGCGCTCGGCCGAGGCCAGCCGGGCGGGGCTCGAGAAGCTGCTCGGGAAGCCGACCATCGACGGGCCCACCTACCTTTCGAAGCTCAAGGCCGCGCACGGCCGGCTCCAGCCCAAGCTGGACGAGCTCGCCAACGGCACGGTGGCGGCTACGAAGACCCGTGCCGCCGCCGGGAAGAAGCTCGCTACCGTGTTCGCCCGCGGCCTCATGCCCTCCTGGAAGAGCCAGGTCCAGTTCGCCGGGCAGGTCGACATGCAGAAGCTCTCGGCATGGTCGGGCGAGTTCGTCGAGCTCGTCGGCGAGCACATGGCCTGCGCCGCCTTCCACGAGGACGTGCTCGGCATGCAGCAGGCGCTCTTCGCGCTCGCCGGTGAGACCCTCGGCGTGTTCGTCGCCGAGAAGGGCGCGGCGGGCGTGGTCGACTTCGGTGACATGCTGGCCCAGGCACGCGAGGTCCTGGCCCGTCCGGCTGTCCAGGAGGCCCTGGGCGCGCGGCTCGACCTCGTCCTCGTGGACGAGTTCCAGGACACCTCGCCCCTGCAGCTCGCGGTGGTGGGGGAGCTGGGACGGCTCGCCAAGCGCTCCATCTGGGTGGGCGACC
>JBAXVO010000418.1:0-2673 GCA_037129355.1 Deltaproteobacteria bacterium | reverse complement strand
GGCATCCTCCAGCTCCCGGGCCAGGGCCACCGCGTCCGCCAGGCGTCCCTGGGCAAGGAGCGAATGCACGAGGGCTCCTCCCAGCCGCCGGCCCGACTCCTTCGCTCCCGGGCCTGCAAGGGTGGAACGGAGGCGAGCGCCGAACGGATGAGGGCCTCCGCCTCCACCGCCCGTCCGGTGGAGGAGAGGTACCGGACGTAGAAGGGCGGCGGCCAGGGAGCACCGTGCCGCTCGACGGCCCGCCGGTAGGCGTCCAGCGCATCGTTCTCCGACCCGGCCGCGAGGAGGACGTCGCCGATGGCCCACAGGCGTATCCAGTCGCCCGTCTCCCTGTCGCTGCGCGCGGCCTCGCCCTGGAGCCATGGAAGGTGGGCCTCCGGATCCGGCGCGTTCGCGATGGCGGTGATGAGGTGGTTCCGGACGAGGAGGTAGTCGGGGTCGAGCTTCAAGGCGCGCTGGAAGTACGGGATGGCGTCGCCGTAGGCGAAGATGTGGAAGCGGACGTCGCCGGCGGACGCGAGCGCCTCCTTGTCCATGGGGTGGGCCTCGGCGACCTGGTCGCGCAGCCGCATCGCGTCTTCCCACCTCCTGTCGAGGATGGCCCGCATCGCCTGGAGCGAGAGCCGTTCCTTCTCCGGCAGCCGGTCGGCCATCCGCTCGGCTTCCTCCAGGTGGCGCCGGAGCCCGGCGTCGCCGTCCTTCCTCGTCTCGGCGAACCACTGGGCCGTCACCGCCAACTGGTGATGGGCGAGCGCGAACCCGGGATCCGCCTCCACCGCCGCGGAGGCGAGCCGGTAGGCATCGTCGACCCGGTTGCGGTCGAGCGCCTGCCGGGACTGGAAGAGGAGCTCCCAGGCCCTCACGTCACCGGTGGTGATGGAAGCCACGGTCGGCGGTGGTGTCCCGCCGGCCGGCGCGCCGAGGCGGCTCCGGGTCGTGGCGCCGAGCCGGTCGACCAGGGCGAAGATCGCGTCCTTTCCCGAGGCCTGTTCCCTGGTGGTGAAGATGTACTCGTCGTGAAGTGGGTCGAGCGCCCGCAGCTCCACCACGTAGCCGCTTCCCATCCGGCGGATGGAGGCGAGCAGGAGCGCCCTGGCCCGCGCCTCCCTTCCCACCTCGCGGGCCAGCGGCTCGTCGATGCGCTCCACGTCCCCCTTGCCGAGCTGCCGGAGCACGTCGAGCATGCGCCCCCGGGTGAGCACCCGGAGCTGGGTTCCCTGCTCGAGGGCCGTGCCGAGCAGCCCCGAGATCGAGTCGAGCTCCGGGTCGCCGGTCTCGTTGGCGAAGTCGGCGACTGCTACCGTCGGCCGGCCCCCCGGGATCTGCCGCTCCCAGACGCGCCAGGTGGCGAAGCCGGCCATCGCGAGCCCGGCGACGATCCCGATCCCGGCCAGCACCGCCACCCGCCGCGCCCGCCGGGGGCGGTCCTTCAGCAGGCGGGCGGAGCGAAGCTCGGCGAGCCAGGCCCCTCCATCCTTCGGCCTCCTCTCCGCATCACGGGAGACCGCCGCCTCCACGGCCGCCCGCACCGGCCTGGGGACGCCGTCCAGCTCCCCCGGCGACCGGTCCACCGGCCGCCTCCCGGTGAGCATCTCCCCCAGGACGAGCCCCGCCGCGAAGACGTCGGCACGCTCGTCGATCGCCCCCCGTCCCGCCTGTTCCGGCGCCATGTAGGCCGGGGTCCCGGCGCTGTCCGACCCGCCGGTGCCGAGCAGGTGCGCGAGCCCGAAGTCGAGCAGCTTCACCCGCCCGTCCTCGCAGAGGAACACGTTGGCCGGCTTCAGGTCCCGGTGCAGCACCCCTCGTGAATGAGCGTGCGCCAGCCCCTCCGCCATCCGCTCGGCGATGCGCAGCGCCTCCTCCACCGGCAGCGGACCCCGGGCGATCCGCGCCGCCAGCGTCTCCCCGTGGAGGAGCTCCATGACCAGGTAGGCGCCCGCCGGGCACGTTCCCACGTCGAAGATGGTGACGATGGCCGGGTGGTCGAGCTTCGCGACCGCCTCGGCCTCCCTCTTGATCCACTCCTCGGAGAGCACCTGCCGGTTCCGCCCCGGCTTCAACGCCTTCAGCGCGACGGTGCGACCGAGCTCCGGGTCGAAGGCCTCGTACACCGCGCCGAACCCGCCCCGGCCGATCTCGCCCCGGATCTGGTACCGACCGACCCCGTCGCCCGGTCCCAGCGGCTCGCGCCAGGCGGACGTGAGGTCCGCCTCCGGCGCCTGCGCGATCTCGACGAGGAGGCGGGAGAAGGCCCCCCGCCCCGCGCCTTCGCGCGTGGAGTGATGCTCCTCCACCACGGCCGGACCCTCCTGAAACGGGATGCTACGCGAGAGCCGCCGCGCTCGTCGACCGGGCACGAAAACGGCCACCCCGGACGAGCCGAGGTGGCCTCGCGCCCCGCATGGGGCGGCACTCCCGACCTCGCTAGCCGTTCACCGCGGCGGCCGCGGAGACCGACGCCATGGGCTGCGAGGTGGGGGCGTTCCTCGGGGTCGAGGAGATCTGGGCGACGAAGGCGCCGAGGACGAGGGCGAGGAAGCTGACCACGAAGGCGTCCTTCCAGCCGTGCTTCGAGACGTGGAAGCGCAGGGTCGTCTGGGTCTGGGTCGTCATGGCTCTCTCCGTTCCGCGTTCGGGGTTGGAATCCGTTCGCAGTACTGGAGGCGGCGCCCC
>JBAXVO010000417.1:0-2675 GCA_037129355.1 Deltaproteobacteria bacterium | reverse complement strand
GGCGAAGGAGTTCGGCGAACTTCTGGACTCCCTGGAACGCTATCGACCGGCATGCCATCTCTCCGGCGAGGGGGTTCCTGATCTCGTGGGCCACCCCGGCGACCAGCGTCCCCATGGCCGCGAGGCGTGCCGTCACGGCAAGCTGGGCCTGGAGAATTCGGCGACCCTCCTCTGCCGCCTTCCGGTCCGTCACGTCCTGGATCGTGCCCACCAGCCGAACGGGCGTTCCTTCCGCGCTCCGTTCGAGTTCGCCGACCCCGTGGACCCACTTGACCCGCTGGGTGGCCTGGTCGATCACCCGATACTCGTTGTCGAACCGCGAGCCGCCCGACAGCAGTTCCTCCAGGTACCTCCCCATGGCCGGGCGGTCGTCGGGATGGACGATGCGGAGCCAGTCGGCGCCCGTGCGCGAGAAGCCCGGGTCGATCCCGAAGATTTCGTTCAGCGCCGTCGAACTGGTCCAGTGGTCCTGCCGGACGTCGAACACGTAGTTCCCGAGCCTGGCGATGCCCTGGCTCATCCGCAGCCAGCCCTCGCTCTCCCGGAGGTCGTCCATCGACCGTTCCATTTCGGCGACTGCCCTGTCCGTGGCCATCCGTTGCCGGATGGCGCCCACGCCGAACGCCACGTCGTCGGTGAGCCTCCCGAGGTAGGCCAGCTCGTCGCCCGTGAAAGCGGCGACATCGCCCGAATACATGACGATGACGCCAAGGACCGAGCCCTCCAGGATGATCGGCAGGGAGGTCACGGAACGATAGCCGCGCTTGCGGGCCTCTTCCCTCCAGGGAACCATCAAGGGATCGGTGGAGAAGATCTGTCCCACCACCATCCTCTTCTCCCGGATGGAAGTCCCCGTCGGGCCTCTTCCCCGGGGCTCGTCCGCCCAGACGACGTCCACGAGCCCGAGGTAGCCGTCCTCGTGACCGGCATGGGCCACCGGACGAACCGTCTTCCGGTCGTCGTGCTCCGCGAGTCCCACCCAGCACATGGGGTAACCGCCGACGTCGACGATGACCTTGCAGATGTCGGCGTAGATCTCCTCCTCGGTGGTTTCCCGGAGGATCGCCTGGTTGCAGCGTGTGGTCATCAGAAGCGTACGGCGCGCCGATGCTTCCCGCCGGCGGATTCGCCGCAGGACCTCGAAGGTCATTCCGATGGCGATGCCGCTCACCACGAAGATGGTGAGCTCGACCTGATCCCGGTGCCTGGGAACGAGGAACTTCCTGACGGGTTCGGTCTGGAAGTAGATCTCCTCCAGGAGGCCCACCGCCGTCGCCACGGCTGCGGGACCAAGGCCGCCAAGGGCTCCTGCAATGGCCACGACCAGGAGCAAGAGGTCAGGTTCTGGCTCCCCCGTGTTCCCGAGGAGCGCGTTGCGGATGAGAACCGCCACGCCGATCAGGATCGGAGCTGCGACATAGGCCCTTGCCTGATGCCAGCCGGGCTTCATCTCCCCTCCCGTGTGCTGCTGGGATGGACGAACTTGAAAGGCGTCACGCCTCCGCAGTCGCGGCGGGCAGTTCCACCCGGAACGTCGAGCCCTTCCCGACCTCGCTCTCCACGGTGAAGGTCCCGCCATGGGCCGTCACGATGGCGTGGGAGATGGCGAGGCCGAGGCCCGTCCCCTGTCCCGGCGCCCGCGTGGTGAAGAACGGCTCGAAGAGGTGTTCCTTGATCTCGGGCGTCATTCCGGTGCCGTCGTCGGCGACCTCCAGGCGCGCCATGCCCGGCTTGCCAGGCCCGACACGGATGACGATGGCGCCGCGCACCGCTTCACGCCTGGCCTTCGCCGCGTTGGTGACCAGGTTCACCACCACCTGCGAGATCTGCCCGATGGTGGCCACGACATCGGGCGCGCCTCCGTTCTCGATGGTGACCGTGGCGGCCTGTTTGATCGCGGCGGGCAGCCAGCGCATGGCCAGGTCGACGACGTCGACCAACCGGATCTGCTCCCTGGCATCGTCCTGATCGGGTCTCCCGAAGGCTCTCAGGTCCTTGACGATCCGTTCGATCCGCCGTCCGGCCTCCTCGGCATCGCCAAGCCCGGCGACCACCTCGGCGAGGTGGCGAACCTCCCCCTCCCGGTCCAGCGGTCCGTCTCCGTGGAGACGTCCCCGCACCGCCTCGACTTCACACATGGCAAACTCGATGTCCGAGAGCACGGCTGCGAGAGGGTTGTTGATCTCGTGGGCGACGCCGGTCACGAGCGTGCCCAGGGCGGCGAGCCGGGACGTCATCGCGACCTGCCGCTGGAGCAACCGGGTATCGGTGATGTCCAGCGCGCTCCCGATGATCCCCACGACGCGCCCGTCGGCATCCCGGTGCGGGACCTTTGTGGAGTGGAAGAGCCGGATCCCGGCGGGGGTCGGGATGGATTCCTCCACGACCTCGGGAACCCCGGACTCCATGATCCGGCGGTCGTTCTCCATGAGGGCATCGCCGACGGCAGGGTCGTCGTAGATCTCCCGGTCCGTCTTGCCGATGGACGACGTCGCGCTCTTGCCGACGACCTCGAACAGGGCCCGATTGCCGACCAGCCAGCGACTCTCCACGTCCTTGAGAAACACCGGGCCCGGGATGGCGTCCACGAAGGCGCGAAACCTGGCCTCGCTTTCCCGGAGCGAGCGCTCGGCCTCCATCCGCTCGAGTTCGTTGCTGGCACGGACGGTCACCTG
>JBAXVO010000416.1:0-2677 GCA_037129355.1 Deltaproteobacteria bacterium | reverse complement strand
GAGGAGGCTGCGCTCCGCCCGGATCGTCTCCCAGTAGACGTCGAGGAGGTACCCGATCAGCTTGAAGAGGTAATAGGAAAGCCCAAGGGGGAGGAGGAATCGCAGGGCGGGGCCGCCCGAACCGGCGCCCGAACCGGCGGCGTACCAGTCGGCCAACGGCCTGGCGAGCTTGAACCCCACGAGCAGCAGGGCAAGCGCCGCCACGGCGGTCACGGCGAGGCGAAACTTGCCGGCCTCCGTCCGCCGCCCCTCGATGCCGACAGCGGCCTGGTGGGCGAGGAGCGTGACCCCGAGGAGCAGCAACGTGTGGCCCGGCGACCAGGTGGCGTAGAAGCCGATCGAGGCGCCGAGGAGGACGAGTGGCCTCCACCGGGCGGGCGACAGCTGGAACACGGCGACGGCGCCCCCGAGGAACAGCGCGAAGGGCAGGGAGAGGAACGCCATCTACGCGGTGCGGCGCTCGATGAGGCGGATGAAGTCGCCCACGTTGGCGAGCGCCTTCACCTCCTTGGTCGTGAATCGGACGCGGAAGGCCTTCTCGACGGCGACGATCAGGCTGACATGGGCGATGGAATCCCATCCCTCCACGTCCTTCGCGGTCGTGGCGTCGCCGATGACGAGCGTGGGCGCGTCCAGGACGTCCCTGAAGACCTCGGTGAGACGCTCGTGGATCTCCGCGTGGTTCATGGACCGTACCCCTCCCCGGCTTCCTCCGCCATCCGGCGGACCTGGACGTCGCGCGGGACGTAGGCGTCGACGCCCATGGTCCAGGACGACCCTCCTGCGTCCCCGGCGGCCTCCTGGTGGAAGCCGAACTTCTCGAAGAAGTCTTTCACCATCCCGTTCTTGGCGGTCGGGATGTACTCGCCCGTCACGCGATCGCACCCCGCCTGGCGCGCAAGCGCGAAGACCTCGTTCATGGCCAGCTGCTCGACGCCCCGCTGGAGCACGCGGCAACTCATGACGAACGTATCGACCTCCAGTGCCTGGCCCGACAGTCGCAGGATGACGACGCTGATCAACCCGAAGTCGCCGAATCGATCGCGAACCGAGATGGAGAACGGAAACCAATTGCGCTCGTCACGCATCATGGTGGCGCAGTCCGCATCGGAATGGCGCCGGGTCGTCAGGTTGAACTGGTTACTCCGCTGGAGGAGCTGGGCGATTCGCGGGAGATCCCTCGGCACGAAACGGGCCACCCGCGCGACGGTCTCGAGCGAGCGGAGATAGTCCTCGAGGCTGGTGAAGCGCGATCGCTCCTCGTGCCGCTTCTCTTCCTCCCTGTGGAGCGTGACCCGTTGCCCATCGAGCGCCGAGTGCGAAGCGGCCTCGAACAGGTTCAGCTCGGAGATGGCCCTCACGTAGAGTCCGGGATCCTCGGGGAGCTCGGGGACGACCACCTCGGGCAGGAGCTGCCGGACCAGGTTCCGCTCGAAGGGGTTGTCGTCGAGGAAGACCATCGAATCCAGGCCGATGTGGAGCTGTTCCCGGATGCGCCGGATGTTGGTGGCCTTGTCGTCCCAGTTTGCGACGAAGACCGCGATGTGCTCCTCGCGAAGGACCATCCCGGGGTGTTCCCGGAAGACGCGCCGTGCGATCGCCTCATCGTTCTTGCTGCACACCGCCAGCAGGATGCCGCGGCGCGCGAGCTCCCGGAGGAACAGCTGCATGGAGCGGAACGTCCCGGACTCGTCGAGGTCGCCGAGCTCGATCCCGTCGATTCCGTCGTCGCCGACGACCCCACCCCAGATCGTGTTGTCGAGGTCGACGACGACGCACTTGACCGCTCGCCCCTGGGCGGCGAGGACGATGTCGACGATGTTCTGGGCCACCTCCGGCAGGAGTTCCAGGGCGCACAGCGACCTGAAAAGCGCCCACAGCTTCTCGTCGATGAAGTGGCGCCGCCCCAGCCAGGCCGCGGTGTAGTCGACGTCGTTGACGAGCACGCCGGGGTTGTTCCTCGCCCTCAGGGCGATCTCACGGTTCACCGCCTCGACGGCCCCCTGGAGGAGACCTTCGACCGCATGCCCGTAGTTCCCGAACGGCCGCTCGTACGGGAGGACGAACGTGCTCTGCACGATGGTCGCGCCCGTGTGCTTTCGAATCGCCTTCCAGGTTTCCTCGATCTGGGACGCCTTCTCCCTGGCGAACGTGCTCCGGTCACCTTCGTGCTCGTAGAAGGCGCCCTTCAGCTTTTCGGTGCCCTGCAGGATGACGACCACGTCCGGTCCGAATCCGTACAGGCTCGACCGCGGGTCGAGCGCCTCGACCTCGACTGTATCGAACCCGGCCTCGTAGACCTCCACCCCCACCCCGTTGCTGGCGAACAGGGCGCGAAGAAGCGGGACCAGGTGCTGGACCGAGACGTCCCCGAGGAGGGCGAGCTTCAGCCCCCGCCCTTGCTGGGGCGGCAGTCGCCGTGCCTTCCTGGTGAGCTGGACGTGGTCCAGGTCCGATCGGTCTTGCTTCAGCATACAGCCCAAACGGGTAACGGGAACGGTGCAGGTTTTCCACCTACAGATGCCCGAATTTCGGGAGCAACGCGTGTCCGTTCGGTGACAAGACGGAAGTCGTCTTCTGACGCCACGCCCCATTGGGGGCCAGCTCCGGCCCCGCTGCGGCTCGCGCTCCTAGTGCCCCGCCTCGGCGCTCGCCCCGGGGAGTTCCGCCGGAGCGC
>JBAXVO010000415.1:0-2680 GCA_037129355.1 Deltaproteobacteria bacterium | reverse complement strand
TCCCGCCTCGAGGCGGCAGGCGACGACCCTTCCGGGATGGACGATCGCGGGACAAGCCCATTCTTGGGTGGCATCATTCGAAAATCATGATCTTGCGCCCCGCGGGGCCCGCAGCGTGAACGGCGCCAGCTGGATCTTGCCCGCGCTCGTCGCGCTCCTGAGCCTCGCGCCGTCGGTGGCCCGGGGCCAGGCCCACTCCGACGGCGGCCCGCCGTCGAGCGGGAGGACGATCAAGGTCGGCAGCGAGGTCGAGTTCCCGCCTTACGCGATGCTCGACGACAAGGGACAGGCAACGGGCTTCTCCGTCGATCTTCTCCGGGCGGTGGCCTTGTCAGCCGGTCTCGCCCCCGAGATCACCACCGGGCCATGGGACCAGGTCTGGAGCGATCTCGTGGCCGGAGAGCTGGACGTCCTGCCGATCGTGGCCGTCACCGACGAGAGGAGGAAGCTCATCGACTTCGGCCTTCCCCACACCGAGACCTTCGACGCCTTCTTCGTGCCCCAGGGTGAAAATCCGATCCCCGACCTGCGCGCGGCCGAGGGGAAGACCATCGGGGTCATGCGCTCGGATGCCGCCCACCACGAACTGGTCGAGCAGGGATTCCGGGGGCGGATCGAGCTGGTCGACACCATTCCGGAGGGGCTGGCGCAGGTCGCGGCCCGGAAGTACGACGCGTTCCTTTGCTCGAAGCTGGTCGGCGTCCTCTCCATGCAGGAGCGGGGAATCCGGGGGATCGTGGTCGGACCCATCATCCCGGACTACAAGCGGGTCTTCGCGTTCGGGCTGCGCAAGGGATCCGGTGATCTGAAGGAGCGGCTCGACCAGGGGCTTCTCATCGTCAAGGCCTCCGGCGAGTACGAGCGCATCCACGACCGGTGGCTCTCCTACGACGACCCGTGGCGGCGATTCCGCCCGTACCTGCCGGCGGCATTCGGTCTGCTGGTCGTGGGGGCGGCCCTGGCGGTGGTCGCCATGGTCGCCCAGCGGAGGCGGACGCGCATCCTTCGCTCGATCTTGCACACCACCCAGGACGCCTTCTGGATGGTGGGTCCTGGCGGCCGGCTCCTCTGGGTCAACGATGCGGCCTGCGCGATCTCCGGGTACTCGCGGGAGGAGCTCCTCGAGATGACCCCGGCCGACCTGGAAGCCGGGGACGGGCCGGCGGCGGTGCAGGCCCATCTCGAACGGGTCGCCCTCGCCGGTGCGGATCGGTTCCTGGCGCGCCACAGGCGCAAGGACGGCGCCCTCATCGACGTGGAGGTCAGCGTCCGGACGGTCCCCGGGATGCGCAACCGGGTGGTGGCCTTCCTGCGGGACGTGACCGACCAACGACGGTTCGAGAAACAGCTCCGTGAAAGCGAAGAGAGCTTCCGGGACCTGTTCGAGCGCCACGCCGCCGCCACGCTGGTCATCGATCCGGAAACGGGGAGGATCGTCGATGCCAACCAGTCCGCGGCGGACTTCTACGGCTGGCCGAGGGAGCATCTCCGGCAGATGCGGATCCAGGAGATCAACACGCTCTCCGCCGCCGAGGTCGAGCAGGCCATCTCGAGAGCCCGCGCGAGCGGTGCGATGCATTTCGAGTTCCGCCATCGGCTGGCCGACGGCTCGATCCGGGACGTCGACGTGTTCACGAGCAGTGTCGTGGTCCACGGGAAGGAACAACTCCACTCGACCATCCACGACAGCTCCGCGCGCAGGCGTTCCGAGGAGGCGCTGCACACCGCGACCGCCCAGCTCGCGTTGACCCACCGCCTCGCTGCGCTGGGGACCCTGGTCTCTGGCGTCGCCCATGAGATCAACAACCCGCTTGCAGGCGGGATGGCAAACCAGGGCATCGCGCTGGAAGTCGTCCGCGAGGTTCGGGAGCGCCTGGACGGGCAATCCCCGCTCGACAGGGGGGCCGAGGGGCGCGCCCTCGCCGGGGTCGTCGAGGCACTGGAAGAAGCGAAGGAGAGTGGCGAGCGAATCGCCCGGATCGTGAGGGACCTGTCGGTGTTCGGGAGGCCCGACGCGACGCGGCAGCGGGTTGGGATGATGGACGTCGTCGAAGGAGCCATGCGATGGCTGCCGGCCACCGTCGCCCTATCGGCTTCCATCGAGGTGGAGAACGGCGGAGCCCCGGACGTCATGGCGTCCGCTGGACAGATCGAGCAGGTCCTCGTGAACCTGGTCACCAATGCGGCGAGGGCAATGCCCGAGGGGCAACGGGGCACGGTCATCGTCCGGGTCGGGCCCGGCCAGCCTGGAACAGCCCGACTGGATGTCGTCGACAACGGGGCCGGCGTCGATCCTTCCGTACGCGACCGCATCTTCGATCCCTTCTTCACGACCCGTCCGGCCGGGCCCGGACACGGGTCGGGACTCGGCCTCTCCATCTGCCAGGCCATCGCTTTGGCGCACGAGGGAACGCTCACGTTCGAGAGCGAGCTCGGAAAGGGGTCGACGTTCCGTCTCGAGTTGCCCGCAGCCCCGGCCGAGGCGTGAAGGGACGCCAGGAGGAAGCGGCCGTCCAGGCCGTCCCCGGCGACTTCAGATTGGGCGCCACGCGATCCCAGGCAACAACGAGGCGCATCGACAGGAGCTTCTCGGCTCTCTCCGGATGGCGCCTGGGGAGCCAAGATCGACGGGACTCTCGTGAAGACGGGAGGCCCGTTTCCCTTTCTGGAACGCATGCGG
>JBAXVO010000414.1:0-2691 GCA_037129355.1 Deltaproteobacteria bacterium | reverse complement strand
TCGTTCGGGTCGGCCCGTCCACTCCCTCCCGACGGGGGGGCGCCCGGGCCGACCTTTCCGCTCCGGACGGCGGCCGCGCTCCATCCGTTCGGAACGCTCCATCCTCTGCGCCCGGGTGGCTCGCGCCGGAGGCTCGGGACGGACGGCGCGGGCCGCGGCCCTGGTCCGCTCCACCCGGACGACCGGCAGCGGCTCGAACCTCGGCTTCTCCGGATGGCGCCGGTAGACGAGCAGGGTCCGCCCCAGGATCTGCGCCAGGTGCGCCCCCTCGGCCCCGGCCACCAGGGCCTCGGCGGAGGCGAAGCGATCGTCCGGGGTCTCGGTCCCCATCTTCACCTTCACGAGCTCGTGGTCGAGGAGCGCGCGGTCGAGCTGCCGGAGCACGGCCTCGGTCACCCCCTCCTTCCCGACCTGGACCACCGGCGAGAGGTGGTGCCCCGCCGCGCGGAGCTGCCGGCGGAGCGGCGAGGACGGCATGAGAGATCGCTTCCTGGGGCTGATCGGGTCGGGCACGTTCACCTCTTGAGGAACCGGAGCTCTCGCTCCAGTTCGGGGTCCTTCACCTGGTCGAGGCCGCGCTTCCAGGCGCGCTCCGCGGCCGCGAGATCTCCGGTGACCTTGGCCATGCGCCCCAGGAAGAGCCATCCGGGGGCGCACAGGGGACTCTTCAGCAGGGCCGCCTCGATGGTCTTCTCGGAGGCGCTCCGCTGCGAACGCCGCTGCGCCTCGGGCGCGACCAGGAACTCGAGCCAGGCCTTCCAGACGTGGTACTCGGGCTCGTCGGCGTAGAGCGAGATGGCCTCGTTCACCCGGTTGAGCGCCTCGGCGTACGATCGCCCCGCCGCCAGGGCGGCCACCTTCTCGAAGGCCTGCTCGGCCTGGTAGATGCGCCCGATGTCGACCTGGGCCGCGCCGCCCGCCTTCAGGTCCTCGAGGTAGGCCAGCCGTCCGGCGTCGGTCTCGAGCGTGGCCCAGGCCGCGGCGACCCGGGCGAAGATCTCGGCACGGAGCTCCCGTGCCTCGGGCAGCTCCCCCTCCCGGGCGGCGTCGGGGTGGAAGGTCCGCGCCAGCTGGAAGTAGGCGGCCTTGAGGCGGGTCGCGTCGGCGTCCCGAGCGACGCCGAGGACCTGGAAGTGATCGGCGTCCTCGAGCTTCTTCGCGGCGGCCTGGAGCGACTCCAGGGTGGGCCCGGCCTGAGCCGGAGCGGCTCCCCTGGGCGCGGGGGCAGGCTTCGCGCCCGGAGGTGGGGTCGGCTTTGGCTTCGCGGGCGGGGGTGGCGCTGGCGCTGGCCTCGGCTTCGCCGCCGGCGGAGCGGGCGCAGGCGGCGGGGGCGCCGGTGCCGGCCTGGGCTTCGCGGCTGGAGGAGGCGCCGCGAGCCGCGGCGCGCCGAAGGTGACGAGCTCGGTCTCGGCGAGGAGCAGGACCACGCGGCGCAGCGCATCGGCGTCGGCGGGGTGGGCGGCGCAGAGCTCGTCGACGCTCTGGACGCCGTCGATGCGGGCCACCGCCCGGGCCTCCTGGGGTTGGAGCATCAGGTCGGCGACCTCGACCCGCCCGCCCGCGCGGACCACGGAGAGCGCGCCCCGCACGCCGAGGCGCGTCCGGACCCCGGCCGGGTCGAGCCGTCTCGCGGCGTCGGCGAGCAGCCCCCAGCGGCTCCCCAGGGGAAAGCCGGACGGAGGGGGCGGGACGCCCGGCTCCCAGCTCCAGGAACCGTCGTCGCAGGCCAGCGCCCGCCACACCAGCCCCGCGCCGTGCTCCTTCAGGTCCTGGAAGCGGGCCGCGGGGTCGAGGAGCCGGAGGTCGATGAGGGCGCCGAGGACGTCCCCCCCGAGCCCGGCGGCGATCTGCCGGGCGTCGGCGGCCGCCTCGGCGGCGATCAGCCCTCGTCCGGCCAGGAACGCGGCCAGGTCGTCGGCCTCGAGGCTGCCGGTGACGTACTCGACGACGCCACGCCGGTAGACGAGCGTCCAGGTGATCCCGCCGCTCTCCAGCACCAGCCGGCCCGCGGCCTGGGTGGCGGCGGCCAGGTAGTGGAGGTGCAGCGCGCTCCGGTCCTGGAGCGCGCCCTGGAAGGGCAGGCCGGCGGCGATGGCCGACGCCGCCGTGACCTCGGGCGCGGCGAGGCCGTGGCTCGCTCCCGGTGTCTTCGTGTCTCCGCTCACCCTGCCGCTAGACTACCACCGTCTCCCGGTACTCACCGAAGACGTCCCGCATGGCGTCGGAGATCTCCCCCAGCGTGGCGTGGGCCTTCACGGCGGCGAGGATGAGGGGCATCAGGTTCTCGGTCCCCTTGGCCCCGGCCCGCACCGCGTCCACGGTCTGCTTCGCCGCCGTGTTGTCGCGGGCGGCACGGAAGGCCTTCAGCCGGGCCACCTGCGCGGCCTCGAGCGCCGGGTCGACCCGCATGACGGTCACCGGCGGATCGGCGGTCTTGTAGGCGTTCACCCCGACCACCACGTGCTCCTTGTCCTCGACGTGGCGCTGCCAGGCGTAGGCGGCGTCCTGGATCTCGCGCTGGACGTAGCCCTTGTCGATGGCCTCGACCATGCCGCCCATGGCGTCGATCTTCTCGATGTACTCGGAGGCCTTGCCCTCGATCTCGTCGGTCATGGCCTCGATGGCCCAGGAGCCGCCGAGCGGGTCGATGACGTCGGCCACGCCCGACTCGTTGGCGATGATCTGCTGGGT
>JBAXVO010000413.1:0-2698 GCA_037129355.1 Deltaproteobacteria bacterium | reverse complement strand
CCGGCGGTTCCCCGAGATCGAGGAGCCGATCCGGGACGGGAGGCTCTGCATCACGGCGGTGAGCGAGCTGGCCAAGGTGATGACCGAGGAGAACCGGGCCCGGGTGCTGCCCATGTTCTTCGATCTCTCCCGCCAGGAGGCGAAGCAACTGGTGGCGGAACTCCGGCCGGTGGACCTGGTTCCGAGAAGGACGATCGTCACCGAGATCCCGCTCCTGGCGCCGATGGAATCGGCGCCTGTGATCGTCCAACCGGTTGGACGAACGGTGACCCACCCGGGTCGGGACGCACTCGTGCCCATGCAGCCGAGGACCGTGGTGGAGCCGATGACGTCCACCGAGACCCGGATGCACATCACGGTCTCGCCGGAGTTCGTGGCGCTTCTGAAGAAGGCGAAGGCAGGGCAGTCCCACGTCCAGCCCGGCGCGACCGACGAGCAGGTGCTGACGTCGGCGCTGCGCCTGCTCATCGAGAGGCAGGAGAAGCGGAAGGCCGCCGTGCCGCCGAAGGTGAAGCGGGAGGTGCGGGCTCGCGATGGCGCAAGGTGCCAGTGGCCGCTGGCCTCGGGTGGCGTGTGCGGGTCGGAGGTGAGGCTGGAGATCGACCACGTCGTGCCGCGCGCCAAGGGCGGCCCGTCGACGCCGGACAACTGCAGGCTCCTCTGCAGACGCCACAACGTCGAGGCGGCGCGCCAGGTTTACGGCGACGCACACATGGACCTGTTCACGCGACGGATGCCCACCGCCGGGGAGACGGTCGCTCCCTACGCCGCAGGGGGGGCGATGGCGACCATTGCGCCACCCCGCGGCATCGCTGCATGCTCTCCCCATGGTTCCCCTCACCGCCCTCGCCTCGGCGCTCGGCATCGCCTGGTCGTCGAGCGTCAGCCTCTACGCCACCGTCGCCTTCACCGGCGTGGCCGGCCGCATGGGCTGGGTGGTCCTCCCGGAGGGGCTGCGCGCCCTGCAGGACCCGTGGGTGATCGGGGTGGCGCTCCTCCTCACGGCGGTGGAGATCGCCGCCTCCCTCGTCCCCGGCCTGGCCACGGCCTGGGAGGCGGTCCATGCCGCCATCCGCCCCGTGGCGGCGGCCGTGCTGGCGGTCCTCGCCACCTGGGGATCGAGCCCGGCGCTGGTCGTGGTGGCCGGGCTCCTGGGGGGCACGCTCGGGGCGGTCACCACCGCGACCAAGCTCAAGCTCCGGACCGCCATCGACCTCTCGCCCGAGCCGGTGTCGAACGCCGTGGCCACCGGGGCCGAGGTCTCCACCGTGGCCGGGATGGCCTGGCTGGTCTGGAGCCACCCCTGGATCGCCCTGGGGCTCGCGATCCTGATCCTGGGAGCGCTCTTCCTGCTCGCCCTGGCGGCCTGGCGGGCCCTGCGTCGGGCGGCGACCTGGGCCCGGGGCGGATGAGGCCCTCCCCAGGAAGGGCGACCTCGACCAACGGGGTCGACTTCCCCCGTTCCGTGCCCTGGTTTCTGCCTTGACAGTCACTCCCAGACTTGGTGTTTAGCAGGGCTCCACCATCTATCCCGGGGACGATCGGCGTCGCGGAGACCCGCCCCGGGCTGGCGTTGCACCGGGCAGCTTCCCCCGGCGCCCGGGCCTCGCCCAGCATCGAATCGGAACGACGCACACCACCCAAGGAGACGGAATGACCACCAAGACGTCGAAGATCATCTGGACGCAGATTGACGAGGCGCCCGCGCTGGCGACCTTCTCGCTCCTCCCCATCGTCCAGGCCTTCACCAAGGGCACCGGCGTCGAGGTCGAGACCCGCGACATCTCCGTGGCCGGCCGCATCATCGCCAACTTCGCGGACGCCCTGAAGCCGGAGCAGCGCATCCCGGACTTCCTCGGCCAGCTCGGCGAGCTCGCCAAGACGCCCGACGCCAACATCATCAAGCTGCCCAACGTCTCGGCCTCCATCCCGCAGCTCAAGGAGGCCATCGCCGAGCTGCAGGCGCACGGCTACGCCGTCCCGAACTACCCCGAGGTCCCCAAGGACGACGCCGAGAAGGCCATCCAGGCCCGGTACGCCAAGTGCCTGGGCAGCGCCGTGAACCCGGTGCTCCGCGAGGGCAACTCCGACCGCCGCTCCCCGCCGGCCGTGAAGAACTTCTCGAAGAAGCACCCGCACAAGCTCGGCGCCTGGAAGCCCGACTCCAAGGCCCACGTCGCCCACATGACCGAGGGGGACTTCTACGGGAACGAGAATGCCCTCACCGTCGAGAAGCCCATCGACTACCGCATCGAGTTCGTCGACGGCGCCGGCAAGGTCACCGTCCTCAAGAAGAAGGCCTCGCTGCTCGCCGGCGAGATCATCGACACCACGAAGATGAGCGTGAAGGCGCTCCGCAAGTTCTACGCGGACCAGATCGACCTGGCCAGGAAGGACGGGGTGCTGCTGTCGCTCCACCTCAAGGCCACCATGATGAAGGTCTCCGACCCCGTCATGTTCGGCCACGCGGTCACCGTCTTCTACAAGGACGTCTTCGAGAAGCACGCCGCCGCGCTGAAGCAGGCGGGGGTGAACCCGAACCTCGGGCTCGGCGACCTCTACAAGAAGATCCAGTCCCTCCCCGCCGACAAGCGGGCCGAGATCGAGGCCGACATCCAGGCCGTCTATGCCACCCGCCCGGCGCTGGCCATGGTGGACTCGGACAAGGGCATCACCAACCTGCACGTGCCCAACGACA
>JBAXVO010000412.1:0-2712 GCA_037129355.1 Deltaproteobacteria bacterium | reverse complement strand
CTCCTCCCCGCCTCGGCGATCTTCGCCTGGCTCCTCGTGACCGGCGAGTGGTCCCGGGCCGGCCGGCTCGGGTTCGTGGAGCGGGTGGGGCGCCTCCGGCTGCCGCTGGGACCGCTCGCGTTCCTGGTCCTCGCCGTGCCCTGGTATTCGGTGATGGCCGCCTGGCCGGTGCGCGACGAGTCGGGCTGGACCTTCGTGCAGCGCTTCTGGCTCCACGACCACCTCCGCCGGGTGGGCGGCGGGGCCCACGTGCCGGTGAAGGGGAGCGGCTGGCTCGGCTACCTGGGATGGATCGCGGTGGGCACCTTCCCCTGGGTGGCGGCGATCCCCGGCGGGCTCGGCGAGGCCGTGCGCACGCGGGCCGAGCCGAAGGACGCGCGGGGCGGGCTCGCGCTCCTCTGCGCGCTCTGGGGCGCCGCGGGCTACCTCGTCGTCGGGTTCACGGCCACGCGCTATCCGCACTACGCGCTGCCGATCGTCCCTCCGCTCCTCGTCCTCGCGGCGCTCTTCCTCGACCGGCTCGTCGACGAGGGGCCCGGGCGGCACGTCGTCGCCGGGGCGCTGGGCGCCGCGGCGCTCGCCGCGACCGGGTGGGCGCTGGCGCGGGAGCCCCGGCTCCTCACCGCGCTCTTCACCTACGACCCGCGCCGTTCCTGGCCGGGCGCCTCCCTGGGGCGTCCCGGCATCGTGATGGGCCTGCTCGCCGCAGCGGCGCTCCTCGGGCTCGCCGTCGCGGGGGCGCGCCGCTCCGGGCGGCTCGCCGCCGGATGCCTCGTCGCGGTGGCGCTCCTCTCGGCGGGCTGGATCTCCTGGATCCACTGGCCGGCGCTCGCCGTCCACTGGACCCAGCGGGAGGTCTTCGCCGCCTACCGGGGCGAGAATCCGGCGCCGGACGAGCCGGTCGTGGCCTGGCTCATGAACTGGCGGGGCGAGACCTTCTACGGGAAGGACCGGGTGGCCGAGGTGGCCGACCCCGCCCGCCTGCGGGAGATCGCATCGCGGCCGGGGCGGGTCTGGGTCGTCACCGAGGTGGAGCGGCTGCCGTCGCTCGAGGGGGCCCTGGGCGGCACGAGGCGGATGCGGGTGGCGGGGCCGCCGTCCGGGCGCTATCGCCTCGTGGAACTCGTCGAGCCCCCGACCGTCGGGAAAGGAGCGCCCCCATGACCGAGCCGCGCGTGGAGCTGGACCGGGAATGGCTGTGCCGAAGCATCGTGGATGGGGCGGGCGACGCCATCCTCTTCGGCGATCGCGAGGGGATCATCCGCTACTGGAACGCCGGCGCCGCCGCGATGTTCGGGTGGAGCGCGGTCGAGGCGATCGGCAACTCGATGGACCTCATCATCCCGGAGCGGCTGCGCGGGCGTCACTGGGGCGGCTGGGACGCGGTGATGAAGACCGGCGTCACCCGCTACGGGAAGGACCTGCTCTCGGTCCCGGCGTCGCGAAAGGACGGGTCGCCCCTTTCCATCGAGTTCACCATCCAGCTGGTCTGGGACGACGCGGGAAAGGTGATCGGCGCGTCGGCCATCATCCGCGACGTCACCGAGCGGTGGACGCGCGACCGGGACATGAAGAAGCGGCTCGCCGACCTGGAGGGGAAGGCCCGCGTGAAGGGATAGGCCCCTCGGCGGGGGCGATCACCAGCCCGCTGCGTCGATGCGGGCCCGCGCCACGCGGGCGAGGGGCTCGGGCGAGAGGGTTCCCACGCCGACGCTGCGGGCGAGATCCTCGGGACTCGCCACCGCGCCGGCTGCCCAGGCCGGGCCGAGCCAGCCCGGCGCGCCCTTCCAGCGCCACCACGGTCCGCCCCCCAGGTTCGCGAGCGCCGTCTCCATCTGCGCGGCGAGCAGGGCGCCGCGCATGGCGTCGGCGGAGGTGAGCAGCGGATCGCGCGGGATCGGCCAGCGGGCCGCGTCCTCCACGGTCACCGGGCGGCACAGGGCCCGGGAGAGGACCTTGGCGTCTCCGGCAGGACCGGGCGGGCTGCCGCGGGAGCGCTCCACCTCGCGGAGGAGCCTCGCCGCCTGCATGCGCACGGCGTGGAGCCGCTCGGCCTGGGCGGCCTTGATCTCCCGGGCGAACGCGTCCCCGACGATGCCGGACCGGTCGTGGATCCAGGCCGGGTCGGCGGCGAGCCCCTCGAGCAGGTAGCCCCAGGTGGCGGCCCCGGCGGGGGAGCCCAGGCGGCGGAGCTCCACCCCCTCGGCCCGGATGCCGGAGAAGAAGAGGGCCACGCCCAGCTCGTGCAGGAAGGCGCGCGCCTCCGAGGCGCCGCCCGACGGCCGCGCCGAGAGGCGGACGTCGTCCGGAACCTGGACCGGGACGGCGAGCGGACGCTGGCTCTTGCCGGGCACGGACCGGTCGTCGACCCGGATCCGCCGGGACAGCTCGACGCCGGCCGCGGCCGCGGCGGCCTCTCCGTCGGGGACGAGCCTCGCGGCCGGATGGGCCCTGGGATCGTGCGAGGCGCGGAGGATGCGGGGGAGGTCGCGCATCCGGGTGGCGGAGAGGGGGGCGCCCACCTCTCCGCGCGAGAGCGCATCCATCACCGCGCAGTAGGCGGGGCCGGTCGCCTCCAGGGTCTCGGAGGCCAGGACGGCGAGCGCGGCGGGGTCGGCGCGCCGGAGCTCGGTGGCGACCGCGGTGAGGTCCCCGAGCCCGAGCCGGCTGGCGGCGGCCGCCAGCGCGGCGGCCTGCTCGTCGGCGGACCTG
>JBAXVO010000411.1:0-2732 GCA_037129355.1 Deltaproteobacteria bacterium | reverse complement strand
GCGTGCGTCGCGCGCGGCCAGGGCCGCTTCCACGTCCGCCGCCTCCAGCCGCTGGGGAATGTGCTGCGGGCAGTTGGCGTCCCACGCCGTCACGTGGATGACGATGGCCCGCTCCGGCCGAGCCGTGTAACCGGCCGGCGCGAGCCGGGTGACCAGGTCCCGATCGTCCTCCACCACCTTCGCCTCGCCCCAGATCTTCACCCGGCGACGCTCGGCGTAGTCGATCAGGAACAGGAGGACCTTCGGGTTCTCCGACAGGTTGCCCAGGCTGATGTACTGCCGGTTCCCGGCGAAGTCGGCGAAGGCCAGCGTGCCGGGGTCGAGGACGTGCAGGAATCCCGGCGGCCCGCCCCGGTGCTGGACGTAGGGCTGCCCCCCGACGCTGGCGGTGGCGAGGAAGAGGCTCCGCTGCTCGGCCACGAAGGCGGCGAGGGCGTCGTCGATCTCGGTCTCGAACCCGCCGTCCCGCTCCAGCCGGGCGTACGCGGCGCGCGACCCCAGCCGCTCCTGCATGCCCTTCACGCTCTCGGTGAAGGCGACGTCGCTCGAGGGTCGCTTCCGGAAGGCCATGGAGGGCTCACACCTCGTCCGGCAGCAGGTGCCGGATCGAGTTGGCGTAGTACTGGAGCACGGGAACCTCGGCCGGTACCGGCGCGAAGCCGCCGTCCCGCTCCTCGATGAGGCGGCGCAGGGAGAGGGCGCGGAGCCCCACCGCGGTGGCGTACTCCTCGTCGGTCCGGGGGACGTACACGTGCCCCCCGGCAGCCTGGAGGCGTCGCGCCAGCGCCTGGGTCCGGCGGTGGATCTCGATCGACGGGAGCGGCTCCTCGCTGTCGAGGAGGACGAAGGCCACGAGCGGCACCGGCAGCGCGGGGATGACCTGGCCGACCGCGCCGATGAGCTCGGTTCCGAGCTCGAGGACGCGGCGGGAGCGCTCCTCCCGGGAGAGCCCGCGAAGATCGCCGCCCCGCTCGGAGAGCCAGGCCCGCATCGAGATGGGGGTCCCGAAGTTCACGCACGCGTATCCGAAGCGGTACCAGCGCCCGCCCATCCACTGCCAGGCGTTGCGCAGCGTGAAGCGCGCGGCGCGGAGCGCGGTGTCGGCCTTGCTGCCGCGCTGGCCGGCCGCGCCGCCGATCTGGGTCCGGTCCTCGAGGACCCGGTCGTAGTTGATCCCCACCGGGACGAAGACCAGGTCGCGCCGCGCCGGGTCGTAGTCGCGCAGCATGTAGTCGAGGAGCCCGAGCCGGGGAGGGCGCAGCGCGCCGTCCCTGGTGAGGCCGCCCTCCGGGAACATGGCCTGGACCACGCCGGCGTCGGCGGCCATCTGCACGTAGCGCTCCAGCACCCGCCGGTAGAGCGGGTCCCCCGAGTCGCGCCGGACGAAGTAGGCGCCCATCGAGCGGATGAGCGACTGCAGGGGCCAGATCCGCGCCCACTCCCCCACCGCGTAGGAGAGGGCCGTCTTCTCCGCCGCCAGGTACGAGACGAGCACGTAGTCCATGTTGGAGCGGTGGTTCATCACGAAGACCACGCTCGCGTCCGGGTCGACCCGGGAGAGCCCGGCATCGTCGGCGAAGCCGACCCGCACCCGGTAGAGGGTCCGCGCGGTGGCCCGGGCCACCGAGTACCCCAGGCGGAAGTAGGCGTAGGTGCTGAAGGAGGGGACGATCTCCCGCGCGTAGGAGGCCACCCGCGCCATGGCGACCTCCCGGGGCTCCCCGGAGGCGGCCGCGTGGGCCTCGGCGGCCTCCACCACCCTGGGGTCGAAGGTGAGCCGGTCGATCAGCACGGCGCGGCGCGTCAACTTGAAGGGGCGGATGCGCAGGCGCAGGCGCCGGTTGATCTCGTCGATGGCGCGGTTCACCCTGCGGCGCAGGAACCAGCGAACCCCGGGAACGAGCGCCCGGTCGAGGAGGGCGACCGCGGCGAGCAGGACGAGCCCCGCGGCGGCCCAGAACGGGAGGGAGACGGTCTCGGACAGATGCGACCTCGGGGTGGCGCGCAGGACGTCGGTTCCAGAGCATAATCCACGGGCGTCGGACCGCAGCGCCAACGGGGAGTCCCATGAGAGGTCGCCTCAGGAAGTTCGTCGTCGTCCTCCTCACCGCCTTCGCCCTGGCGGCGGCGGGCTGGCTCGTGGCCAGGCCCTCGGCGCGTGCCCCCCGGGCCATCGTCATGGCCACGGGCCCCGCCGGGGGAAGCTACGCCGCACTCGGGGAGCGCTACCGGGAGATCCTGGCCCGTTATGGCCTGCGGGTGGAACTCCGCGCCACCGAGGGGGACGGGGAGAACCTCGCCCTCCTCCAGGACCCCGCCTCCGGCGTGAGCGTGGCCTTCCTCCAGTCGGGCATCACGAGCGAGGAGGGATCGCCCGGGCTGGAGTCGCTCGGCGCGATGCTCATCCAGCCGGTGTGGGTCTTCCGCCACGGGGAGAGCCCCCGGTTCGGGCTGGGCGACCTGGAGGGGAGGGCGGTCTCGGTGGGCAGCGAGCGCAGCGGTACCCGCGCCGCCGCGCTGCGGCTGCTCGCCATCGCGGGGATGGACCCGAAGAGCATGGATCTCGTCGCCCTCCCTCCGGACCGTGCGGAGGAGGCGCTGGTGCGCGGCGACATCGACGCCATGGTGCTCGTCGCCGCCTGGGATTCGCCGGTGGTTCGCCGGCTCGTGGCCTCGGAGGATCTCCGGCTCGACGAGTTCCGCCGGGCCGACGCCTTCGTGGCCCTCGACCC
>JBAXVO010000410.1:0-2735 GCA_037129355.1 Deltaproteobacteria bacterium | reverse complement strand
AATCCGGGGGGTTGCCGGGCAGGGGTGTCGGGAAGGCCCGACGGCTGCTTCACCGGCCCGACAGGCGACGCCCCGGACGGGGCGCGCCCGGGGGCGCAGGTCTCATAGCGCTGCCCCATTGCGCTGATCCCCGGAATCTGATCTACGGTGCTCGGAGGTGTCGATGGCCGAGCCACTTTCGGTGGACCTGCGGAAGCGAATCGTCGGGGCGTACGAGCGCGGAGGGGTGACCCGGCAAGAGGTCGCGGACCTGTTCCAGGTGGGCCGGGCGACGGTGAATCGTCTGGTAAAGCGGTACCGATCGACGGGGTCCCTGGAGCCGGACCCTCATGGCGGGGGCCGGGAGCCGAAGTTCGACAAGAAGGGCGAGAGGGTCCTGCGGCAGCTCGTCGCCGCCCATCCGGACGCGATGATTCCGGAACTTGTCGAGTTCTACTTCGAGAAGTCTGGCGTGGTGGTCGGCACATCGACCATGAGTCGAGCGCTCGCCCGGCTGGGATTCACGCGAAAAAAAAGTCTCTGGTCGCGACCGAGCAATCCGACGAGCGCGTCCAAGCGATACGCGCGCGTTTTCGAGCCCGGACGAGCACCCTGGACCCTCGCCGTCTCGTCTTCATCGACGAGGCAGGATCCCATATCGGAATGACGCGCGAGTACGCTCGTACCCCTCGCGGCGAGCGTGCCCACGGTCATGTCCCGCGCAACCGCGGGACCGTTACCACGATGCTCGGTGCGCTCGGCCTGGACGGAGTCCGCGCGCTGATGACGGTCGAAGGCGCCACCGACACCGACGTCTTCGATGCCTTCGTGGAACACGTCCTGATACCGAAGCTGAACCCGGGCGACATCGTCGTCCTCGACAACGTCGGGGCCCACAAACCGGTCTCGATCCTGAAGCGAATCTGGGCGGCCGGAGCCCACGTCCTCTTCCTGCCGCCCTACTCGCCTGACATGAACCCCATCGAGCTCTGCTGGTCCAAACTGAAGGGGATCCTCAAGGCCCTCGCCGCCCGAAGCGTCGATGCCCTCGATGACGCTATCGCTCTTGCCGCCAGACTCATCACCCCAGATGACGCCCGCGCCTGGTTTGCCCACTGCGGCTTCCAGGCTCAGCCCGAATGATCAGCGCTATCAGATGCGCCCCGCGCCGGGGCCACCCGGCCCGCCTGATATGGTTGAACCCGTCAACAGGCCGGCACCGTTCGCGGGGTCGGCTTCGTTGCTTTTGGTCTCGGGTGGCCAAGGCGACGGACGAGGCGGAACTCTAAGCGACGGCGGATCAGCCTGATATTCGCGGGTTGGTTACCGCATGACCTGAATCCGTCGGGGGCTGCCTCTGTCTGGCGGCGAGCGTGGGCCGGTTGGACCTGCTCATAGGCGGGGCGAGGATTCCCCTTTGGCCGGGCCCGCTCGTCCGCCGCCTTGACCATCCGAATCCTCCTCCTTTCAGTGCGCGAGCAAGGTCGGTTCCCGGGCGATCGCCCAGACGAAGCCGGCGAGTTCCCTCGCGACGGCTGCCATCGTCTTGTTCTTGTTCTTTCCGCGCGCCGTGAGCTTCTGGTACTTGGCGCAGAGGCGCTCCTGCGCACGCCAGGCGATGCGCCGAACCTCCTGCGGCACTCCCGCGCTTCGCAGGATGATTGCCCGACTCTGCCGCGGGCGGAATCGGTATGCCCAGGCCGCCTCCACCAGGATGCGGCGGGCGTGGCCGTTGCCCGCTCGCGTGATGCGCCCAAGCTTCCGGCCCTCCCCGCTGGAGTGTTCCGACGGCACCAGGCCGAGGTAGCCCATCAGCTTGGGAGCGCTCTCGAATCGTGTGAGGTCGCCCAGTTCGGCCGCCAGGACCACGGCCGAGATGACGCGGATGCCTCGCAGTGCCTGCAGCGCCTTCACCAGGGGCCGCAGGCTCCAGGTCTCGACGAGTTCCAAGATCCTCTTCGTCAGCCGGTCCACCCGTTCCGTCTGGTCCTGGACTGTCCGCACATAGTCCTCGAGGACTCGGTTCTGGGCCTCCTGCTCGAAGTGCTGCGCGTGGATCCACTTGAAGTGCTTCACCGTCCAGGCGGTCTTGCCGTCGTAGCGGCGGCCGTGGCGGAGCAGGAACTTCCCGAGCTGGTGCCGGGCCACCGTCTGCGCCTTCTTGGCATCCTCGCGTGCACGCTCCAGGTCACGCATCGCCTCGGTGGCTACATCTGGCACATAGATCTCGGTGAGGTCACCCGACCGGAGAAAGCGCGCCAGCCTCGCCGCGTCCCGTCGATCGGTCTTCACGTGGTCCCCCGACCGCGTCGGCACGAGCGACGGCGCGACCACCACGCAGTCGATCCCCTCCGCCGTCAGCGCACGCTGCAAGCCGAATCCGGTCGGTCCCGCCTCGTAGCAGCACTTCACCTGCCCAAGCCGCCGCAGCCGCTTCAGCAGCAATGCCGTGTCGTTCGCAATGACCGCCAACTGCCCAGGCTCACCCCGCCCCGGCTCTGCGACCGCGATGGCGATGCTATCTGCGTGGACATCCAGTCCGACGAATCGTACGTTTTCCATGGTTGGACCCGCCTTCCGCTGTGGCTCTGCGCCGTGGAGTTCCCCTCTGCGGAGTAACCCACGATCGCGTATGCGTGGGTCCAACCATTCTGTCTGGTGCACGGGCGGGCCCCGCGCCTCGCGGTCGGCGTCCGCGGGTGGGCGACCGGATCTCCCCACGAAGAGCGCTGTTCGCGTCGCCTTCGGATGCCGGC
>JBAXVO010000041.1:0-17584 GCA_037129355.1 Deltaproteobacteria bacterium | reverse complement strand
CGGCAAGACCGTCCGGCTGCGCGAGCTCCTCTCCGGCGACAAGGCGATCGTGGCCGACTTCATCTTCACCACCTGCACCACGGTCTGCCCGGTGCTCTCGGGCATCCTCTCGCGGATGCAGGACCGGATCGGCGATCACCTCGGCAAGGACGTCCTCTTCGTCTCCATCTCGATCGACCCGGTGCGCGACACGCCGGCCAAGCTCAAGGCCTACGCGAAGCGCTGGAAGGCCCGTCCAGGCTGGGTCTGGCTGACGGGGCCGAAGGACGTCGTGGAGAAGGCGCTGAAGGGCATGGGGGCCTACACCGCGAGCTTCACCGATCACCCGCCGATGGTGCTGGTCGGCGACGCCCGGACAGGCGCCTGGACCCGCTACAATGGCTTCCCTGACACCAACCTCATCCTGGCCCGCGTCGACGAGATCGGCGCCGCCCGCGGCCGCAAGGCGACGACCGCCGCGAATGGGCGGTGACGTGAACGCGCTCCGCCGCGGCCTGGCGCTCCTCGCCGCGCTGGCCCTCTGCGCCGGCGAGGCCCGCGCCGCCGATCCGGTGCCGCCTCCCGCGCCGGCCTCGGCCTCCCCGGCGGCCCGCCGGGAGAAGGCCCGCGCCTACTTCACCGACACCGTCCTCGTCGACCAGGACGGCAGGCAGGTGCGCTTCTTCTCCGACGTGCTCGACGGCAACGTGGTCCTCCTGAGCTTCATCTTCACGCGCTGCGTGGAGGCCTGCCCGCTCATCTGCCAGAAGCTGAACGGCGTGCGCCGATCGCTCGGGGACGCCTTCGGGAAGGTCCGCTTCGTGTCACTCTCCGTCGACCCCGACTTCGACACCCCTGCGGAGCTCTCCTACTTCGCCAGGAAGCAGCAGGCGATCCAGCCGAACTGGACCTTCCTCGGCGGCAAGAAGGAGAATGTCTCCCTCGTGCTGAAGAAGCTGGGCGAGTGGCCGGACGAGCCCGGCAACCACACCACGGCCTTCATGGCGGGAAACGTCCGCACCGGGCACTGGACCAAGATCCGCCCGGACATGCCGGCCGCCGCCATCGCCGACACCCTGCGGCGGCTCGTCGAGGAGGACCAGGGCCATGGCGACGCCGCAGCGCCCCGCAAGGCCAACTGACCCGGAGGGCTCCCGGCGACCACGCCGGGCCGTCTGGATCTTGGGCGGGTTCGTGCTGCTCCTCGGCGCGGGGGCGTTCCTCCTGCCGCGCGAGGACGGGCCTGGTCCTCCGGAAGCCCAGGGCGCGCGCCAGTCCCCGGACCTCGGCCCCCGGCAGCCCACCTTCTCGGAGGCCATCGACCCCGCCGAGCAGCGACGCCTCGCGGACCTCGAGGAGCGGCGCGGCCGCTACGGATCGCTCCGGACGAGCTTCGGCGCGGGGGTCCCTGCCTCGCCCCGGGCGCTGGCGCGCCTCTCCCCCGCGCTCGGCGCGCTCTGGCCGCCCGGCGGCCTCGCCTGGACGGCGGCCTGCGTCGGCGAGCTCTGCCGCGTGGACGCACCGGGGCCCGCCGCGGCGTGGCAGGAGCAGCTCGCCGCCGATCCGGCCATCCGGAAGCTCTCCGAGCGGGTGGTGGTGGATCCGGACGGCGCCGCCACCGCGGCCTACCTGGTGCTCGTGGCGGCCGGCGCCCCTCCGGGCGCCGCGGTGCTCGACGAGGTGGAGGAGGAGTTCCGGCGCTCGGCCGAGATCCGGGAGTGCCTGGCCCGGACCGGCGCCACCGGCGGCGTCATTTATACACTGACCGTGGATACGTCGGGATACAGCTACCTCCAGCAGGCCGACCTCCCCTCCGGGGCGCTCGACTGCGCCGACCGGGTCCTCGCCGAGATCCTGGACCGGCACCCGCCCCCGAAGACGGTGCAGACCGCGAGCCGGACGCTCGCCCTGCGGAGGTGAGCGGTGCCGTTCCGCAACGGAATCGCCCTCTCCCTGCTGCTCCTCGCCTTGCCGTTCTCCGGGGCGCGGGCGCTCGAGCTCACCCCGGCCCAGGCGGCCGGGAAGAGGGTCTTCCTGGAGGGGGAGAGCCCGTCCGGCGGGGAGATCACGGTCCGGATCGGCCGCGACGGGTCGGTGCTCCCGGGGAGCGCCGCCGCCTGCGGGACCTGCCACGGCGCCGACGGCCTGGGGCGGCCCGAGGGAGGCGTGCGGCCCACCGAGATCGCCTGGGGCGCCCTCGCCAGGCCCTACGGTCACGCCCATCCCGGCGGGCGGACCCACCCCGCCTTCGACGAGCGGAGCTTCGCGCGCGCGCTGCGGCAGGGGATGGACCCGGCGGGGAACGCCCTCGATCCGATCATGCCGCGCTACACCCTCTCCGACGTCGACCTGGCGAGCCTCCTCGCCTACCTGAAGGTGGTCGAGCAGGACCTCGACCCCGGCATCGGCCCCGGCACGCTGCGGATCGGGGTGGTGCTCCCCGACCGCGGCCGGCTCGCCGACGTGGGGAACGGCATGCGCCGGGTCCTCGAGGCCCGCGCCGCCCTCCTCGACCGGAGCGGGGGCGTGAACGGGCGGCGGATCGAGATCGTCGTGGCGGGCTTCGACTCCGACTCCGCCGACGGGCTCGCGGCGGCGGAGCGGCTCGTGCGCGGCGATCGGGTGTTCGCGCTGCTCTCCGGCTTCTTCCCCGCCTCGGAGCGGGCCGTGGAGGGGCTCGTGGAGTCGGAGAAGGTACCGCTCGTTGGACCGTTCACCCTCTTCGGAACCCAGGCCGAGCCGGTGAACCCCTGGGTCTTCTTCCTGTCGGGCGGCCTGCGGGAGCAGGCCCGGTTGCTCGCCGCCCACGCCACCCGGGACCTGGGCATCGCGCCCGCCCGGATCGCCATCGTCCACCCCGACGAGCCCCGCGCGGCCGACGCCGCAGCCGGGGCGCGGGCCGAGCTGGGGAAGGACGGCGCGTCGGCCATGGTGGTCGCCTGGAGCGGCGCCTCGCCTGAACCGGCGCTGGCCGGGCGGCTCGCCGAACGCGGGGTGAAGGCGGTGGTCTTCCTGGGCGACGACCCGGCGTTCGAGGCCTTCGCCCGGTCCGCGGCCGGGGCCGGCGATCCCCCCTGGCTGCTCGCCTCGGGCACGCTCGCGGCCCGCGCGGCTGCCCGGGCGCCGCGGTCCTTCCAGGGCAGGGTGCGGCTCGCGGTCCCGGGGTCGCCCGCCGACGAGACACCGGAAGCGGCGGCGGAGCTCGCCCGCCTCCGTGCCCAGGCCGGGCTGTCCGACCGGAACCGGGCCTCGCAGGCCGCCGCGGTGGCGGCCTTCGACGTGCTGGTCGAGGGGCTGCGCCGGGCCGGGCGCCAGCTCTCCCGGGAGCGGCTGGTGTCCTCGCTGGAGGGGCTCTACGACTTCCCGGTCGGCCTCCAGCACCCGGTCACCTACGGCCCCAACCGGCGCGTCGGGGCCCTGGGCGGCCGGATCGTCGAGGTGGATCTGGTGAGCGGATCCTTCTCCGCCGTGGGAGGATGGAGGGCGCTCGAATGACCCGCCCCCTCGCACTCGCCGCCCTCCTGCTCCTCCTCGCAGCGCCCCGGAGCGCCGACGCCCAGCACGCCGGCGACGCGGTCCGGGTGAACGGCGTGGGGATCTCCAACGAGCGGGCCGACCAGTTCGTCGTCGAGTACCTCGCCCGGAAGGGGCGCAACCCGCAGGCGATCCGCCATCCCGACGCCTACCGGCAGTACCGGCGCGAGGCCCTCGAGCAGCTCGTCGACGAGGAGCTGCTCTGGCAGGAGGCGGCCCGCCTGAAGTTCACGGCCTCGAAGCAGCAGGTCGACGCGGCCGTGGCCCGGGCCCGCGCCGACGCCCGCACGGCGGACGAGTTCGCGAGACGCCTGGAACGTGCCGGACTCACCGAGGCCACCTACCCCGAACACGCCCGGCACCAGGCGTCGATCCAGAACCTCCTCGAGCGCAAGATCTGGAAGGGGCTCTCCGTCTCCGACGCGGAGATCCACGACTGGTACGTGAAGAACCCGGCCCGCTTCCAGACCCCCGAGGAGATCCACGCCCGCCACATCCTGATCCCCGCCGACGGGTCCACCCCGGCCGACGTGCGGGCCCACGCGCGGCGGGACGCGGAGCAGGTCCGCGCCGCGCTGATAGCCGGGGCCGACTTCGAGAAGCTGGCCCGCGAGCGCTCCCGGGACTCGAGCACGGCGGACAAGGGCGGGGACCTGGGCTGGGTGGCCCGCGGGGTCATGGTCCCCGAGTTCGATGCGGTCGCCTTCCCCCTCGGCACGGGGAAGATCTCTCCCGTGTTCGAGACCACCTACGGCTTCCACGTGGTGCGGGTGGACGAGCGTCGGGGGGGCGAGCTGACGCCGGAGGCCAAGGTCCAGCAGGAGATCCGGACCTACCTCCTCGGCGAGAAGCGCAGGAAGGCCGCGCGCGCCGAGGTGGATGCGCTGCGCGACCGGGCCAGCATCGTGTTCGCCGCGCCCCCCTGAACGGGGTCAGGATCGGCCGGGGCGGCGCGCCGTCCAGCGGCCGGCCGGGCGCATCCCGGGGCCGAGCCGCTGTCCCGGCTTGAGCCTCCCGGTCCGGCGCAGCGCCTCCTCGATGAGGGGGCGGTTCTTCGGATCGCCCCAGCGGATGAGCGCCTTCTGGGTGCGCTTCTCCTTCATGTCCCGCACCACGTGGACCGGCTTCCCGCTCATGGGGTGGAAGCCCGACCACTGGATGTCGGAGGCGAGGGTCATGGGCGTGGGCATGAAGTCCTGCACCTGCTGCGGCTTCCAGCGGTTCGCCTGCAGGTACTCCATGAGCTGGACCGCGTGCTCGGTGGTGGCGCCGGGGTGGGAGGAGATGAAGTAGGGGACGAGGTACTGCTCCTTGCCGGCCTTCTTCGAGTAGCGGTCGAACTCGGCGCGGAACTGCTCGAACTCGCCGGCGCCGGGCTTCTTCATCACCGAGAGGACCTCGTCGCAGACGTGCTCGGGGGCCACCTTCAGCTGGCCCGAGACGTGGTGGCCGATGAGCTCCTCGAGGTAGGCCTGCCCGTTCTTCTCGTCGTGGTGGGCCAGGTCGTAGCGGAGCCCGGAGCCCACGAAGGCGTGCTTCACCCCCTTCACCGCGCGTGCGTCCCGGTAGAGCTGGACGAGCGGCCCGTGGTCCACCGCGAAGAACTGGCACACCGAGGGGTAGACGCAGGAGGCCCGCTTGCAGGCCGCGTGGGCCTCGGCGCTCGTGCAGCCCATCTGCCACATGTTGGCGGTGGCCCCCCCGATGTCGGTGATGGTGCCGCGGAACTTCGGGTCCTTCGTGATCGTCTCGATCTCCCGGATCACGCTCCCGTGGCTGCGCGAGGAGACGTCGCGCCCCTGGTGCTCGGTGATGCAGCAGAAGGCGCACCCGGCGGCGCAGCCGCGCAGGATGGCCACGCTCCAGCGGATCTGTTCCAGCGCCGGGATGTGGGCGCCGCCGTAGCCCGGGTGCGCGTCGCGGGCGAAGGGCAGCTCGTGCACCGCATCGAGCTCCTCGGTGGTGGGCGGCGCCATCGGCTCGTTCACCACCACGTGCCGCTCCGCGGCGCCGCGGCCGTGGCGCTGCACCATCACCCGCGCGTTCTCGTGGTTGTGCTCGAGGTGGTAGAGCCTCGAGAAGAGGGCGAAGGTGCGCTTGTCCTGGGCCACCTCCTCGAAGGCCGGGAGCACCAGCGTCTTGCGGGCTCGCCCCTCGAGGCCGGCGAGGGAGAGGTCGGCGACCGACACCGCCGTTCCCGGCACGTCGACCAGGCCGCAGACGTCCTCGCCGGACGCCAGCCGGCGGGCGATCTCGACGATGGGCTTCTCCCCCTGTCCGTACACGAGCAGGTCGGCGCCGCTCTCGAAGAGGACCGACGGGCGCACCCGGTCGTCCCAGTAGTCGTAGTGGGCGATGCGCCGGAGCGACGCCTCGACCCCTCCGATGACGATCGGCGTGGTGGGGCCGAAGGCCTTCCGGGCCAGGCGGGCGTAGACCGTCACGGCCCGATCGGGACGCCGGCCCGCCTCGCCGCCGGGCGTGTAGGCGTCGTCCGAGCGGGGACGCTTGTGGGCGGTGTAGTGGTTGACGAGGGAGTCCATCGCGCCGGCGGTGATGCCCACGAAGAGGCGGGGGCGTCCCATGCGAGCCAGGTCGTCGGGAACGTCCCAGCGGGGCTGTGCGACGATTCCCACACGGAATCCGCGCGACTCGAGGACCCTGCCGATGACCGAGGCCCCGAAGGCCGGGTGGTCGACGTAGGCATCCCCGGTCACGAGGAGGACGTCGATCGCGTCCCAGCCCCGGGCGGCGACCTCCTCGGGGAACATGGGCAGGAACTTTTGGGGGGCTTCCACCGGACATACATGACCCCACGTCGGCCGCCGATCAAGTCCGTCGCTTTTTGACCCGTGGCGGACTGACGGTATCATCGTAGAGTTGGTGCGGTTCCCAAGCCCATGATCGACGCCCAGGACGCCACGGGGAAGTTCCCGGATCTCGAGGAGAGACTCGCGAGCGCCGAGTCCGCGCCGGAGGAGCCGACCGGCGTCCTCTGGGAGCAGGGGCCCGTCGAGCTGCCCGTCGAGACCCTTCCGGAACTGGCGCCGGCCGAGTCTCCGATCCCGCCACCGGACCCTGCCTTCGCCGCGGTCGTCGTCGAGCTGCCGGAGATCATCCCCGAGGTCGGCGCGGACGACGTCGAGGAGATCGTCGAGGAGCTGGTCGAGGAGCCGGCTGCACCGGTCGTCGAGGCCACCGTCTCCTGGCTGGACGAGGAGGGTCCGACCGACGACGTCGTCTCGCTCGACGCGCTGCTCGCGACCCCCCCGCCGGCCAACGCCGAGTCGCTCGCGCCGCCCCTTCCGCCTCCGCTGCCCCATCCCCCGCCGGCTTCTCCCGCGCTGGCCCCTCCCGCGGAGGAGGAGCCGCACCCGACGCCCGAGCCCGATCCCTTCGCGGCCTCCCTCTCCTTCGTGTCGGGCGACCACCGCGTCGTGCTCCACACCGTCGAGGGGCAGGTCCTGCGGGGCTCGATCGCCAACGCCGACCTGGCCGATGCCGAGCTCCCCCTCATGCAGCCGAACGGCGCCGTGGCGCGGGTTCCGGCCGAGCACGTGAAGGCCGTCTTCTTCATGCTGCCGACCGGCGATCGGCCGCCCCCGGCGGCCGGGACGCGGGTGCGCGTGACCTTCGCGGACGGGCGCCAGATCTCCGGGCTGTCGCCCGACTACTCCCCCGACTCGCTGGGCTTCTTCGTCCTGCCGCTCGACACCCGGACCAACACGGCACGGGTCTGGGTCTACCGCGGGTCGGCCCGGCAGATCACCGTCGGGTAGCCCCCGCCAGGACGCCTCCCCAGGCGCGGTTGAGCCAGCTGCGGTCGGGCTTGCGATCCGGATCCCGGTCGACGTGGATCACCTCGAAGCGCCCCTTCCGCCTGCGGCGGGGGAGGCGGATGCGGCGCAGCCACTGTCCGGGCCCCTTCCCGCTCACGTGGAGCCAGGCGACCCCCTCGGCGAGGAGGTGGGGGAGGAAGCCGGTGATGCCGTTGAAGAGCCCGAAGAGCAGCGTGCCGCCCACGGTCAGCCAGACGAGCGCCTGCCCGGAGACCGGGATCGCGAAGAAGAGCAGGATCTGCCGGAACGGGTGGAGGAGTCCCCAGGCGACGACGAGGGCGTCGACCGCCACCCAGAAGCCGGAGAAGCGGTAGGCATCGAGCACCGGAAGGGCGAGCGAGAGCACGGAGGCCAGCAGGGCGGCCACGGCCGGAACCGCGAAGTAGGTGGCGAGGAAGCGGCGCTCGCCCCAGGCATCGACGAGATCGCGGCCGAACCAGTAGAGGACGAGCCCCCCGAAGAGCAGGTTCAGCGGCTCGGTCTCGACGAGGATCCAGGTGACGAGCCTCCAGACCTCCCCCCGCCAGACCGCGCCGGTGTCGAGGAGCAGGAGCTGGTGGATGGGCAGGCCGTTGCGCCCGCCCACCGCCGAGGCGAGGCTCGTGACGACCGTCGCCACGATGAGCCCGCCCACCGCCGCGGGGACACGCCCTCCGAAGGAGAGCGGGCTTCCGACGCCACGGCGAGCCACCGCTAGGTGCCTCGCGGCCGGAAGAAGAGGATGATCGTCAGGCAGTGGAACTGCTTGTCCGACGAGAGCGTGACCGTCTTGTCGACGATCTCCAGCTCCGGGTGCTTGGCCAGCCAGTTGTTGATGGTGTCGCTCATGGCGTCCCGGTCGCGCGCCAGCGTCGCCGAGAAGACCTTGCACCCCGTGAACTTCTCCATGGTCGCCACCTCGCCCTGAGCCTACAGCGCCTCGACCACGACCGCGATACCCTGTCCACCGCCGATGCAGGCCCCGGCCATCCCGAAGCGCCCGCCGCGCTGCCGGAGGGCCAGGATGATGTGCAGGGTGAGCCGGGCCCCGCTGGCCGCCAGGGGGTGCCCGACGGCGATGGCCCCGCCGTCCACGTTGGTCCGGTCCCGGGGCAGGCCGAGCTCCTTCTCCACCGCCAGGTACTGGGGCGCGAAGGCCTCGTTCACCTCGAAGAGGTCGAAGTCGGCGAGCTTCGCCTCCGCGCGGGCCATGGCGTTCCGGAAGGCCGGGACCGGCCCGATGCCCATGACGGAAGGGTCCACCCCGGCGACGCCCCAGTTGACGAGGCGGGCCAGCGGCTTCAAGCCCCTGCGGTCGGCCTCCTCCCGGCTCGTCAGGACCAGCATGGCGGCGCCGTCGGCCACGCCGCTCGCGGCCCCGGCGTGGATGACGCCGTCCTTCTTGAAGACCTTGGGGAGCCGGCGCAGCCCCTCCACGGTGGTCTCGGGGCGGGGATGCTCGTCCCGCTCGAAGGTCACCTTCCCCTTGCGGGTCTCGATCTCCACCGGCGCGATCTCGTCCCGGAAGCGGCCGGCGGCCTGGGCCTCGGCCATGCGGCGCTGCGAGAGGACGCTGAACTCGTCCACCTCGTCCTGGGTGATCCGGTACTGCTCGGCGAGCTTCTCGGCGGTGAGCGCCATGGGCATCTTCGCCTGGGTGTCGGTGAGCGCGGTCCAGAGCGAGTCCTCGATGGCCGGCGTCTTTCCCAGCGGCACCCCGAAGCGCCCCCCGCGGAGGACGTAGGGCGCCTGGCTCATCGACTCGGTGCCTCCCACCAGCACCGCCTGGGCCTGTCCGGTCGAGATCTGGAGCGCCCCCTGGATCACCGCCTCGAAGCCGGACCCGCACAGCCGGTTGACGATGAGCGCCGGGGTCTCGACGGGGACGCCGACGCGGAGACCGACGTGGCGCGCCAGGTAGATGGCGTCGGCCGAGGTCTGCAGCACGTTGCCGACCACGACGTGGCCGATCGCCGACGCCGGAAGGCCGACGTCGCGCAGCGCCGCCGCGCCGGCGTGGACGGCCAGGTCGGTCGCGCCCATGTCCTTGAGCGTGCCGCCGAAGGTCCCGAACGGGGTCCGGCGTCCGGCGACGAAGACGATCTCCTGCGGGAGGGCGGAACGCATGTGGGTCTCCGGGTTCAGGGAGCGGTGCGCGATCGGAGGAGCGCGACGATGCAGTAGGCCAGGATGGAGGCAGCGACGATCGAGTTCAAGAGGTAGACGGTGAAGCGGCGCCGGAGCTCCGCGCCGCCGATCCCCCGATACCAGGCACGGGCGGCGAGGTCGCGCCCGGCGAGGTCCCGCGCCGGAACGGGCGACCCGTGGACGGCGGCGAGGCGGGCCACGGTGCGCCGGTGGAGGACGAGCACCTGGTCGAGCGCGGCGCCGGGATGGCCGGCCACCTCGCCGGTCCGCCCCGACCTCGATCCGCGCACGTGGTTCGCGGTGAGCGCGGCGGCGCCGTCGGCGAAGGTGGTGAGGAACTGCACCCGGGCGACGTCGCCTGGACGGGGCGGGAGCTCGAAGAGGTCGGCGAAAACGGTCTCCTCGGGATCGGCGAAGGACTCGGAGCGGAGCTCGAGCCCGCGGAGCGGCCCCACCTCCACGCGGCTCCCCAGGCGCCGGAACCCGAGCGGCAGGAGCACGGCCGCGGCGGCTTGCTGCGCCTCGGTCGCGGGCGGTCCATCGGCCTCGGAGCGCGAGCCGACCAGCCCGGGGGCGACGGCGAGCAGCCCCCGCCGTCCGTAGCGGAGGAGCATCATCGCGGCGTAGAAGCCCGCGAGGGCGAGGAGGATGGTCACGACGCGGCGGCGGGCTCGTCCGCCTTCTTCTTCCCGACGACGCGGGCGGCCAGGATGCCGATCTCGTAGAAGACGATCATCGGCGCGGCCATGAGGAACAGGTTGAAGGGGTCGCCGGTGGGGGTGATGATCGCCGCCAGGATCACGTTCACGATCATGGCGTGACGCCGGTACTTGGCGAGGAACTCGGGCGTGACGAGGCCGATCATGGCGAGGAAGGCGATGATGACCGGGATCTCGAAGACCAGCCCGAAGCCCAGCATCATGGCGAGCACCAGGGTCAGCTGCTCGCGCATGGTCAGGATGGGCTTCATGTCGGGGCCGGCGATGGAGGCGAGCGCCGGGAAGGCGAAGGGCATGACCACGAAGTAGGTGAAGGCCACCCCGCAGTAGAAGAGCAGGGTCCCCACCGCGACGAACGGGATCACCAGGCTCTTCTCCCGCTTGTAGAGCCCGGGAGCGATGAAGAGCCAGAGCTGGAAGAGCACCCAGGGGGCGGCGAGGAAGGCTCCACCGTAGAGCGCGACCTTGAGGTAGACGAGGAAGGGCTCGAGGTAGCTCGTGTAGTTGAGGGCCCGCTGCCCCTCGGGGAGCGAGTCGAGGACCGGCTGCATCACGTAGCGGAAGATCCGCTCGGAGAACCAGCCGGCCACCGCGACGCCCACGGCGATCCCGAGGAGCGCGCGCACCAGCCGGATGCGCAGCTCGGTGAGGTGATCGAAGAAGGATGCCCGGACCTCGCCCTCCGGGGGAGGCGGATCGCTTCCCTCGACCGGGGGGGTCTCGGCGGCGTCGCTCATGCCGGCGAGACCGGTCCGTCGGGCCCCGCGGCGGCCGGAACGACCGGCACCTCGACCGCCACCGGCGCCGGCGCCGCGACCGGCGGAGCCGCCTCGACCAGGGCCGCGTCGAGCCCCGGCACGTTGTCGACGCTGGCCGGCGGCACCGGCTGGGGAGCGCCGGCCGCGACCGGGGCCGCGGCGGTGGGCGGGGCGACGCGGGGGCGCGGCGCCTTCGACTCGTCGGCGTAGAGCTCCCGCTCGAACTGCCCCTTCAGGTCGTCGGTCGCCCTCTTGAAGTCGCGCAGCCCCTTGCCCAGCTGCTTCGCGACCTCGGGCAGCTTCTGCGGCCCGAGGAGCACGAGTGCGAGCACGAGGATGATGACGATTTCGCCGAAGCCGAGGCCGAACATGGGACGCCGTGGTTATAACACGGCATGCCCTTCTGGCTCGTCAAGACGGAGCCCTCCACCTACGCGTTCGACGACCTGCGCCGCGATCGGAAGACACGCTGGGACGGCATTTCCAACGCACAGGCGCAGGCGAACCTGCGCGCCATGCGGGCCGGTGACGAGGTCGCCGTGTACCACTCCGGGGAGAAGGCGGCGGTCGGCCTGGCCAGGGTCGCCCGGGGCCCGTCACCCGATCCCGGGGATCCCGAGGGACGGCGCGTCGCGGTGGATCTGGCAGCCGGTGCGCCGCTCGCCGTTCCGGTCTCGCTGGAGGCGCTGCGGGCGGAGAAGGCCTTCGAGGGGTCGCCGCTCGTGCGCCAGGGAAGGCTCTCCGTGGTGCCCCTCACGGCGGCGCAGTGGAAGGCCCTCCTCCGGCTCGGGCGCGGCTGACCGCTACTCCGAGAACAGGTCGCGCACGTCGACGCGAGTGGAGCCGGCCTCGCCGGGGGCCCGGAGCGTCGGCGAGGTGCCCTCCAGGTAGGGCTCGAGCACGCCTGGCTCGAACGGCTCCACCGCCTCCCCGGTCTTCGGGTCGATCCGGACGAAGACGATGCCCTCGGGGATGGGGAACTCGGGCTGGGGCCGATCGCGAAGCGCCGCCTGCATGTAAGAGAGCCAGATGGGGAGCGCGGCGCGGCCGCCCGTCTCGGCCCGCCCCAGCGGCTGCTCGTTGTGGTCGAACCCGAGCCATACCCCGGCCACCCGGTCGGCGGTGTACCCCAGGAACCAGGTGTCGAAGGAGTCGTTGGTCGTCCCGGTCTTCCCGGCCACGGGCTTGCCCAGCTTGGCCGCCTGGGCGCCGGTGCCCACCGTGGCCACCTCCTGCATCAGGCGCTGGAGCACGTAGGCGGCGCGCTGCTCGACGACCCGCGGCCGCTCCTCCCTCACCTCGGCGTACCCTCCGGCCAGCCGCTCGGAGAGGCTGGTCCAGGCGTCGGTGGGTGCGGTGCGGTCCTCCAGCAGCCGGCCGTCGCGATCGAGCACGCGCTTCACCAGGACCGGCGTGCGCTTCACGCCCTGCCGCTCGAGCACGGCGTAGACGTCGACGAGCTCGAAGAGGCTGGTGCAGGAGCTTCCCAGCGCGCTTCCCAGCTCGGCCTTCACCGGGGAGGAGAGGCCGAGCGAGGCGGCCCACTCTCCCAGGAAGCCGGGGCCGAGCTTCCGGGCCAGCATCTCGGCCGTCTTCACGGCGGGGATGTTCATCGACGAGATCACCGCGGATCGCAGCGGCACCTCCCCCTTGAAGTCCTCGCCGAAGTTCTGGGGCTTCCAGGAGCGCTCCGAGTCGCGGAAGACCACCGGCGCGTCGGTGAGCAGCGTCGACGGGGTGAAGCCGAGCTTCTCGATGGCGGCCGAGTAGAGGATGGGCTTGAAGGCGCTGCCGGGCTGGCGGCAGGCCTGGAAGGCGCGGTTGAACTCGGAGGCCTCGAAGTCGTAGCCCCCCACCATGGCCGCGACGTAGCCGGTGCCCGGGTCGATGGCCACCAGCGCCCCCTGGAGGCGAGGCTCCTGCTCGAGCGCGAGGAGCAGCGGGGCGTCGGGCACCTCGCCAGGCTTCCCGGTCTTCGTCTGGCGCTCCATCGCGGAGAGCTCCTCGCGATCCACCCGGCGCACCACCACCACGTCCCCGGCCTTGAGGGCCGTGGAGGGGCGGGTGATCATTGCGTACTCCCAGTGAACCTGGGGGTTGGGCGGCCGGGCCCAGCGCATCCCGGAGATGGGCAGCACCCCCTGCTCGCCCCCCACCTCGACCCGGACCACCCCCGCGGCGTCGTTCACCGCCGAGACGATGCCCACCGCGAAGTCGCCCACGCGGAGCGAGCCGGCCGGCCAGGCCCGCGAAAGCCGCCCGCGCAGGGCCTCCTGCTCGGCCCCCTCGACGCGGGTCACCGGCCCCCAGTAGCCCTGCCGCCGGTCGACGTCGAGCAGCCCGCGCAGCATGGCCTGCTGGGCCGCTCGCTGCTCGTCGAGGTCCATGGCCGCCTCGAAGCGAAGGCCGTCGCGCAGGACGCGGCTGCTCCCGTGCCGATCCATGGCGCGGCGCCGCACCGCCTCGGCGTAGAACGGCGCCACCTCGCGGAACGGGTCGTCGATGGCGTGGACCCGGACCGGGGATTCGTCGGCGACCCGCCGCTCCTCCTCGGTGATGGCGCCGTCCTCGCGCATGCGGCGCAGGACGTAGCTGCGGCGCTTGCGCGCCGCGTCGGGATGGAGCACGGGCGAGTAGCGGCTGGGCGCCTGGGGGAGCCCGGCGAGCAGCGCCGCCTCGGCGACGGTGAGCTCGCCCACGGTCTTGCGGAAGTAGTTCTCCGAGGCCGACTCGATCCCGTAGCTGTGGTGGCCCAGGTAGACGCCGTTCAGGTAGAGCCAGAGCAGCTCCTCCTTGCCGAAGGCCTGCTCCAGCCGGGACGCCAGGATGGCCTCGCGCGCCTTGCGCCGCAGGTTCTTCCGCGTTCCCTCGGCGAACCCCTCCGAGGAGACGAGCAACGCCTTGGCGGTCTGCTGGGTGATGGTGGAACCGCCCTGGATCTTCTTGCGGAGGACGTAGGTGTTCACGCCGGCCCGCAGCGTCCCCATCCAGTCGACGCCGTGGTGCTGGAAGAAGTTCTTGTCCTCGGCGGCGAGGAAGGCCTGCACCACGTGGCGCGGGATCCGGTCGTACGGGACCACCCGGCGCCGCTCCTCGAAGAGCTCGCCCACCAGCTGGCCGTCTGCGCTCACGATCTCCGAGACCACGGGCGGCCGGTAGGCGGAGAGCGTCTCCACCGAGGGCAGGTCGCGGGAGAGCCAGTAGATGCCGGCCACCGCCGCGGCCAGCGCGGCGTTGGCGAGGACGAGGACGGCGAAGAAGGACCAGCGCAGCGCGGTGCGCCAGGCCGGGCGCCGCGGGGTCACCCCGTCGAGCACCAGCCTCTCCTCGGGCGGGGTGGGCTTTTCGGACATCGGGGAGGACTGTAGGCAGGCGTCGCCCGCGGATCAATTCCGCTTCGGGGCGGGCGCCCCGGGCTTCGCCGCCCCCGGGGGAGGCTCCAGGTTGGCCCGCCCGAGCACCAGGACGAGCTCGGGGGGGAGCGGAGCCTCGAACCGGAGCGGCGCGTCGGTCACCGGGTGCGGGACCTCCAGCCGGAAGGCGTGGAGGAACATGCGCTTGAGCCCCCAGCGGGCCTTGGCCTCCCGGTTGAAGGGGAAGTCGCCGTGGCGCCGGTCCCCGGCCACCGGGTGGCCCACCGCCTGGAGGTGGCGCCGGATCTGGTGGGTGCGCCCCGTCTCGATGGCGACCCGGAGCAGCGACGCGTCGTGGTTGGCCGAGACCACCTGCCAGCGGGTGAGCGCCTCCTGGAAGTTCACGCCGCGGCGGTCCTTGGAGCGGGAGGTCTGCTCGTGCTCGGAGAGCGGCAGGTCGATCGTGCCGGCGCTCTTGGCGAACTTGCCCTTGGCGAGCGCCAGGTAGGCCTTGCGGACCTCGTCACCCTCGGTGAAGAGCTCGCCGAGCCGGACCATGGCCTTGCGGGTCTTGGCCACCAGCACCACGCCGCTCGTGTCGCGGTCGAGCCGGTGGGCCGGGCTGGGCTTGAACTCGCCGGGCGGCAGGTCGTCCGGGACGCGCAGGTAGGTCCGGACCTCGTCGACGAGCGTGGCCCCCTCGATGCCGCTTCCCGGGTGGGCGGCCAGCCCCGCCGGCTTGTCCACCACGAGCAGGTGCTCGTCCTCGTGGAGGATGCCGAAGGTCCGGCGCGAGGCCCGCCCCCCGCCGGACGTGCCGGAGGCTGCACCGGCCGGGACGAGCAGGCGCTCCTCGTCGCCGCGGATGGCGATCTTGTCGCCCCCCGCCAGGATCTGCTCGGGCTTCCCGCGCAGGCCGTTCACCCGGATCTTCTTGGTCCGGAACATCTTGTAGACGTGCGAGAGCGGGACGTCGCGCAGCGCGCGGCGGACGTACTTGTCGAGGCGCTGCCCCGCCGCGTCTTCACTGACCGTTAGTTCGATCACCAGAGCTCCATCTGGGGGGACTCCTCGAGCGGATCGGCGCGGATCCCCTCCCCTCGCAGCGACCCGGCCAGCTGCGCGGCGTGGCCGTGCATGGTGAAGACCCGGGAGGCCCCGGTGGCCTTCGCGTAGCGCAGCAGGGAGGGGAAGTCGGCGTGGTCGGAGAGGGGGAAGGAGGCGTCCACCCCCTTGAACCAGCGGGCCCCGTCGAGCGCCCAGCCGGTGAGGACGGCGGTGCGGCGGGGGCGGATCCGGGCGATGGCCGCCGAGCGTGCGAGCTGCGGGGGCACCACCACCACCTCGCCCGGGAGGGCCCCCTCGGGGCCGAGCAGGCGGACGTTGGGGAGCGGGACGCCCTGCGCCTCGTAGACCTCGTTCACGGCGTGGATGGTGGGGTGGGCCCGGCACGGGTAGCCGAGCTCTCCGAAGTGCTTCAGCACCTCCTGGGCCTTTCCGAGCGAGTAGCCGAGCAGCACCGGCGTGGCCCCGTCGGAGAGGGTGTCGTCGACGAAGCGGCGGATGGCCTCGAGCACCTCCTCCTTGGGCGGGAAGACGTACCGCGGCAGCCCGAAGGTCGACTCCATGAGGAGCACGTCGCAGGGCATCACCTCGGCCGGCTCGGCGGTCCGGGTGGGCTCGGTGCAGAAGTCGCCGGTGTAGCCCACGGTGAGCCCCCCGGGGAGCGTGATGCGGATCTGGGCCGAGCCGAGCACGTGGCCGGCGGAGAAGAGCTCGAGGGTGAGCTCCCCCAGGCCGAAGGGGGCGCGGTAGTCGGCGGGGAGCACCTCGCCCCCCTTCCGGTCGCCCAGGCGGTGCCGGGCCAGGGCGGCGGTGGCCCGGGTGGCGATGGTCCGCTCGTGACGCCCCAGGTGGTCGGCGTGGGCGTGGGAGACGAAGCCGCAGGGGCGCTTGCGCCGGGCGTCGAGGTAGAGCCCCGTCCCGCGGACGCGGAGCTCTCCGGCGACGAGCTCGATGGGGGAGCGCCTCACGGGGAGGGTGTAACAGGCGGGGCTGTCGGTGGCCCGGGTGCCCTCCTGGCCTGCAGCGCCCCGCCCACCTCGGCGATCACGATCCCGAGCAGGATGAGCGCGCCGCCGGCGAGGCCGAGCGGCGGCAGCACCTCCCCGGTCACGAGGTGGGAGAAGACCGCCGCGGCGGGCGGCTCGAGCGCGTAGATGATGGCCGCACGGACGGCGGTGGTGTGGCGCTGGGCCCAGTTCATCACGAAGAACGCGCCCACCGTCATCGCCAGGCTCGTGAAGAGGACCGTGCCGAGGAGCTCCCGCGACGGGACGAGCCGGACCGGCTCGAAGGCGAGCAGCACCAGGCTCCCCAGGAAGGTCACCGCGATCTGCACGAAGGTCAGGGAGACGAGGGAGTGGCGCGGGGAGAACTCGCTCGTCCAGATGATCTGGAAGCCGTAGGCGAACGCGCAACCCAGGGTGAGCAGGTCGCCGAGCTGCACCACCGCCGTCGCGTCGCCCCCCAGCGGCCGGGTGAGCATGGCGAGCCCCACCACGGCCAGCCCGACGCCGGTCCAGGCCGGCCCCCCGACGCGCCGCCCCTGCAGGAACCTGGCGATGAGCGGGACGATCACCACCGCGAGGCCGGTGATGAAGCCGGAGCGGGCCGGGGTGGTGAAGCGCAGCCCGAAGGTCTGGAGCGCGAAGCCGGCGAACATGGCGAGCCCCAGCAGGCCGCCGTCCCGGAGGAGGCCGGGGGTGATCCGCTGGCGTCGGACCAGCCAGAGCCCGCCCAGCACCGCCGCGGCCAGCCCGAAGCGGAGCGAGAGGAAGACCCCCGGGCTCGTGCCGGCGTCGAGGACCCGCTTCACCAGGGTGAAGGTCGTCCCCCAGACCAGGGTGAGCACGAGGAGCGCGAGGTCGGCCACGGCGGCGGGGTTGTAGCAGAGGGCCCGGACCCGCACTAGGCTCACGGTCCATGGCCCGTTCGACCACGAAGCTCGCGTCCGCCGCCGCCGTCACCCTCCTCGCCGCCTGCGCCACCACCTCCGGAGGCGCCCCCGCGCCAGGGTCCGCGATGAAGACTCCCCTCGACTACCCCGCCGCACCCCGCGAGGAGGTCGTGGAGGTGATCCACGGCGTCCCCGTCACCGATCCCTACCGCTGGCTCGAGGATGCGAAGTCGCCTCGCACGGGGAGCTGGGTGAAGGCCGAGGACCGGCTCTCCCGCGACTTCCTGGCCGCCCTGCCGGAGCGGGACGCGCTCGC
>JBAXVO010000409.1:0-2737 GCA_037129355.1 Deltaproteobacteria bacterium | reverse complement strand
GCAGCGGCGGGCACGGCGGAGGCGGGGGGCACGGAGGGCGCGGGCGCTAGCCCGGGAGCCCGAGCAGCGCCGGCAACACCGGCCGGTCGGCCTCGCAGAAGTCGTAGCTCGCGAGGCGGGCCGGATCGGCCCATTCCATGGCGGCCGCCCCCACGAGGCGCGGCTCGCTGCCCGGCTCGAGCGCGCAGGCGAAGAAGGCCAGCTCGACCTCGAGGTCCGGGTAGCGGTGGGTGGTGCGGGCGAGCAGCGCGCCCACGGCGATGGCGCAGTCGAGCTCCTCGCGGATCTCCCGGACCAGCGCGTCGGGCTCGGCCTCCCCGGGTTCGACCTTCCCCCCGGGAAACTCCCATTGCCCGCCGCGCTCGGCGTGGCCGTGGCGCCGCGTGACCAGGATGCGGCCGTCCCGGCGGAGGACCGCCGCGACCACCCGCACCCGTTTCACCGGAGGTCGACGGCGATGAGCTCGCCCGTGTTCGAGAGCAGGTAGAGCCGGTTCCCGAGCACGGCCGGGCTGCCCGTGGCGCCCGAGCCGCGCGTGAAGAAACGGAGCTTCTTCCCGGTCTTCTTGTCGAGGACGAGGAGCCCCTTGCCGATGGGCACGAGCACGAGCCCGCGCGCGATCACCGGGTCGGCGAGCGGCGAACCCTCGTGGAGGAGTGACCAGAGCTCCTTCCCGCTGCGGGCGTCGAAGCCGAGGACTTCCTTCGTCGTGACCACCACGAGCACGTCGCCGTCGAGCGCGGCCTTGTAGGCGTCGGGAGCCTTGGCCTCCCAGATCGGGGTGCCGTTCTGCCGGTCGAGCGCCGCGACCTGCCCACCGTAGCTCACCACGAAGACCCGGTCCTTCGAGACCAGCACGTCGGCCTTGATGTCCGGGTAGGCGCCGCGTCCCACCTTGCGGTCCCACTTCACGGCGCCGGTCTTCGCGTCGAGGGCCACCACGCTCCCGTCCGCGAAGCCCTGGTAGAGGACGCCGTCGACGACGGTGGGGCGCCCCACGCCGAGGATGATGAACTTGGCCGAGGGTTCGCGGCGGAAGTGCCACTTCCAGGTGCCGGTCTTGGCGTCGAGTGCGAGGACCGTCCCCTCGAGGGTGGCGACGTAGACGAGGTCCCCGGAGACGACCGGCTGGCTGCCGAACTCCTCCCGGTACTCGTACATCCAGCGAAACTCACCCCGGGCCGCATCGAAGGCGAACACCCTGCCGTCGAGTCCGGCGATGAAGGCGAGTCCGTCGCCGACGGCCGGAGCGGCGAGATACGGCCCCTCCAGCTTGGCCCACCACATCTCCTTGCCACCCTTGTCGAAGGCTGCCACGTAGCCGTCGCGGGTCGCCGCCACGACCATCCCGGTGAGCGGGTCGATCCCCGGGCCGGCGGGCTCCAAGGGCTTGTACTCGAGGAGGTACGGCTCGACGAGCGTCTTCCGCCAGGCGACGGCGAAGAGGCCATCGGTGGGAATGGGGGCGGGCGCCGCGGCCGTCGCGGCCAGCGCGAGGACCGCGGCGGCGGTGCCGGCGAACATCACCTACGGGGTCCCGCCCAGCGCGGCGAGCTGCTTGTCGGCGTCGGCGCGAAGCTGCGAGTCCTTGAAGTCCTGGGGGAAGGCCTGGAGGAGCTTCTTCGCCTCCTCGGGCTTCCCGGAGCGCGCCAGGAGCCGTGCCCGCTCGAGCACCGCGCGGTCGGCCCGCGCCGGGGCCTGGGCCTGGAGTTTGGCCGGGAGCTTGGGCGCCTTCCAATGCTTCTCTGTGCTGAAACGCTGGCAGCTGCTCACAACAGCCATAAGAGTTATCGCCAGGATCGCGTTGGCCGGGATATGAAAGTTGAAATCGACAAACGAGTGAAGAAGCAGGGCCGTGAGACCCAGCAGGGGCCCCAGCAACAAGGCGAACTTGTTGCTTTGGCGCGATCCCAAGTCGGCCGCCGTTCCGGACACCCGCCGCCAGGTTCTGCAAACGCCGGCAAAGAGCAGGACCCAGGCAGCCGCCACCAACCCCGCACCCATCGCCACATACTTCGAAACCACCCCGAGCGTCCCGCCAAAACCATTCGTATCAAGCCGCATGGAATTGGTGATGAACGCCATTCCGACCGGCAGTACATCAACCACCTGCAGATTCGTCACCGTCGATTCGGGGATGCTCACATCGATCTTGTACGTCACCCGCTCGCCAATCTGCACATTCGTCGTCACCGAGTCCGGCGGAATATTCGTCTCGCTCGTCCCATAAAGCGATTTGGCGATCGTCAGGTTCAGGCCCTGGATCGTATCCGTCGCATTGGTCGTGCGGGACCGCTGGATCGCATAGATATTGGTTCCCGCCAATGAATCGTACCCCAGCGTCGCCGTGTTGGTGATCGACGTATTAAGCGGCATGCTTTGCGCCATCGTCACCTGACAGGTGAACGACAGATACTCGCCCGGCTCCATCGTGTTGGTTCCCGTAGCACTGTTCGTGTCGGAGTGCACCGTGAACCCGTTGCTGATGACGCTGAACACATATCCCGTCGGCAGCGCCACCGCTATCGACGCATTGGTGTCGAAATAGAACGGATTCAACACATCCGTGATCGACAAGTCATACGCCGATGCCGTCCCCTTGTTCGTCACCGTAAAGACCACCCCCACCAGATCCCCCGCATCCGCAGTCGTCTGGATCAGATCCTTCGTCAACACCAACAACGGCTCCTGCACCTTCGTGATCACCGGCGTGGAATTGGTCAACGCCGCCCCCGTC
>JBAXVO010000408.1:0-2747 GCA_037129355.1 Deltaproteobacteria bacterium | reverse complement strand
GAACTTCGCGATCGCCTCGGCGCCGTCGGCTGCGGTCTCGACCTCGAGTCCCAGCTTCCGTCCGTGCTTCACCCCCACCTTGAGCACCATCGGCTCGTCATCCATGAAGAGCACGCGCAGCCCCTGGATGACCGACGCAACCGACACCGGAGGGGCCGGGGCGTCGGGGATTCCCCGGGCTGCCGGCAGGACCACCGTGACGGTGGTCCCCTCGCCGATCTCGGAATCGATCCCGATGTGGCCACCGTGGCGGCGGACGATGGAGTAGGAGGTGGCGAGCCCGAGCCCGGTGCCGCTCGGGCGCGTCGTGAAGAAGGGGTCGAACACCTTGTGAAGGACCCCGGGCGCGATCCCGTGCCCGTGGTCCTTCACCGAGATCTCCACGAAGTCGCCCGCCTCGAGGCCGGGGATCTCCCCGTCTCCCACCACGCGCCGGCGCGCCCGGATCACCACCTCGCCCGGCCCGGTCGTCGCCTGCCGGGCGTTCACGAGCAGGTTGTTGAGCATCTGGCTCATCTGCCCCTCGTCGGCCTCGACGGCGGGCAGGGCGGGATCGAACTCGAAGCGGGCCCGCACGGAGGATCCTCCGAGCCCCAGCTTCGCCGCATCCTCGAGGAGGCGGCGAACCTCGAGGATCCGGCGTTCCGGCGCGCCGCCGGTCGCGAAGGTGAGCAACTGCCGGGTGAGGTCGCGGGCCCGGGAGACCGCGGAGAGGGCCACCTCGAGCTCCCCCGCCGCCGGCCCGCCGGGTTCGACCTGCCCCCGGGCCAGTTCCACCTGACCGAAGACGGCCGTGAGCAGGTTGTTGAAGTCGTGGGCGATACCGCCGGCGACGAGGCCGAGCGACTCGAGCCGCTGGGCCTTGCGCAGCTCCTCCTCGGTCCGCTCCCGCTCGGTGACGTCGAGCAGGAAGACCAGCATGGCGGGGCGGCCCAGGTGCTGGATGGGGCGGGCCAGCTGCTCGATCATCCGCACGCGGCCCGGGATCTGCACCCGGTAGGTGATGGGCCGGACCGTCCCGGCGACGACCGCGCCAACCGACGCGGCGGCGGCCCTGACCGCGGGAAGGTCGTCGGGGTGGATCCGCTTCCGGGCGAAGTCCACCGACCTGCCCACGAAGTCCTTCGAGGACACGTTGGCCATCTCGGCCACGACCGAGTTGGCGTAGGCGACCTTGTCGTCCTGGACGATGATGATCCCGGCCAGGGAGCGCTCGGCGATCTCGCGGAACTTCTCCTCGGCCTCGTGACGGGCCGTGACGTCGTCGAGTACCCCGATCATGTGGGCCCGATCGCCCGGCGCGCCTGGCTCCTTGCTCAGCGTGATCTCCCCCCAGAAGACCGTCCCGTCCTTGCGCAGCCCACGCCGCTCCAGGGTGCCCACGTCGATCTCCCGGGACCGCACGCGCTGCGCCACGTCGGCGTCCCGGGCCCGGTCATCGGGGTGCACGACGTCGATGCGGGTGCGGGTCCGGAGCTCCTCCTGGGTGTACCCGGTGATCTCGCAGTAGCGCTGGTTCACGAAAAGGAACCGGTCCTCGTCGTCGACGGTGAAGATGCCCACCGGCGCGCGCTCGAAGGTGGCGCGCCAGCGGGCCTCGCTCTTCGCCAGGGAGAGGGAGAGGTCGAGCGCGCGGCGGCCGGAGCGCCAGCTTCCCACGGCCGCGGCGGAGAGGCCGGTGAGCAGGAGGACCAGCAGCGCCAGGAAGGAGAGGTCGACCGCGACCGGTCGCGACCGGCCGGCCGCCTCGTAGCCGGCCCCGGCGCTGAACCGCACGGTCCAGGTACGCTGGTTCACCGGGAGCGTCCGGGCGACGGCGAGGAGCACCGGCTCCGGCTGCCCGGGACGGGTGTCGAAGAGGAGTTGCTCGGCGATCGCCTCCCGGCCGTCGAACAATTCCATCCGGAAGGGAATGGGGTCGTCCCCCAGGATCCCTTCCATGAGGTCTTTCGTCCGGAGCGGGCTGTAGGCCCATCCGACCAGCCGCTCGCGCCGCTCCTCCACGCTCACCGGGTGCCGGCCCTTTTCGTACACCGGCACGTAGATCAGGAAGCCTGGCTGGACCTCCCGTTCGGTCTCCTGGAGGAGCGTCACCTTGCCGCTCGTCGCTGCGTCCCCGCGGTCCCGTGCGCTCGCCATGGCCTCGCGCCGGACCGCCTCCGAGTACATGTCGTAGCCGAAGGCCCGGAGGTTGCGGCCCGAGAACGGCTCCAGGTAGACGATGCTCGTGTACAGGTCCCGCGGCCCGGATGGCTTCACCTGGTACTCGGGGAATCCCTCGGCCCGCACCCTCCGGACGTGCCCCTCGAGCCGGTCCGGAGGGATCGCGACCGCGAAGCCCACGCCCTGGATCCCCTTGTAGGCCTTCCCGATCTGGAGCGCGGCGACGTAGGCGCGGAACTGCTCCCGGGTCACCGGGTCGGCTGCCGTCAGGAACCCCGCCGTTCCCCGAAGGATCTCGTCGTAGGCATCCAGGCGTTCGACGATCTTGGTGACGACCCGCCCGGCGTCGGCCTCGAAGTGCTTCTGCTCCACCCGCCGCTGGGCGGCCACGATGTCGCTCCACCAGAGGAGGAGCAGCGCCGACGAGACGAGGAGGACCACGACCGGCAGGAAGCCGGTCCAGCGAAGCCATCGCCTGCTCGGAGCCGCCGCTGGCATCGCCCCTCCCGGGCAGCCGCATCCTTCCCTCCGGGGATGATGGCACGCCCGGGAAGGGGCGCGCGTCGACCTTGGTGGGTCTGTCC
>JBAXVO010000407.1:0-2756 GCA_037129355.1 Deltaproteobacteria bacterium | reverse complement strand
GGGAGACCATCCCTTCGGCGTCGGAACTGGTCTCCGCCGATCTCGTCCTGCTCTCCGAGACCGATTTCCGTCGCCTCTTCGGCGTGCCGCCGGACCTCTTCACCGACATCGCGCTCGCGGTTCCCAACGAGAAGGAGGTACCGACGGTCGCGGCCAAGATCCGCGGGCAGATGCCCGACGCACGCCCCATCACCCACGCCGAGATCGCGCGCACCTACGAGGCCATCCTCGACTGGCGAAGCGGCCTCGTCGTCCTGGTGCTCGCGGCCGCGCTCCTCTCCTTCGGCATCGTCGCCTGGGACAAGGCCTCCGGCCTCTCCGCCGACGAGCGACGGGAGATCGGGATCCTGAAGGCGATCGGGTGGGACACCTCCGAGGTGCTGGCGGTGAAGGCCTGGGAGGGCGCGGTGATCTCGCTGTCCGCCTTCCTCGTCGGCCTCCTGCTCGCCTACGTGCACGTCTTCGTCACGGCCGCCCCCCTCCTGGCGCCGGTGCTGAAGGGATGGTCCACCCTGTACCCCTCCTTCCGCCTCACGCCCACCCTGGATCCGTTCCTCGTCTCGACCCTGTTCCTCCTCACGGTCGTCCCGTACACGGTGGCCACCGTCGTCCCGGCCTGGCGCGCGGCGACCACCGATCCGGACGCGGTGATGCGCTCGTGATCCGCCTCCAGGACGTGCGCCGCGTGTTCCACCAGGGGCGCCCCGACGAGCTGGTGGCCGTGGACGGCGTCAGTCTCCGGATCGAGGACGCCAGGATCACCGTCCTGCGCGGCCCGAGCGGCTCCGGCAAGACGAGCCTCCTGGCGCTGGTCGGCTGCATGGCGCGCCCCTCCTCGGGCCGGATCCACGTCGCCGATCGGGAGGTGACGAGCCTCCCCGAGCACTTCCTCACCGAGGTCCGCAGGCGCACGTTCGGGTTCGTGTTCCAGCAGTTCCACCTGGTCCGGGGGCTCACGGCGCTCGAGAACGTGATGTTGCCCGCCTATCCGCTGGGGGGCAGCCGGAAGGAACTGGTGGTCCGGGCGCAGGGGCTGCTCGACCGGTTCGGCGTGGGAGCCCGGGCACGAGCCCGAGCCGACTGGCTCTCCGGCGGGGAGGCGCAGCGGGTGGCCATCGCGCGCGCGCTCGTGAACGATCCCCAGGTCATCGTCGCCGACGAGCCGACGGCTCACCTGGACTCGAAGCTCTCCGCCGGCTTCATGGAACTGGTCTCCTCGCTCCGGAACGAGGGGCGCACCGTGGTCATCGCCAGCCACGACCCCATCGTCCACGACTCGGCGATCGTCGACCGGGTCGTCACCATGCGCGACGGGCGCATCGTCGACGAGGGCCCGTGATCCTCCATCCGTCGGTGCTGGCGCTCGTGGGCTCGGCGCTGCTCGTCGGCGCGCTGCTCGTCTACTCGGCCTACTGGGGCGCCCGGATCGTCCAGTCCTGGGACCTCTCGAGCGGCAGCGAGCTCCAGCTCGCGCTCGAGCGCCGCACGCACCTCGTCTCCACGCTGCTCGGCTACGTCCTCGTCTTCGGGCTCGCCTCGCTCTTCCTGTTCGTCTTCACGGCCGACTCCCTCGCGCCCCTCTTCACCGGGGCGATGTGCGCGGCGGGCTCGCTCCACGCGAGCCGGTTCGGCTACCCGACGCTCGTGCTCCAGATCGCGGGCTTCGCGCTCGCCTCCCTCTGGCTCATGGTGAACCGCGCCGACGGGCTCGGGTACGACTACCCCCTGGTACGGTTCAAGTACCGGTTCCTCCTGGCCCTGACCCCGGTCCTGATCGCCGAGATGGTGCTCCGTGCGGCCTACTTCCTCGACCTGAAGCCCGAGGTCATCACCTCCTGCTGCGGAAGCCTCTTCGGGGCAGGGGGGAAGGGGTTCGGTTCCGATCTCGCCGGGATGTCTCCCCGGCTCGCGGGAGGCGCCTTCGTGGCGCTGCTGGCGGGCGCCGTCGCGGCGGGGATCCTCTTCCGGGTCTCCGGGCGCGGCGGGTGGATCCTGGGCGCGGCGGCGGCGCTGCTGCTGCCGGTCGGCCTGGCGGCCGTGGTCTCCTGGCTCTCGCCCTACGTCTACGAGCTTCCCACCCACCACTGCCCGTTCTGCCTGCTCCAGCGGGAGTACCACTGGGTCGGCTATCCGCTCTACGCGGCGCTCCTCGGAGGCAGCCTCACCGGCGCGGGCGTGGGTGTGCTCATGCCCTTCCGATCGGTTCCCAGTCTGGCCACCGCCCTGCCCGCCTACCAGCGGCGCCTGGCGGGATGGTCGGTGGCCCTCCTGATCGGACTCGGCCTCCTGGTGGCCTGGATCGTGACGGCGTCGCAGCTCCGCTCCACCTGACGCGACCTACCCGCAACCGCCCTTCACGGCCGCCTTCGACTTGAGCTTCACACGCTTCGTGTAGGGCTGCGTGGGCCACGCTCGGGCCTGGTGCCCGTCCCCGTGCGAGGTGGCGGCAGGCTCGCCGCAAGGCGACCGGAAAGAGCGGGACGCGTCCAGCTCCGGCCAGGCCGCCCGCTGCGTGCTCCCGGTGGCGTAGAGGAACCTCCAGGCCGGGTCGTCCTGCCCGTCGGCCTTGCCCACCCGCTCGGCCACGCAGGCGTCCACCGGGTAGCGCTCCAGCCAGTGGTTCACGCCCCCCTCGATGACGTAGAGGTTAGGCACGCCCTGCGCGGTGAGGCGCCGCCAGGCCTTCCGGGACTCGGCCTCGCCGTTCCCAACCAGGAAGGTGACGGTGGTCGGCGGCTGGTCGACGAGGGGCTTGA
>JBAXVO010000406.1:0-2756 GCA_037129355.1 Deltaproteobacteria bacterium | reverse complement strand
GGGGCAAGAACAGGTCGCGCCCCGGACGAACGGTCAACGAACGTTGACTGTGGGTTCAGTTCTCCCGCCCGGCGACCCGCCCGCACCTTGGATCACATTGCGGACACGCACGGAACGTGACACCGTTTCCGACGCCCGACCGCGCCGACTCCCCGGCGGTCGGAGCCGAGACGATGACCTCCAGGCAACTCGCACTCCTCCTCGCCGGCGCGGCGGCGCTGGCCCTTCCCGGCCCGGTCCCGGACGCTTCCGCCCAGGAGCCGAAGGCGCTCCGGAAGCACTCCTTCCGGGTGAACCCGGGACCCCTGGCCGCCCCCGGGAACGCGGTCTCGACCCACGCGCCCTTCGAGGCGGGGGACTGCTCGATCTGCCACGTCCACGCCGATCCCCGGAAGCCGGGCCCCCTCTCGACGAGCGGCAACGCGCTCTGCACCTCCTGCCACGAGGAGTTCCAGGAGATCATGCGGCGTCCGCACCAGCACCCGCCGGCGGTGGAGAGCTGCCTCCACTGCCACAACGCCCACAACTCCAGGGAGCGCAAGCTCCTCCACGTCGAGCTGGCGGCCGGCTGCAACGACTGCCACCGGTCGATCAAGGACCTCGTGGAGCGGTCGAAGGTGCGGCACGGCGCGCTCGAGCAGGGCGCGAAGTGCGCCAACTGCCACAACCCCCACGGCTCCTCGGTGGAGAAGCTGCTCATCCAGCTCCCCTTCGACCAGTGCGTGGGCTGCCACGCCCAGGAGGTGGTGCGGGACGACAAGGGAACCGCCCTCACCAACTTCAAGAAGCTGCTGGACGAGAACAAGGTCTGGCACGCGCCGGTGCAGGCCCGGGACTGCTCCGCCTGCCACCTCCCCCACGGCGGCGACAACTTCCGCCTGCTCGTGGCCGGGTACCCGGCCGCGTTCTACTCCCCCTTCGACCCGTCGAACTACGCCCTGTGCTTCGGCTGCCACAACGAGAAGGTGGTGAGCGAGCCGGAGACGCGCACCCTGACCAACTTCCGCGACGGCTCCCGCAACCTGCACTTCCTGCACGTGAACAAGGCCGACCGCGGGCGCACCTGCCGCGCCTGCCACGAGGTGCACGCCTCCCGGCAGCCCCACCACGTCCGCGACGGCGTCCCGTACGGCTCGAGGGGATGGGTCCTCCAGATCAACTACACCCGGACCCCCACCGGCGGGCAGTGCGCCAAGACCTGCCACGAGCTGAAGACCTACGCGAGGGACTGACGTCGAATGGGCATCCACGCGCGACGGCGGCTCTTCCTGGGGATCCTCGGCGGGACGCTCCTGGGCGCGCTCTGGCCGCTCGGCGGCCTCGCCTTCGCCAACGTCGAGGTGGGACAGAAGGTCGAGAGCGCCGAGCTCCCCACCCTCGACGGCGGCCGGGAAGTGCTGGTGTCCGGGAAGGCGCTCGCCAACGTCTTCGTCTTCTTCCGCCCCCACCACGACCACTCGATGGAGACCTTGCGGGCGATGGCCGCCTGCGAGAAGGAGTTCGACGGAAGGGCCGTGCACTGGGTGGCCGTGGTCTCCGACAGCCACGCGCGGGACGACGTGCGCGCCGCCGTGGCCGAGGCCGGCATCCGCATGCCGGTGCTGCTCGACGAGGGGGACCGCCTCTACGGCAAGCTGGGCGTGCGGCTGCACCCGGTGGTGGGCATCGCCGACGACGCGGGATCGCTCCTCGCCTACGTGCCGTTCCGGAAGATCAACTACTGCGACATGATCCGGGTGCGGATCCGGTACGCACTGCACGAGGTGGACCTGGCCGCGGTCGAGCGGGTGGACCACCCGCCGAAGGCCCTCTTCCCCAACGAGGTGCCGGGCGCGGTGGCGAACCGGCGCGTGAGCCTCGGCGAGATGTTCCTCAAGTCGCGCCAGTGGACGAAGGCGGCCGACCAGGCGCGCGCCGCGCTGGAGTCCGACCCCACGCTGGCGGCCGGCCATGCCCTCCTGGGCCGGGCGCTGGCGGGCCAGGGGAAGTGCACCGAGGCGCTCCCGGCCTTCGACCGGGCGCTGGCGCTCGATCCGGCGAGCACCGCGGCGGCGGACGGGAAGCGGGGTTGCGCCGCGAGGAAGGCGCCGGGCGCCCGCTAGGAGCGCCCTCGTCCCGCCGCGTCGAGGTAGCGCTCCACCAGCCGCTTCCCGCTCCGCACGGCCTCCTCGAGCGTCGCGCCGCGCGCCAGGAATCCCGCGACCCCGGAGGCCAGCCGGCAACCGGTGCCGCGGGCGGTCCCGGGACGGCGGCGCCCCCGGAAGCGGACCACCGTCCGCCCCCGCACGAGCAGGTCGACGGGCTCCCCCTCGCGGTGCCCCCCCTTCACCAGCACGGCGCGGGACGGCAGCTCCCGGGCCGCCCGGACCGCCTCCTCCTCCGAGCCGAGCGTCCGGCCGGCCAGCGCCTCCAGCTCCGGCCAGTTGGGGGTGGCGAGCGCAGCCCGGGCCAGGAGGGCGTCGAGCGCCTCCCGGGCGTCGGCGGCGTCGAGCAGCGGGAGGCCGGACGAGGCGAAGAGCACCGGGTCGACGACGAGGGGCACCCTCCCCAGCGGGCGCGCCGCGAACCGTCCGGCCAGCGCGGCGGCGTTGGCGCCGCTCCCCAGCATGCCCGTCTTCACGGCGCGTGGAAGCTCCCGGGCGCCGTCGAGCAGCGCTTCCACCTGCGCCAGCACGATCCCGGGCTCGACCGGGAACGAGCCGCGCGCTCCCCGCGGCCCCTGCGCGGTGAGCGCGGTCGCCACCGCCCAGCCCCGG
>JBAXVO010000405.1:0-2759 GCA_037129355.1 Deltaproteobacteria bacterium | reverse complement strand
GGGGAGCCTCGTCCAGACGCTCGAACTCGTGCTCACGACGGTCGCCGCCCCCGAGCCTGGACGCGGGGAGCGGCTCCTCGCCACCGGGCGCCTCCCGCCCGGGCGCTACTCGGGGCTCCAGGTCACCGTCGCGAGCGCCAGCCTCTCGGCAGGGGAGGGGGCGCCCAAGCTCACCGTCGACGAGGCGCCGGCGCGCGTCGACGTCGGCTTCGACGTGCGGTCCGGCCAGGCGGTGGTCCTATCGCTGGCGCTCGACCCGAAGCGGTCGATCAAGGGGGGTGCCGACTTCACCCCGTGGTTCACCGGCGTCGTTCCGGCCAGGACGCCTCCGTCGCTGGTGGGCGCCTGCACCAACACCGCGACCAACGACATCACCATCTTCGACACCTGGACGAAGGCGGTGACGGGTGTCGTGGCGGTCGGCCGGTCGCCATTCGGGCTGGTCCTCGATCCCACGGTGGCCCGGGGCTGGGTGGCGCTCTCCGGGCAGGACCAGCTGGACATCCTCGACCTCTCCCGCATGGAGTCGGTGAGCCGGATCCCCCTGCGCGGCGGCGACGAGCCGCGCGCGGTCCAGATGCTCCCCGACCGGCGCACCCTGCTCGTCGCGAACCATCGCTCCCGGACGGCGAGCTTCGTGGATGGCTTCAACACCCAGGAGCTCGCCCGCGTGCCGGTGGGGGAGGCGCCCTGGTCCATCACGCTCCAGCGGGGGGGGAACCGCGCCTTCGTCCTCAACCGGCGCTCCAACAACATGACGATCCTCGACCTGGGCACCCGCCAGGCCATCGGGTCGGTTCCCACCGAGCCGGAGCCGATCTTCGCGGCGTCGAGCCGCGACGGGAGGCGACTCTTCGTGATCCACGCCGGATCGCCCTTCATGACCGAGTACGCGGTCCCGGCCATGACCGTCTCCCGGAAGATCCGGGTGGGGCTGGGGGCCACGTCGATCAAGCTGGACTCCCGGACCGACCTCCTCTACGTCGGCCACGAGGAGGTGGGGCGGCTCGAGGTGTACGACCCGCTTTCCGCGATCCCGGTGGACGCCTTCGACGTGCCGGGCTGGGTCTCGCAGATGGCCATCGACGACGCACAGGACCAGCTCTTCGCGCTCATGCCGGGGCTGCGCGCCATCGCGGTCATCGACCTCACGAGCCGCAGGCTGCTCTCGGTGATAGAGGTCTCGGGCAACCCGTACGAGGTCAAGCTGGCGGCGGAACGGAACTGAGACGGTGAGGGGGGCGGTTTCACTCTGGAGGTTCCTGGCGGCGGCGATCGGCCTGCTCGCCTTCGTGCCGCTGGCGCGGGGGGACGGCCTGAGCCTCTACCTCGAGCCCAGCTTCGCCCTCTCGCACGTCGAGACGAAGGACCAGCTCGGGTTCGCCACCGAGCAGGAGTTCAAGCTCTTCACCCAGAATTACCGGCTCAACTTCGATCGTTCGATCGGGCCCGCCCTGAGCCTCTCGGCAGGCGCCCTCTACGAGTCCCGGCGCACCTGGACGACCGACCTCTACGGCTCCAACACGCTCGACGGAAACATCCGTGGACTCTTCGCGCGCCTCACCCTGGGCATGCCGGTGCTGAGCGGCGGGGTGAGCTACGATCTCAACTCCCAGCAGACGGCCAACGCCCCCGCGGCGCTCGTGAACCAGAACCTGACGGGCTACGTCGGGTGGCTGCCCTGGGGGCTTCCCGAGGTGAATCTCCGGGTGAACTACAGCAAGCAGTACGACACGACCCGGACCGCCCAGGATCTCTCGACCTGGACCGCGCTCGGGTCGGTCCGGTACATCGTGAACCCCTTCGAGCTCCGGTACTACCTCCAGTGGGCGCTGCCGAAGGACGCCATCACGGGAACGGAGGCGAGCGCCCTCGACCAGTCGCTCCAGGGGATCTACAGCCAGCGCCTCTTCGAGGGGCGCTCGGCGGTCTACGTGTCGCTCACCCTTCGCAACCAGATGCTGAAGACCCTGGCGGCGGGCTCGGGCACCATCTCCCAGCAGCAGCACCCGGTGGCCGGGCTCTCCCTCGTGGAGATCTTCCCCAACATCCCCACCCTCGACACCCTGCTCCCCAACCCCGCCCTCATCGACGGCAACCTGGTGGCGAGCGCCTCGCTCGATCTCGGCTTCGCCCCCACCGCCGCCGGCGACGACCACCGGCGCGACATGGGCATGGAGTTCGCCGACCTGGTGACCCCGGTCAACTCCATCCAGGTCTGGGTGGATCGGACGCTCCCGCCCGAGCTCTCCATCACCTACACCTGGGAGGCCTTCCAGAGCGACGACAACAAGACCTGGACCCCGGTCTCCATCACCGGACCGGTCGTCTTCGGCCCGTTCCAGAACCAGAACCGGTTCGAGATCCCCATCCGCCAGACGCAGGCCCGGTACATCAAGGTCGTGACCCAGCCGATGCGGGTCGGCCTGACCGTGGACAACGCCTACGCCAACGTCTTCGTCACCGAGATCCAGGCCTTCCTGGTCCGTCCGGCCGACTCGGTGCCCCTCCAGCAGGCCACCTCAGGCTTCCTGCTCAACGCGAACGCGAGCACGCTGCTCTGGCGAGCCCCCAACCTCTCCTGGGACATCACCGGGATGGTGGAGCGCCGGACCTCTCCCGGGCTCACCACCTGGAACCTCGTGAACACCCTCACGGCGAACCAGTGGCTCTCCCGGACCCTCCAGGTGAACGAGCGGATCGCCCGGCAGGACAGCGACCAGGGGCTCGGCCACATCGGTCAGACCGACTGGACCCTG
>JBAXVO010000404.1:0-2765 GCA_037129355.1 Deltaproteobacteria bacterium | reverse complement strand
CGCCTCCACGTCGAAGGGGATGCGCCCCAGCGACTGGACCGCGTCGGTGTGGAGGAGCACTCCCTTCTCGCGGGTGATGCGCCCGATCTCCTCGAGGGACTGCACCGTCCCCACCTCGTTGTTGGCGTGCATCACCGAGACGAGCACGGTGTCGGGGCGGATGGCGGCGCGAACCGCCTCGGGGTCGACGATCCCCTCCCCGCTCACCGGCAGCACCGTCACCTCGAAGCCATCGCGCGCCAGCGCGGCCATGGAGTCGAGGACGGCCTTGTGCTCGATGGCGGTGGTGACGAGGTGGCGCCCCTTCGCGGCGTGGAAGCGGGCCACGCCCTTCACGGCCAGGTTGTCCGACTCGGTGGCGCCGCTCGTCCAGACGATCTCGCGGGCCGTCGCGCCGATGAGTCGGGCCACCTCCTCCCGCGCCTCCTCGACCGCCTCCTCCGCCTTCCAGCCGAAGGAATGGCTCTTCGACGCGGCGTTGCCGAAGCGTTCGCCGAAGTACGGGAGCATGGCCTCGAGGACGCGCGGATCGACCGGCGTCGTCGAGTGGCAGTCCATGTAGATGGGAATCCTCAAGGCCCCGCCTGTCTCCAAGGGAATGGACCCGCTCGCGGTTGCGTTCGGTGTTGGGGTTCTATAAGGGTGTCGGCAGCCGGGTCAAGGCGAGGCAAGCGCCCAACACCCCGTCCCCACGAAGGTTTTTCCTTGGCCGGCGAATGGTTATGTTGAAAGGACCGATGCGGATCCTGACGAGAATCCTGGTCGCGACCCTCACCTTCGCCGGCGTGGCCTGGCTGCCCGACCTGCTGTCGAGCGGGTCCACCGGCGCCACGACCGACCTCGGCCTCTCGACGCTCCTCGCCGAGGGCTCGGGCCTCGCCTACGTGGTCGCCTTCGGCGGCGGCGTCCTGACGAGCCTCACGCCGTGCGTCTACCCGCTCATCCCCATCACCGTCTCGATCTTCGGGGCCCGCCAGGCCTCCTCCCGGCGCCACGCCATGGCGCTCTCCGGCCTCTACGTCCTCGGCATCGCCCTCATGTACTCGGCGCTCGGCGTCGGCGCGGCGCTGACCGGGAAGGCCTTCGGGAGCGTCATGCAGAACCCGCTCGTGATCGGCGGGGTGGCGCTGGTCTTCGCAACGATGGCCGCCTCGATGTTCGGCGCCTTCGAGTTGCAGCTCCCGGCCTCCTGGCAGGCGAAGCTCCAGGGCGTGGGGGGCGCCGGCTACCTCGGGGCGCTCGCCATGGGGCTCGTCTCCGGCATCATCGCCGCCCCGTGCACGGGCCCGGTGCTCGCCGCCACGCTGGCCTTCGTGGCCACCAAGGGCTCGGTCGCCTTCGGCGTCGGCATCATGTTCGCCTACGCGCTGGGGCTCGGCCTGCTCTTCTTCCTCATCGGCGCCTTCTCCATCTCGCTCCCGAAGAGCGGGGCCTGGATGGACACCGTGAAGAGCGTGTTCGGCGTGGCGCTGCTCGCCGCGGCGGGGGTCTTCCTCAAGGACTCGCTCCCCACGCTCCAGCCCATCTTCCTCGCCACCCGCACCGCGGCCCTCGCGGCGGCCGGCCTGGCCGGCGCGGGCGTGCTCCTCGGGGCCTTCAGCGGCAGCTTCCACGGCGGCAGCGCGCTCCACCGGCTCGCCAAGGGGGCCGGGGTCGCGCTCGTGGTGGGCGGGATCGTCTACGCCTCCGGGGCCGCGTCGGCCCGTTCCCGGGCCCGCGGGGAGCACCTCGCCTGGCACTTCCACCAGGACGAGGTGGCGGCCATCGCCCAGGCCCGCGCCCAGGGCAAGCCGGTCATCATCGACTTCTGGGCCGACTGGTGCACCGCCTGCAAGGAGCTCGACAAGACCGCCTGGTCGGATCCGCGCGTCCAGGCGGCCGCCGGGCGCTTCGTCACGCTCAAGATGGACGGCTCCCAGGACACCGACGCCTTCCAGAAGGTGTTCGAGAAGTACGCGGTGGTGGGGATGCCCACCGTCGTGTTCATCGACTCCGCGGGGCGCGAGGTCCCTCAGCGCATCACCGGCGCGGTCGAGGCCGAGGAGATGCTCAAGTACCTCGAGTCTGTCGATCAGACCTGCAGCCCGGCCATCGCCTGCGTCACCCGCTGGTAGCCGTCTCGGGCCTAGAACACCTTCCAGGTCACCACGGCGACGAGCTCGCCGAGGACCTTCTGGTCGAGCCCCGGGATCGCGGCGCTCCCGGTGGCCCACCGGATCCACAGCCCGGCGCGCGCCCCCAGCGTCACCTCCCTGGAAAGCGGCGCCTCGTAGGCCAGCCCCGCGCGGGGCAGGAACGCCACGCCCATCCCGCGCTGCATGCCCCACTCGAAACCCAGGTCGAGGGTCACGCTCACCAGGCCCGCCCCGGCCGACGCGGTCCAGGCCCCTCCTGGCGCGAGGACGAGCCCGACGTTGGACTGGTTCTCCGGGTAGATCCAGGTGGCCCCGAAGTCGAACCAGGGGCCGGCCAGGAGCTGGAACCCGACCCGGCTGCCGGCGTCGCCGGCCAGCTCGCGGCGCCACAGGAGGCCGAAAACCATCTCCCCGGTGGTCCAGGCGAGGTCGACGGTCCCGCCCAGGTCGTTCCACTGATCCAGCCCCTGCGCGTAGGTGACGGAGAACTTCGGGTAGCCGACCTCGGTGAGCCAGGCCGCGCCGCCCGGCCCGAGGGCGCCCGCTCCCACCAGGGTGACGGGCGCGTCGGGGGAGGGAGCGGCGGCCATCGAGGCGGCCAGGAGCAGGGTGGCGAGCGTCATGGGCGTG
>JBAXVO010000403.1:0-2766 GCA_037129355.1 Deltaproteobacteria bacterium | reverse complement strand
GAGTCCTCTCCGCTCCCCTGGCGAGTTCCTCGGCGCGCGCGGCGTCTCCCAGGTCGGCGAGCAGCATCGAGGCGCACGTCGCTCCCAGGAAGCCTGCCTTCTGCTCGGCCTTGGCGGCTCGGTAGATCCCATCGGCATCGTCCCCGCCTCCGAGCAGGAACGACCGGACCCACAGGGTGTAGGGCGCCGGCTTCCCGCCGTCCAGGTCCTCCGCGATCTCGTCCACGATCGCGAGGGCGTCCGGCTGCCGCCCCTCCACCGAGCGGATCACCGCCCGCGACACGTAGGCGTCCCGTCTGTGGATCTCCTCGCGGGAGGGCGCGCTCCAGGCGTTGGCCGCCTCCTCGGCCTCTTCGAGAGCCCCGGCTCGGATCAAGGCGTGCAGGATCACCTCCTGGAGCGACGAACCCGCCTGGAGTGCTCGCCGGGCGGCCGCGGCTGCCTCCTCCGTCTCTCCCCGGTGCGAACGGGTCAGCGTCAGAAGGGTGAGGCTCGGGATCCCGGGCCGCTCCCCCGCGAACCGCGTGGCCGCCGCGAGGGCATCGTCGGTCCGACGGGCTCGAAGCTGGGCGCGGATGACGGTCGGGGTGCGCCCAGGGTCGAGGGCCGCTCCGCGCTCCAGGAGCGGGAGTGCCCGGGCCCAGTCCCCTCGCTGGACCGCGATCCAGTTCCCGGCGAGGGACCAGCCATCCGGGTCGTCCGGCCACCTCCTCTGGATCTCCTCCAGGTACGGGAGTGCCTCCTCGGTCCGGTATTGCAGCGCGGCATTCCACGCCTGGATGAGGAGGCGCTCCTTCTCCGGCGCGCGGTCCATGTGTCGCACGGCCGCGGCGATGGCGGCGCGGCTCCCGTCCGGATCGGATCCCTCCAGGACGCCGGCCACGGCCAGGTGGGCGAGGGCGAAACCCGGTTCGATCTCCACCGCGCGCCGGAAGGCGGCGAGCGCCTCGCCATCCTTCCCCTCCCCGAGGAGTTGCTGCCCGCGGAAGTAGTGCTCGTATGCGCCCAGGTCCGACGTCACGGCGCGCCCCACCTGCACCTGGCTTCTCTGCACGTCCTCGGTCCGCTCGTGAAGCGCCTTGCGGGAGCGGGCCGACAGCCGATCGACGAGATCGGGCAGGCTCGCCTTCCCTTGCCCCCGCTCCTCGACGGCGAAGAGGATCCGGTCGCTCCCCGGCTCGACGCCGTGGAGCTCGACCACGTACGTGTCGTCGAACTTCCGGACCGTCGGCAACATCAACGCCCGCGTCCCGGTCCGGCGTGCAACCTCGCGCCCGGTGGGCTCGTCCACGCGCGAGACCTCTCCACCACGGCTCGCACGGGCGATCTCGAGCGCACGCCCGCGGGGGAGAACCGCCAGTCGACTCGATTGCTGCAGCGAGGTGATCAGGAGCCCCGAGAGGGCGTCGAGCTCGGGATCACCGGTGCCGTTCTCGAAGTCGGCAACCACCACCGGGACGGCGGGTCCTGACGGTTCGACCCGCCGCCAGGCGGGGACCGCTGCGAGCGCGCCCAGTCCCACGACGAGAAGCGCGCCTGCGGCTCGGCGAAGACGCCCGGTCGTCTTGCGGCGTTCGAAGTCGCGCCGCGCCCTGGTCAGCACCTCGAGGACTTCAGCGCCGCTCCCGGGACGCTGAGCAGGGTCCAGGGAGAGGCACCTCGCCACGAGCTCTCTCAGGGGGCGTGGACCCGCCGACCGGGGCAGCGAGGGAGCCTTCCTGATCTCGTTGGTGTCGCGCCCCCCGTTCGCGCCGGAAAATGGCAATCGGCCGGTGAACATCCGGTGGAGGAGCACGCCGAGGGCGAACACGTCGCTGGCGGAGGTTCCCGATGAACCGGAATACTGCTCCGGTGCCATGTACGTGGGTGTTCCGCCGCTGCTCCCTCCCTCGGTCCCGAGCAGATGCGCGAGCCCGAAGTCGAGGAGCTTCACCCGTCCGTCCTCGCAGAGGAACACGTTCGCGGGTTTGAGGTCCCGGTGCAGCACCCCCCGCTGGTGCGCGTGGGCCAGCCCTTTCGCCACCTCCTCGGCGATGCGCAGGGCCTCGGCCTGAGGGATGCGTCCCTCGGCGATGCGCTGCGCCAGCGTCTTGCCTCGCAGGAGTTCCATCACGAGGTACGGACCGGAGTCGCACGTCCCCACATCGAACAGCGTCACGATGCAGGGGTGGTCGAGGCGGGCGACCGCCTCGGCCTCCTTCTTGATCCAGTCGGAGGAGAGGTCGCGCCGGGGCCGTGACAGACGAAGCGTCTTCACCGCCACGACCCGGCTCAACTCCGTGTCGAACGCCTCGTAGACGGCGCCGAAGCCGCCCCGACCCACTTCCCGACGGATCTCGAACCGGCCGACCCGGTCCCCAGGCTGAATCTCGTTCTTCCATGCGTCGAGGGCGTCCTCGCCGGAGGCATCGGCCAGTTCCTGGAGGAGTCGGGAGAGCGGCCCGGGCTCGCCGGCGCTCGACACGACCGCGCTGTCGCGCTCTTCCAGGCTCTCCGGCAAGGCGAGCCCCCCAGTGGGTGGTCCAAGGAGGCTAGCAGGAGGCCACCGAGGGTGTCATCCGGGCTGCATTCGCCGCCCTCGTACGGAGCGGCATAGGACCAGGGGGCAACGTCGTCAGCCCCGCTGGTGCTCATTCGCGAGGTGGATGATGGCGTCGTCCAGCACTCCCCGGACCTTCAGCGCCAGGCCGGCAGCTCACGCTCCCGCCAGTCCGGGTCAGGGCCGAAAGGAACCGATGCCACCCGTCCGCGGCACCCGCGCGCACG
>JBAXVO010000402.1:0-2776 GCA_037129355.1 Deltaproteobacteria bacterium | reverse complement strand
CTGGATCGAACGCGAGCAGGTCGACCGCCGGCGTCTCGACGTAGACGAGATCCCGGGCCCGGCCGAAGGCCGCGACGAGAGAGGTCGCGACCTCCCGGGCGCCGCGATCCCCGACCTGGAGTCGGCGGTCGAGCGCGCGGACGACCGAGTCGGTGCTCGCCCCGACGGCGCCGCGCAGCGCGGTCCCGACCGGACCGACCACCGGCAGGTCCAGGTTCCTGTCCAGCCAGGCCTCGAGCTTCGCGACGTTCTGGCTGACGGGGAGGAGCCCCGCGGCCCTTGCCCCCTCGGCGCCGCCGGGTGCACCTTCCATCCCGGTCGCCACCGTCCGCAGCACCGCGACCACCGGACCTGGTTCGGTGCTCGCGGTCCCGGCCGGAATGGCGGTGGCCGCCTCCGCCGCGAGGGCGAGTTCGGACTGGATGACGAGCGAGCGGGTGACACCGGTGAGCGCCCGGACGTCGGTGAAGCCCATTCCCGCCGTCCGCTCGCGGAGGAACTCGGCGACCTGGCCGGCCGGAGGACCATCGAGCGTCACACCCGTCCCGTGGAACTCGATCGCGGCAGGCGCCCCGGGGTGTCCCAGGTGGGAAGGGAGGGTCTCGTGGCTCCAGGGCAGGAACGGCGCGCTGCCCACCACGGCCACGGGCCCGCTCGCCCGCAAGGACGCCGCTGCGATCTCGAGCCGCTCCTGCAGCACGAAGGGAACCGACGACGCGGTCGCGGAGGTGGCCACGGAGCGATCGACCCTGTGCACGGCGGTGGAAGGAAGCAGGTCCAGCCTGCCGAGAGGGCTCCCCGTGAGGTCCGACCGGGGAAGCGGCCTCCCCGCCGGGTCCGCGTGATCCGGCACGGCCAGGTAGGGGGGCTGGGTCAGGTCGAGGAGGTCGGGGGACGCGGCCTTTCCGAGCCGGCTCGCGAGGGTGTCGAGCCACGCCGCTGCAGGAAGGGTCGACCGGTCGACGAGCGCGGCCGGGCCCGTGAGCTTCACGACGGTCGAGCCCGACGGAACGCCCGACGGGGTCCCCGTTCCGGTCGCGCCGGTCTCGCAGACGACCCAGTCGTCGGTCGCCGCGAGTGCCGTCGCCGGGCCGGTGGCCGGCGTGGGGCGATCGAACCGGACGCTGGCCCAGGTCCGGACGACGACCTTTCCATCGGTCCCGAGGGTGGCGGCGAGCAGGTCCGCGGACAGGCGTGCGTCGGTGTCCGTCCTGCCAGGGGGAAGCCGGAGGGCGATCCGGGCGAGGCCGCTTGCGTCGACCCGCCCGCCGCCTCCGCTCGAGCGATAGTGGACCGCCTCGAGGAGATCGAAAGCCGCGGGCCACGCCCGGACCCAGGCGCCGGCCGCGGCGGCAGGAAGCCTGACCTCCAGCAGGACGATCTGGCCCTGCTCCGCCGCCCCGCCTCCCACGAGGGAGCTCACGCGGAAGGTTCCTGCATCGGAAAGTGATGGATCCGCGGACAGCGCCGACGGGAAGGATACCGCGCCCGCGGCGGAGGCGAGCCCGGTGGGAATCCGTCCCCCTGCTGCGTCGGCCAGGCCCAGGACGGCGCGCGTCGACGCGTCCGGGCCGAACACGTCGAGCAGCGCCCCGTGAACCTCGTTCGACGTGGCCAGGAGGACGGAGGCCGTCCCTGCGGTCCGGGAGACCAGCGTGCGCGTCGAGGGACGGTTCTGCGCCGCCTTCCGAAGGGTCTCCGCATCGTCCGCGGAGGGTCGGGAATCCCCGCGCGCGACGCCGAGGAGGTGCTGCTCCTCCTCCACGACGGCCACCCGCACGTAGTCGCGGGTGAGCCCGGCAGTCACCGCGCTTCCGGGAAAGAGCCGGGGAAGCGGCCCGGGAGCGAAGCTGCCGCTCGGGAGGATGGCGAGCCTCGGAATCGGCGCGTCGTCCACGACCGGGTTGTCGCCCGGGGGTGCAGGGGTGGGCGTCGACGGCGCCGCGGAGAACCCGAGAACGGCGGTCGTCGCGGAGGCGTCCACGAGGGCGCCCGGGAGCGCGTTCCCGTCGACGGTGAGGCGATTCGACCCGCCCAGGAACGGTTCGCCGAGGGGGCCCTCATGGGCGGAAACGACGTGGACCGTCCGGGCGTCGGTGAACGCGCACACGCGCGCGGGTCCGCCGAGTGGGCCGTAGTCGGGATCCAGGGAGAGACCCTTGGGCAGGAGCGGACGGGGATCCGACGACCCGATCGCCGTCGTGAGCAGCCAGGACCACCAGCAAGCCACGGCGCCGGGGTCGACCGCCCGCCCTCGGTGGTCGAACGCCCAGAGCGTGAACGTTCCACCGAGATTCTGGAGCAGGACGTCCTGCTCGGGCGAGCCGCCTCCCACCGAGAACTTCCCCGGGCGGCGCAGCCAGGTCATCGGCGTGGCGCCGTTCTTCACCGAGGTTCCGTCCAGGGCGAGCCCCACGAAGGCGAGCTTCTCGGCCTCGCTGGAACCGGTGACCTCGGGGAGGAGCAGGCCGAGGACATCCGCCGCCGAGAGGGAGGGAAGCCCCGGGACGAGGGCGAAGGATCGGATGCGCTGCCGGGTGGCGGCCGCGCCCAGCGCGGAGGGAACCGCGATCCCATTCGCGGTGGCCTCGGGAATCATCCGCATGAACTCGTCGAGCCGGGCCTCGACCTCGGGCAAGAGACGGAACCAGGCCACGAGCGACCCGTCGTCGAAAGGCCAGTTGCCGTCCGCGTCCTGGAGCCCCGCGATGGTGGGGTGCGCCTTCGCCGGGTCGGCCACGAAGAGCCCCAGCGTCCCCGTGGCGGGGGGGAGCCA
>JBAXVO010000401.1:0-2791 GCA_037129355.1 Deltaproteobacteria bacterium | reverse complement strand
CCTCGCCCTCCACCGGCCGGAGATCGGACTCCCCGGATCCGGAGGGGCTGCAGGCGGGGGCCAGGCGGACGGCACGGTGGGATCGGTCCATCCGTTAATCGTAGTACGACGATGGATGAAACGCACGACCTCATGCTGCGCTTCACGAAGTCGTCACATTCATCGCGCCGGGACGCTGGAGCGGGTTGCCGGAGGCTCACCCCCCCAGCGCGATGGTGAGCGCCACGAGCGCGCCTCCCACCACGACCATCGCGAGGCCGAGGAGCCCGGCCCGGCGGCGGTCGGAGGTGTGGCCATGAGACCGGAAGTGCAGCCGCTCCGTCCCTCGCCGTGTCAGCATGAGGCGTGCGAAGGGCCTTCCATCTCTCCGTGCTGGTGACGACCGTCGCCGTCCTCGCAGCCCCTCCATGGACGAGGGCCGCCGAGGAGGTCGCCGCGCCCCCGGTGGAAGCGCTCGAATGGGAGTGGGGCCCGTCGGTCCTCTTCTATTTCCTCCCCGCAGAGCAGGGTTACCTCCAGCCGACCCTCACCGTCGACCGAGGGTTCCTCCACCTGGAGGGGCGCTACAACTACGAGGCCCGGGACACGGGGTCGGCCTGGATCGGCTGGAACTTCTCCTTCGGGGAGGACTGGACCTTCGGTTTCACCCCCATGATCGGCGGCGTCTTCGGCCAGATGAAGGGTGTCGCCGCCGGGCTCACCTTCACCCTCGACTGGGGTCCGGTGTCCCTCTGGTCGCAGGAGGAGTACGTCGTCGACCTGGTGGACTCCTCGCAGAGCTATGCCTACGTCTGGAGCGAGCTCTCCGTGACCGGCCCCGACTGGCTGCGGGTGGGCGTCGTCCTGCAGCGCTCCCGCGCCTTCCAGACCGCGACCGAGTTCCAGGGTGGGCCGCTGTTCGGTGTCTCCTTCTGGAAGCTCTCCGGGACGGCCTATCTCTTCGCGCCTGGCACGCAGGACCAGTTCGTCGTGCTGGCGGTCGCCGGGACCTTCTAGCCGCCGGGCCGGGGCCCCCCGAACTTGACAGCGACCCGGATGGGTCGGAATTGTGGACCAGGGGGAATCATGAAGGTCCTGGTCGCCGAGGACGACGAACTGCTTCGCCAGATGCTGCGGGGGGGCCTGGCCCGGGCCGGCTACCAGCTCGTCACCGCCCCCGACGGACTCGCCGCGTGGGACATGCTCCAGCGGGACCACGTCCGGATGCTGATCCTCGACTGGATGATGCCGGGCCTCGATGGCCCCGGGCTCATCCGCCGCATCCGCGCCGCGGGCTGGCCCGGGTACACGTACATCATCCTCGTCACCGCGCGGACCGACTCGAAGGACGTGGTGGAAGGGTTGAACGCCGGCGCCGACGACTACCTGACCAAGCCGTTCCGGGAGGAGGAGCTCCTGGCGCGGATGGGCGTCGGAAGGCGGATCCTCGACCTGGAAGCGCGCCTGAGCGACTCGCTGGCCCGCGAGGCCGCCATCGCCAACCTGGACAGCCTGACCGGCCTTCCGAACCGGAGGGCGCTCTACGACCGGGCGCGCACGGAGCTCAGCCGGGCCACCCGGGAGAAGCGGAGCCTGGGGGTCATCATGATGGACCTGGACCACTTCAAGGAGGTCAACGACCGGTTCGGGCACGGCGTCGGCGACGAGGCGCTCCGCTGCGTCGCCTCCGTGCTGCAGAAGAACGTCCGGGATTACGACTTCGTGGGGCGCTGGGGCGGGGAGGAGTTCCTCGCCATCCTGCCGGGTGCCTCGCTGTCCCAGGCCTGCCTCGTCGCGGAGCGGATCCGCACCTCGGTGGAGAACGTCCGTCTCGGGACGAGGGGCGTGGAGGACGTCGCGCTGCGCGCCAGCCTGGGGGTGGCCTGCAACGTCCTGGGCTCGGTCACCCGCGACCTCGACGAGCTGCTCGAGGCGGCCGACGACGTGCTCTACCGGGCCAAGGAGGAGGGGCGGAACCGCGTGTGCTTTCAAGCTCCCGGAGAGTGGAGCGGACGGGTAGGGCTCACCGGACAGGCCTGACCGGCGTCGGCGCCCGGGCAACCGTCCGAGCTAGTCGGGCGAGCCGCCGAAGTACTTGCGGGCGTCCAGGCGGAAGCGCAGGTAGATGTTCCAGCTCGGCCCCAGGCTGAACGGGGCGCCGTCGGAGTTGTACGCGGCCCCCATCGGGAACTCGACGTTGAAGCCCAGCTGGAAGAGGGCGGCGAGGGAGAGCGTCGTCGCGAAGACCCTGGGCGTGACGTACTCCATCACCGGGAAGTCGAGCTCGAGCGAGTTGTAGTTGATGATCTTCGCGTCGGCCGCGCTGGTGGTGGGCGTGAAGATGAACTGGTTCGTCTGGCCGGTGATGCCCCAGAGCGTGAACCCGACCTCCCGGCCGAGCATGAACTGGAAGGTCCCGATGTCGGTCTCGAACTTGCGCTGCACCGGCAGGAGCCCTCCCGCCGCCGAGGCGAAGACCACGCTGGTGAGGTCCTGGGGCGAGGCCAGGTAGAGAACGGGGCCGAGGACGAGGAGGTCGAACGGCAAAACGTAGAAGGGCATCCGGATGGAGAGCTTCAGCGCGGACCGTCCGCCCACCCGTGGGACCGCCACGTCGGACCGCCTGCCCGAGGGGGCCGCCGGGTAGGGCGTGCAGGTCGTGCACCCGAGATCGAGCTGGGCCGGGTCCGAGACCAGCTCGCCCTGGAGCCAGATCTGCCCGTCCATGCTCCGCGTCAGGAGACCCTCCAGGCCGATGCCGACGCGGGCGCCGATCTCGAACTCCGACCGGAAGCGGCTGTTGGCCCAGCTG
>JBAXVO010000400.1:0-2791 GCA_037129355.1 Deltaproteobacteria bacterium | reverse complement strand
GATGCCCAGCGCCGCTCCGATGGCCTTCGCCGCCGCCGACGTCGTGTCGCTCGCCGGGGTCCAGACCCTCGACGCCGCGGTGCTCTCCTCGCTGGTCCGCACCCACGGTCGTGTCGCCCGGACCGGCCGCAAGATCCGGATCGTGAACGCCACGCCGGACGTCGCCCAGATGCTGAAGGACCTCGGCCTCGCCTGGATGCTCGAGGGGCGCCCGCTCCCCGACCTCGCCCCGGCCAACGAGCCGATGCGCCAGGCCGCAGCCTAGTCGTCACCCGTCGCCCCACGCCGCACTGGAGGAACGATGTCCACCACCGTTGCCGTTCGGATCCCGGCCGCCATCCCGCAGCCCCGAGTCGCCGGAACGGTGGCGATGGACGTCGCCCGCGACCTCATCTCCCGCATCGAGGCCCGCACGGCCCGGATCGGGATCATCGGCCAGGGGTACGTCGGGCTCCCGCTCGCGCTGGTCTTCGCGGAGGGCGGCTTCCCCGTGGTGGGCTTCGACGTCGATTCCCGGAAGGTCGAGGCCCTGGGGCGCGGCGAGTCGTACATCAAGCACATCGGCCCGGAGCGGGTGGCCGAGGCCATCCACGGGGGGCGCTTCTCGGCCACCACCGATTTCGACGGGCTGCGCGAGTGCGACGTCATCGTCATCTGCGTGCCCACGCCGCTCGGGCCGCACCGGGAGCCGGACAACTCGTACATCCACCGGACCGCCGAGGCGATCGCCCCGCGCCTCCGCCGCGGGCAGCTCGTGGTCCTGGAGTCGACCACCTATCCCGGGACCACCGACGGGGAGGTCCGCCCCATCCTCGAGAAGGGCGGGCTCCGCTGCCCCGAAGACTTCCTCCTCGCCTTCTCCCCCGAGCGGGAGGATCCGGGAAACGGGCGCTTCTCCACCCGGTCCATCCCCAAGGTCGTGGGTGGCGTGGACGCCCCCTCCACCGACGCCGCCGTGGCGCTCTACGCCGCCGCCGTCGACAAGGTGGTCCGCGTCTCCTCGGCGCGGGTGGCCGAGTCGGCCAAGCTCCTCGAGAACATCTTCCGTTCGGTGAACATCGCCCTCGTCAACGAGATGAAGGTCATCCTCGACGGGATGGGGATCGACGTCTGGGAGGTCATCGAGGCCGCCAAGACCAAGCCCTTCGGGTTCATGCCCTTCTATCCGGGCCCGGGCCTGGGCGGGCACTGCATCCCCCTCGACCCCTTCTACCTCTCCTGGAAGGCCGCCGAGAACGGCCAGTGGGCCCGCTTCGTCGAGCTGGCCGGCGAGATCAACACCAGCATGCCTCGCCACGTGTGCGGCCGGATCGCCTCGGCCCTGAACGACGACGGCAAGGCGGTCCGCGGCTCCCGGATCCTGGTCCTGGGTCTCGCCTACAAGGCCAACGTCGACGACGACCGCGAGTCGCCCTCGTACGAGATCATCGAGCACCTCCAGGAGTCGGGCGCGACCGTGGACTTCTGCGACCCGCACTTCCCCGAGGCCCGCAAGGGGCGCAAGCACGACCTGACCCTTTCCTCCATCCCGGTGAGCGCGGATCTCTTCGCCGGGTACGACGCGGTGGTGGTCTCCACCGCCCACGACGCGTTCCGCGACGCTTCCCTCTTCGCGAAGGTGAAGCTGGTGGTCGACACGCGCAACCTCATCGCACCGCTCTTCCCGAACGGCACCCCGCCCTGCCGCCTGGTGAAGGCGTGCGCCCGGCACCCCTGCAGTTCCGCGTCGGTCCGCCCAGGACCTGGCTCGTGACCGGCGGGGCCGGCTTCATCGGTTCCCATCTCGTCGAGCAGCTCCTCTCCCTCGGCCAGCACGTTCGCGTCCTCGACAACCTGTCCACCGGCCACCGGGCCAACCTGGACGAGGCGTCGGCGGTGGCGCCGGAGCGGTTCGAGTTCCTGGAAGGGGACATCCGGGAGCCGGCCGCGTGCCGCGCCGCCTGCGAGGGCGTGAGCGTGGTCCTGCACCAGGCCGCGCTGGGATCGGTCCCCCGCTCGATCCAGGACCCGGCCACGAGCCACGAGGTGAACGTCACCGGGTTCGTGAACGTCCTCGACGCGGCCAGGAACGCCGGCGTGAAGCGGGTCGTCTACGCGAGCTCGAGCGCCGTCTACGGCGACCACCCGGGGCTCCCGAAGGTGGAGGACGCCACCGGCCGGCCGCTCTCCCCCTACGCTGCCACCAAGGCCGCCGACGAGCTCTACGCCCACGCCTTCTCGAACGCCTACGGCCTCGACACGGTCGGGCTCCGGTACTTCAACGTCTTCGGTCCGCGGCAGGATCCGCGTGGCGCCTACGCGGCCGTGATCCCGCTCTGGTTCGACGGCCTCTTCGGTGGCGCGGCCCCCTTCCTCCACGGCGACGGCGAGACGAGCCGGGACTTCTCCTACGTGGGAAACGTGGTCCAGGCGAACCTCCTCGCCGCGACCGCCACCGACCCGTCCGCGCTCCGCACCGTCTACAACGTGGCGTGCGGGGACCGGACCACGCTTCGCGTCCTCTTCGAGATGATGCGGGACGCAGCGGCCTCGCTCCGTCCGGAGGCGGCCCGGGTGAATCTCGAGAGCCGGCCTCCGCGCGCGGGCGACATCCGCCACTCCCACGCCGACATCGGCAGGGCCCGCGAGCGGCTCGGCTACGTTCCCACCCACTCGCTGCGCCAGGGGCTGGCGGTCGCCGCCCCCTGGTACTTCGCCCGGCTGGTCGGGGCGGAGCAGCGCGTGCGGACGGTCGCCGCAGCCTAGGCGATCCCGTACTCCTTCAGCTTCCGGTAGAGCGTCGTCCGGCCGA
>JBAXVO010000040.1:0-18140 GCA_037129355.1 Deltaproteobacteria bacterium | reverse complement strand
TCGCCGAGGGCCCGAGCGGCGCCCCGCCGACCCCGTGAGAGTCCTTCTCGTATCGATCAACCGGGTGCGCCACCCGTACCCCGTCTATCCCCTCGGACTCGACCACGTGGCCGCGGCGCTCACCCCGGTCCACGACGTGCGCATCGCCGATCTCTGCCCCGGCGGTGCGGAGGGTGGGGAGCTCGAGGCGGCCGTCCGGGAGTTCGCCCCGGATGCGGTGGGGATCTCGGCCCGCAACGTCGACAGCACCGACTTCACGGCGCCGCGCGGGTTCGCGGGGGCCGTCCGGGAGGCGGTGGCGGTGATCCGCGGCGCCACCTCGGCCCCGGTGGTGCTGGGAGGGGCCGGGTTCGCGCTCTTCCCGCTGGAACTGCTCCGGGCGACCGGGGCCGACTGGGGATTCCTCGGGGAGGGGGAGGCCTGCGCCCCGCTCTTCGAGGCGCTCGAGGGCGGGCGGAGCCCGGCCGGCCTTCCCGGCGTGGTGACGCCCGGGGGAGGGCTTCCCGAGCCTGCACGCGCCATCGACCCGCGCGGACCGGCCGCCCCGGGGCTGAACCCTGCGCTCGGCTGGTACCTGGCCCGTGGCGGCATCCTGAACCTCCAGACCCAGCGCGGCTGCCCGTTCCGCTGCATCTACTGCACCTACCCGTCCATCGAGGGGAACCGCTCGCGCCTCTTCGAGGCGGAGGCCGCGGCGGCGCGGGCCCGCCAGCTCCAGGACGCCGGAGCGCGCCACCTCGTCCTCACCGACTCGGCCTTCAACGTCCGTCCCAGCCACTGCCTCGAGGTCGCCGAGGCCTTCCTCGCGGCGGGCATCGCGATCCCGTGGAGCGGCTTCTTCGCCCCGATGGCGCCGCCGCCCGGATTCTACGAGCGGCTGGCCGCGGCCGGCCTGACCCACGTCGAGTTCGGGACCGAATCGCTTTCCGATCCGATGCTCCCCCGCATCGGCAAGTCGTTCCGGAGGGCCGATGTGTTCGCCGCCCATCGCGCGGCCCGCGACGCGGGAATCCACGTCGCCCACTTCCTCCTCTTCGGCGGTCCGGGGGAGACGGTGGAGACGGTCGAGGAGACCATGGCCGCGGCGGAGGAGCTCGACGGCGCGCCCCTCTTCGTCTTCTGCGGCATGCGGATCTACCCGGGGACCGCGCTCTTCCGACGGGCGGTCGAGGAGGGGCAGATCGATCCGGCGGAGTCCCTGCTCGAGCCGATCTACTACCGGCCGGCGGGGATCGAGCTCGACGCCATCGTCGACCGGGTGACGCGCCACGCCAGGACCCGGCCGGCCTGGGTGGTCGGCGACGGGGCCGACCGGATCCAGGATCAGGTGGCCCGCCTGCACGAGCGGGGGCACACGGGCCCGCTCTGGGAGTGGCTCTCGGTGGGGTGATGCGCGACGCGAGCCGCCCGTCGACCGGCCGTGGAGGCCGCCTGCTCCGGACCCTCCCCGGCCTGCTCCAGGCCCTCGCGATGGTGGCCTGGCCCTTCGTCGTCATCGTGGGGTCGCGCCTCGTGGGAACCCGCTGGACCGCCGCGATCGTCGTCCTGCTCCTGCTCCCCGGACTCTTCCGCGCCGCGCGGGGGGAGCGGGGGGCGGGGCGCCGCTCGCTCTACCTCGCCGCCGGAGCGGTCGCGGTGGCGGCGGCGGCGGCGGTGCTCGACGACGGCCGCTTCCTGCTCGCCTGGCCGGTGCTGGTGAGCGGGGCGCTGCTCGTCGCCTTCCTCGTCTCGCTGCGGGGCGGGGGCTCGATCGTCGAGGGCTTCGCGCGTCTCCAGAAGCCCGAACTTTCGCCCGCCGAGGTGGCCTACTGCCGGACCGTCACCTGGGTCTGGTGCGCCTTCTTCGTCGCCAACGGCATGGTGGCGGCGCTCCTCGCCCTCTCCGGCCGGCAAGGGCTCTGGGCCCTCTACACCGGCGCCATCGCCTACGTCCTCATGGGGATCCTCTTCGCCGGGGAGTACCTGGTCCGCCGGTCGAAGTTCCCGGCCGCCCCGCGGGGGACCCCGTGATCCGGGCGCTCGTCCCGCACCGGCCCGGCGACGCGATCGCCTTCGGCGAGGGAGGGGCGCGGTGCGCGGCCGACCTGCTCGCCGACGCCTCGCGCATCGCCCGCGCGCTGGAGCGGTTTCCGGCCGGGGAGCTCACGCTCGCCTGCGCCGACCGCTACCACGCCGCCGCCGCGCTCCTCGGGTCGTGGATGGCCGGACGGCCGGTGGCGCTGCCGCCCAACGGGCAGGACGAGGCGGTCCGGGCGGCCGTGCGGGCCTCGCCGTCCGGTGTGCTGCTCCACGACCGGGCCGGGGCGGAGGACGGCGTGGACCTCCGCTCCCTGCTCGCCGGACCGGCCGCGTCCGCCGTGCTCCCGGAGATCCCCGAGGGGCGTCACGTCGTCACGCTCTGGACCTCGGGCTCGACCGGAGCGCCCCAGCGCTTTCCCAAGACCGCCGGGCAGATCCTCGGGGAGGCGCTCCTCCTTCCCCGCCTCTTCGCCATCGGTCCGGGCGCGCGGGTCGTGGCCACGGTCCCGGCGCACCACATCTACGGCCTCCTCTTCGGGGTGCTGGCCCCGCTCGCCGGCGGCGGCGCGTTCGGGCGCGCGAGCCCGCTGCACGCCGAGGCGGTCGCCGCGGCGCTGCGCGACGCGGGAGCGACCCACCTGGTCTCGAGCCCCGCCCATCTCCACGGGCTGCTCGTGCTCGACGCGCTTCCGCCCCTCGACCGGGCCTTCTCCTCCGGCGGAGCGCTCGCCGGCGACGTGCGCGATCGGCTCGCCTCCCGGCTCGGCCTCTCCGTGGTCGAGATCTACGGCTCCACCGAGACCGGCGGCGTGGCCCATCGGGACGAGGCGGACGGTCCGTGGATTCCCTTCCCCGGGGTGGAGGTCGCCATCGGCGACGACGGCCGGCTGCTCGTCGAGTCCCCCTTCCTCCCCCCCTCCGCGCCGCGCCCCTTCGTCCCCGGCGACCTGGCCGAGGCGGCTGGGGGCGGGGCCTTCCGGCTCCTCGGGCGCGCGGACGGCGTGATCAAGGTCGCCGGAAAGCGGGTCGCCCTGGCCGAGGTGGAGGCGCGGCTGCTCGCCCTGCCGGGCGTCCGCGACGCCGCGGTGCTGGCGGTGCCGTCGTCGGGGATGCGCGAGGTGGAGCTCCGCGCCGCGGTGGTGGCGCCCGGCCTGGACGAGGGCGCGATCCGGTCCGGGCTCCTCGCCTGGCTCGACCCGGTCACGCTGCCCCGGCGGATCCGGCTGGTGGAGGCGTTGCCGCGGGAGGGAACCGGCAAGATTCCCCGGGACCGGCTCCTCGCCATCCTGGCGCCGGAGGGGGACGTCCTCGAGTTCGAGCGGCTGCTGGGGCCGTCCGCGGCCCCCTGGTTCGAGGGGCACTTCGACGGGTTCCCGGTGCTCCCCGGCGTGGTCCAGCTGGTCGAGCTGGTCCTGCGCCCGGCGCGGCGCCGCTGGCCCGATCTGGGCGAGCCCCTGCGCATCCGCCGCCTCAAGTTCCAGCGGCTGATCCGACCCGGCGAGACGCTGACGGTGCGGGTCTCCCGGCCGGCCGGCCAGGCGCGCCTGGAGTTCCAGATCGCCTGCGGGGACGAGCCCTGCTCCTCGGGGCGCTTCGACCTCGGAGAGGCGCCGTGACCCTCCGCGCCTGCGCCGTCGTCCCCACCTTCGAGAATCCGCGAACCGTGGGCGCGGTGGTCGAGGAGCTCGCCCGCCACCTGACCGCCGTGGTGGTGGTCGACGACGGCAGCACCGGTCCGGCCCGCGAGGTGCTCGACGGGCTCGCGGCCCGGGGGATCGCCGTCGTGCGCCGCCACGACCACAACCGGGGGAAGGGCGCCGCCGTGAAGACCGGCCTCGCCGCGGCCCGCGAGCTCGGCTTCACCCACGCCCTGCAGGTCGATGCCGACGGGCAGCACGACCTCGCCGACGTCCCCCGCTTCCTCGAGGCCGCCCGGGCGGCGCCCGAGGCGCTCGTGCTCGGCCAGCCGGTCTTCGACGCGTCGGTTCCTCCGGGGCGGCTGCGCGGCCGGCAGGTGAGCATCTTCTGGACCACGCTGGAGACGGGTGGCCGGGTCATCGCCGATCCGCTCTGCGGCTTCCGCGTCTACCCGGTCGAGGCCGCGCTCCGGGCCGGGGCCCGCGGCGATCGCATGGACTTCGACCCGGAGGTCGCCGTCCGCATGGTCTGGGATGGTTGCCCGGTGGTGAACCTCCCGACCCGCGTCCGCTACCTCTCGCCGGAGCAGGGGGGCGTCTCCCACTTCCGGATGTTCCGGGACAACGTCCGCATCAGCTGGGGGCACACCCGCCTCTGCACGCTGGCGATCCTGCGCCTGCTCACCTTCCGCGGGCTGGGGCGGCGATGAGCGGGCGCTGGCAGGAGGTGGGCGAGAAGGGCGGTGCGGCCGGCCTCGCGATCCTGGTGTTCGTGGCCACGGGCCTGGGGCGCCGGGTGGCCCGCTGGCTCCTCGTGCCCATCGCCTGGTGGTTCGTGCTCCTGCACGCCGACGTCCGGCGCGCCTCCGCCGGCTACCTCCGGCGCGTGCTCCCCGGCCCGGTCGGGATCCGCGAGATCCACCGGCACGTCCGGACCTTCGCCCGGGTCGCGCTCGACCGGCTCTTCCTGGCGCGCGGCGACCTCCGGCCGTTCCGCATCACCTCGGAGGGCGAGGAGCACTTCGAGAGGATCCGGGTCGCCGGGCGGGGCGCCATCCTGCTCCTCTCCCACCTCGGCAGCTACGACGCCATGCGGGCCTGGTCTGCCGTGCGCGGCACCCGGGTCTCCGCCATCGGCGACTTCCGGAACGCGCGGATGATCACGGAGACGCTCCGCCGCATCAACCCCGAGGTCGATCAGGACCTCATCCAGATCGAGGAGGGGGCCCCCTTCGTGCTGGCGGTGGAGGATCGGGTCTCGCGCGGGGGGATCGTCGCCACCATGGGAGACCGGGTGGGCGTGGGCGGCAAGCAGGTCGGGGCCGACTTCCTGGGGGGACGCGCCTCCTTCCCCGCCGGACCGTACCTGCTCGCGGCGGTGCTCCACTGCCCCGTCTACCTGGCCTTCGGGATCTACCGGGAGCCGGACCGCTACGAGCTGTGCATCGAGCCCTTCGCGGATCGGATCGAGCTTCCGCGCGGCGACCGGGAGGGGGCGCTGGCCCGCCACGTCCAGGCCTACGCCCGGAGGCTCGAGGAACTCTGCCGGGTGGCGCCTTACAATTGGTTCAACTTCTACGACTTCTGGAGTTCCCAGCGATGACCCAGCGCCAGAGTCCCACCCGGCTGATCGGCCGGGAGCCCCTCTCGATCGACGAGGTGCTGCGCATCGCGCGGGGCGCCGCCCTCCCCGCCCTGGATCCCGACCCCGTCTTCCGCGACCGCCTGCGGCGAAGCGCCGCGCACGTGCGCCGCTCGGTGGAGCGGGGCGACCGGGTCTACGGGGTCACCACCGGCTTCGGCGACTCCTGCGAGAACGACGTGGGGGAGGGGGAGGCGGCGGCGATGGCCGCGAACCTGGTCCGCTTCCACGGTTGCGGCACCGGGGAACCGCTCGAGGACGTGGCCTCGGCGGCCGTGGTCGTGGTCCGGCTGGCCACGCTGGCCGGTGGCCACTCCGGCGTCCGGGTGGAACTCCTGGAGCGGCTCTGCGCGCTGCTCGCCCACCGGATCCTTCCGGTGATCCCCTCCGAGGGATCGGTGGGGGCGAGCGGCGACCTGACCCCGCTCTCCTACCTCGCCGCCGTCGTCATGGGGGAGCGGGAGGTGCGCTTCCGCGGGGAGGTGGTCCCGGCCGCCCGGGCGCTCGCCGCCGCCGGCCTCGCGCCGCTCCCGCTCGAGCCCAAGGAGAGCCTGGCGCTCATGAACGGGACCAGCGTCATGGCCGCGCTGGGCTGCCTCGCCTTCGACCGGGCGCGGCGGCTGGCCCGCGCCTCGGCGACGGTGACGGCCATGGCGAGCGACGTGCTCCTGGGCGAGCCCGGACACTTCGACGCGCGCATCTTCGCCTGGAAGCCCCACCCCGGGCAGGCGCTCTGCGCCCGCTGGATCCGGGAACATCTGGAGACCGGCCCGGGGGCGAGGCCGCCCGGCGCGCGGGTGCAGGACCGCTACTCCATCCGCTGCGCGCCCCACGTCATCGGCGTGCTGCTCGACGCCCTGCCCTGGGTGAGGCGGACGCTGGAGATCGAGGTCAACGGCGCGAGCGACAACCCGCTCGTCGACCCGGACACCGGCGACGTCCTGCACGGCGGCAACTTCTACGGGGGGCACGTGGCCTTCGCCATGGACGGGCTCAAGGCCGCCGTGGCCAGCATCGCCGACCTCCTCGACCGGCAGGTGGCGCTGGTGTGCAACCCGGCCACGAGCAACGGCCTGCCCGCCAATCTGGTGCGACGCACCGGCCCCGATCGCCACGCCCACCACGCCTTCAAGGCCATGCAGATCTCCGCGTCGGCCCTCACCGCCGAGGCGCTCAAGCTCACCATGCCGGCCGCCTCCTTCAGCCGGTCCACCGAGTGCCACAACCAGGACAAGGTCTCGATGGGGACCATCGCGGCGCGCGACGCGCTCCGCATCCTCGAGCTCTCCGAGCGGGTGGCGGCCATCGGGCTGCTCGTCGCCTGCCAGGCGGCCGACCTGCGCGGGCCGGCCACCTGCCGTCCGCGGACCCGGGAGGTGCTCGCCGCGGTCCGGGAGGTCGTCCCGCCGGTCGACGCCGACCGGGCCATGGACGTCGACATCCGCGAGGTGATCGCCCGGCTGGACGACGGGCGGATCCCGGCGGGAGAGGCGGGGGAACCATGAGCCGCTATCCCGAGGCTCCCGCGGGGGCCACGCGTGTCGACATCCGCGTCCCCTTCCACCACATCGACTTCCTGCGCATCGTCTGGCACGGACGCTACATCGAGTACCTGGAGGCGGCGCAGGGCGCCTTCCTGCGCGAGCACCGGCTCGACCTGTCCGACATGCAGGCGCTCGGCTACGCCTTCGTCGTCGCCGAGACCCGCGTCCGCCACCTCCAGCCGCTGCGCTACGGCGACGTGGTGCGGGTCGCCTGCTGGATCGACGGCGACGAGAGCCGCATCGACATGTGCTACGACCTCTCCGACGTCGCCACCGGGAAGCGGGTCGCCACCGCCCGGACCAGCCTCGTCACGTTGACCCACCAGGCGGAGCTCTGCATGGCCACGCCGGACGTCATCCTGGAGCGGCTGCGGGCGGCGCCGGTGCGGGGGGACCCCGGGTGATCGCGGTCGCCGCCATCGCCGCGGTGATCCTCGCGGCCGCCGCCGACCCCGCGCCCCTGACGCCGGAGGCGCTCCGGGCCCGGCACGCCGGGGCGCGATCCCTCACGGCCGAGGTGGTCCAGGTCAAGGAGGGGCGGTACTGGGCGCGACCGCTGACGAGCCACGTCCGGCTGCGCTGGACGCCCGGACGGGTCGAATGGGAGACGCTCGACCCCGTTCCCTCCACCGTGGTCATCGAGGGGGACCGGGTGCAGGTCGTCTCCGGCGGCAATGCCCGCGACCTCGGGGCGCAGGCGCGCGATCCTCGCTTCGCGGCGCTGGTCCGCTTCCTCCGGGCGCTCGCCGCCTTCGACCTGCCGGCCCTGGAGGGGGACTTCGTGCTCGCCTGGGGTCCGCGCGAGGTGGTGGCCACGCCACGCCCCGGCTCGAGCCTGTCCCTGGTGAGGAAGGTCCGGCTCGTCTTCGGCGACGACCTCGAGGTCCGCCGCATCGAGCTGGAGAGCCCGTCGGAGACCACGCGGCTCGAGTTCCAGCGGGTCGAGCGGGTCCGGTGAAGCGAAACCTCCTCGTGGCCGCGGCCATCGCCGCGCTGGCGTTCGCGGTCGAGCGCTCCTTCCGGCTCGAGGACGATCCCATCCGGTCGCTCGTCATGGCCGACCCGGTCGCCGCGGCCCTCTTCGACCGCTACCAGGAGCGCAGCCCGTTCCGGGGGCGGATCTTCGTCGAGTCGGACGGCCTCTCGCCCGCGGAGCAGGCCCGCCTCTCGGAGATCCTGGCGCGGGCAGGCTACCGGGAGGTCCCGTTCCTCGCCGCTCCCGACCCGGCCCGGCTCCTCGACCTGGCCTCCCAGCTCCCCGCCGGGACGGTCGACCGACTGGCCGGGGAGGAGGCCCTGCGCGCACGGGTCGCCGAGATCCTGGCCGTCGCGGCGCTCCCCGGCGGCGGGGAGGCGCTGCGCCAGCTGGAGGTCGACCCGCTCGGCGTGGGGCCGGCGCTCCTGGAGCGCTTCCTCGGCGCGGGGAGGGGCGGCGAGGGCGGGGGCGCGCCGCCGCGCGTCTACGAGAGCCCGCGCCCGCTGGTCTACGCGGAGGTCGAGAAGGTCGAGGAGGCGCTCGCCGCCCTCTCCCCCCGCGTCCACTACATCGGCGCCGACTTCTTCGCGGTCGAGAACTACCGGGCCGTCCGGCGCGACGTCCTCCTCTGCTCGACGCTCACGCTCCTCCTCACGCTGGGGCTCTTCGTCTGGTTCACCCGGCGGTGGGTGCTCCTCTGGCTCCTCGGCGTGGGCTCGCTCGTCTCGTACCTGGCCGGCGTGCTCGCCATCCGGGTCTTCTACGCCGAGATCTTCGCGGTGGTGCTCGTCTACACCTCCACCTTCGTGAGCTTCAACACCGAGTCGCTCGTGCACCTCTCCGGCATCGAGGAGGGGCGCCGGGCGCGCACGCTCGTGGGCATCTGGTCGGCCATCGGCACCACGCTGCTCGGGATGGCGGTGATGCTCCTCGGCCGGTCGGTGCTGCTCCGGCAGATGTCCATCGCCTCCATCGCCGGGCTCCTCTCCTTCCTGGTCTTCCTCGTGCCCTACCGGCGCACGGTGGACGGGATCCGCTTCCGGACCGTCCCGCTGCCGGGCTGGACGGCTCCCCGCTGGCTGCCCGCGGCGCTCTGCGGCGCGTCGGCGGCCGGCCTCCTCCTCGTCGGCCCGCCCCGGGTGGAGACCCGCATCGACGCGTTCCGCTACCAGTCGGCCGCGCTGGGGCGGGAGGTGGATCACTTCTCCCGCCGCCTCGACGCGGCCTCGCTGGGGGACGTGGTGGCCGTCCCCGCCACGGGCTCCCCGTCGGAGGCGCTCCGGCCGCTGGCCGCCGAGGGGCTCCTGGCCTGGGACGACCATCCCCTGGCGCGCTTCCAGGACCCGGCCGCGCAGGAGGCGACGCTGGCCGCCCTCCGCGCCCGCTGGGACGGGGCCCGGAGCCTGCTGGCGCAAATAACGGAAAGTGAAGGGGTCCGGCTCGAGCTCCCCGGGTCCCCGCCGGGGCGGCGCCTCGGGGAGTGGGAGTACCTCGAGCTCCTCGGCGAGGTCGGCCCGCTCCGCTGGTCGGACGAGGCGGGCGGGCGGCGGTTCGTGCACGCCGGGCTGCGGCGCGTGCCCCCCGACCTCGCCGGCCGCGGGCTCGTGCCGCTCGGGCCGCGCACCCACTACGACGCGCTCCTCACCGATCTCTCGCGGCAGCTGGGCTGGCTCTTCCTGGCCGGCTTCGCGGCCATGGTCGCCTACCTGGCCTGGATCCAGCGGGACGCCGTGAGGATCCTCTACGTCTTCGCCCCGGTCCTCGCCGTGGCCCTGGGCTTCGCGGCCTGGTCCCGCCTCACCGGCACGCCCCTCACCATCGTCCACTTCATGGGCTTCTCGCTCGTCATCGCCATCGCCGTCGACTACACCGCGGTGGCGGTCTCCACCGACCACGGCGAGGTCGAACTCTCCAAGATCCTCCTCACCGGACTGTCGGCGGTGGCCACCTTCGGCGTCCTCATGCTGGCGCGCCACCCCATCCTCCGCTCGCTGGGGGCGACGGTGGTGGCCGGCGCCGTCCCCTCCCTCGCCTTCGCGTTGCTCGTCCGCCTGCGCCGCGCCCCCGGGGAGGCCGCGTGAGGAGGCGGGCGATCCCCCTCGCGGCGGTCCTGCTCGCCGCCTGCGCGACCGTCCCTCGCGCCGGGCAGCCCTTCGCCTTCCCGGCGGCGTTCACCGCCACCCAGGTGGTCTCGGTCCACGGTGAGCGGGGGGACCAGGTCCTGCTCGCCAGCGTGTGGCGGGAGCCCGGCCGCTTCGAGGTCGCCTTCCTCGATCCCGCCCTCCAGGCGCCGCTGCTCTCGGCGCGACTCGCGGGCGACTCCTTCGTCGAGGAGCGCTTCGTCGACTTCCCGATGCCCGCGTCGGACGTCGAGGCGCTGCTCCGCGACGTCGCCGCCCTCTACGGATCGCCGGACATCCGTGCCGGGGCCGACGGGACCCGGGTCCGGGTGGGGCGCTGGGACGTCGCGACCTCCGCCCCGGTCGGGGAGGCGGGCTGCCGGTTCCCCGACCGGATCACCTGGCGGATCGACGGGCGGCCCCTCCCGTGGATCGAGGTGCGGACGCTCGACGTCCGATGCGATTCCCGCTGAAACGGGGATCCCGTAAACTGGATTTCCCCACCTCCCAGGAGAACGACCGATGAGGACGACACTGGCGGCACTGGCGATGGTCCTGCTCGCGATCCCGGCGACCGGCGCGGCCCGCGACGACCGGCTCAAGTTCTCCATCAAGGACGCGATCACCGCGCCGGCGGCGGAGGCCAAGCTGACCTCGGACGTGTCCTTCTACTTCGGCGACGTGGCCCACCCCGCGGTGGAGAAGGACCTGGGGGAGACCATCGTGAACTTGAAGACCAACGCCGTCGGCAAGTCCGACCGGGCCGCCTGCGATTGGGTCTTCCTGAGCGTGCTCCTCGACCTCCAGAAGCGCGCGCGCGAGGTCGGCGGGAACGCCGTCATCGGCATCGAGAGCTACTACAAGAAGGAGATCTTCAAGAGCGACACCCAGTTCATGTGCGGTGCCGGCGCGACCGTCGCCGGGGTGGCGTTCCGCGGGACCATCGTGAAGCTCGCCCCGGCCGCGAAGCCCGCGGCCGAGGCCAAGCCTCCGACGGAAACCAAGCCCGCGCAGTGAGCGACTGCCGGGCTACACGTCCGGCGCCGCGGCGACCTCTCCCTCGGGCGTGCCCTTCGCCGACGGGAGCACGAGGTTGAGCAGGACGCCCACGTAGGTGGCGAGCGACATCTCGCCGATCTCCACCGGACCGAGGTGGATCTTGGCGCCGCCGATCCCGATGACCAGGATCACCGAGGCGATGATGAGGTTCCGGGTCTGGGAGAAGTCGATCCTGGCGTCGACCAGCATGCGCACGCCCGCCGAGGCGATGATCCCGAAGAGCAGGATGCAGATGCCGCCCATCACCTGGGTGGGGATGCTGCGGATGAGCGCCCCGATGGGCGGGAAGAAGGACATGGCGATGGCGATGACCGCCGCGCCCCCGATGACCCAGACGCTGAAGACGCGGGTGATGGCCATGACGCCGATGTTCTCGCCGTAGGTGGTGTTGGGCGGGCCGCCCAGCAGTCCGGAGACCATGGTGGCGACGCCGTCGCCGGCCAGCGACCGGTGGAGGCCGGGGTCCTTCACCAGCTTCTGTCCCACCACGTTCTCGGTGACGATGAGGTGGCCGATGTGCTCGGTGATGACGACGAGCGAGATGGGGGCGAGCGTCAGGATGGCGCCCCACTGGAACCTGGGCAGCGTGAAGTGGGGGATGGCCACCGCCTTGGCGGCGGCCACGCCGGAGAGGTTCACCTGGCCGACGGCGAGGGCCACGAGGTAGCCGCCCACGATGCCGATGAGGATGGGGATGACCCCCAGGAACCCCTTCAGGAAGACGGCCGCCAGGATGGCGATGGCGAGCGCCACCAGCGCCACCCGGAAGTACTCGGGGTGGTAGGTGCCCGTCCCGCCCTGCATGGCCATGACGTTCACGGCCACGCCGGCGAGGCCGAGGCCGATCACCATGACCACCGGCCCGATGACGATGGGCGGCAGGAGCTTGTCCACCCAGCCGGTTCCGAACTTGCCGATGGCGGCCGCCACCACGACGTAGATGAGGCCGACGGTGACGCAGCCCCCCATGGCGATGGCCACCCGCTCGTCGGGGGCGATCTGGCCGGGCTTCACCGCCAGGATGCCGGCGAGGGCGGCGATGAAGGCGAAGGAGGAGCCCAGGTAGGCGGGGATGCGCCCCTTGGTGATGACGATGTAGAGGAGCGTGCCCACGCCGCTCGTGAAGAGCGTCACCGAGGTGTCGAGCCCCACCAGGAAGGGGACGAGGACGGTGGCCCCGAACATGGCGAAGAGGTGCTGGAGCGAGAGGGGCAGCGCCTGCAGGAGCGGGAGCCGCTCGGTGATGCCCACGGTGCGATTGGCCAAGGGTCCTCCGGTCAGTTGACGACGAAGTAGACGACGAATCCGAGCGAGGTCAGGTACATGAGGGGGTGCAGTTCGCGCCCGCGCCCGGCGAGGAGCTTGAGGAGCACGAGCGAGATGAAGCCGACGCCGATGCCGTTCGTGATGCTGTAGGTGAAGGGCATGACGGTGAGGACGAGGAAGGACGGGATGGCCTCGGTGAGGTCGTTCCAGGGGAGGCTGCCCACGTCCCGCATCATGACGAAGCCCACCAGCACGAGCACCGCGCCGGTGGCCTGCGCCGGCACCACGCCCGCCACGGGCGAGATGAAGAGGCAGGCGGCGAAGAGGAGCCCCGTCACCACCGAGGCGAGGCCGGTGCGCCCGCCGGCCGCGGCTCCCGACGCGCTCTCCACGTAGGTGGTGGCCGAGCTGCAGCCCGCCGCCCCGCCGGCCGTGGCGGCCAGCGCGTCGACGAGCAGCACCGTGGTGGGGCGCGGGTAGTTCCCCTCGGCGTCGAGGTAGCGCGCCTCGGAGCCCACCGCCACCACCGTGCCCACCGTGTCGAAGAAGTCGGAGAGCATGAGGGAGAAGACGGTGAGCGCGGCGCCCCCCGCCCCCAGGGCCCCCACGAAGGAGAAGTCGAACCGGCCCACCTGCGAGAAGTCGGGCGCCGCGAAGATCGACCGGGGGATGGCCACCTCCCCGGGACGGAAGCCGGCCGCGTCGCCGAAGAGGAGCCGGGCCAGCACCGCCACGACGGTGGCGGAGAGGATGCCGATGAGGAGCGCCCCCCGCACGTTCCGCATCACCAGCCAGGCCGTGAAGAGGAGCGTGAGGACGAAGAGCAGGACCGGGAAGCCCTCGAGCCGGCCGGCGCGCCCGAGCGTCACCGGGACCGGCTCGGCCGGGCTGCGCGAGACGAACCCCGCCTCGACGAAGCCGATGATGGTGAGGAAGAGGCCGATGCCGATGCCCAGCGCCCGCTTCATGCCGAGCGGGACGGCGTCGGAGACGGCCCGGCGAAATCCGAAGAGGACGAGCGCGGTGACCGCCAGCCCCTCCGCGACCACCACCCCCATGGCCTGGGGCCAGGTGAGGTGCATGGTCGCCACCAGCTGGAAGGCGACCACGGAGTTCAGCCCCATGCCCGCCGCCAGCGCCAGCGGCAGGTTGGCGAGCAGCCCCATGGCGACGGTGGCGACGGCCGCCACCAGCGCCGTGGAGGTGAGGACGGCCGCGAAGGGGAGCCGGTGCCCGGCCGAGTCGGCGACCTTTCCCAGGATGACCGGATTGACGAAGAGGATGTACGCCATCGTCATGAAGGTGGTCGCTCCCGCGATCACCTCCGTCCGCACGCTGGAGCCGCGCTTCGAGATTCCGAAGAAGCGGTCCAGCGTTCCCGGGTCGGTCGCCGACGTCATGCCGTGTCCCGACGCTCCCTCGCGTCAGGCCGGTCTCAGTGGATGTTCCACTGGACCATGACCTGCGGCGCCGACACGGTGTGGCGGGGCGCGCCGTCGAACAGCACGTAGGAGTGGAGGTACCACTCGATGCCGGCGAAGAAGGTGTTGCTCTTCCCGCCGAACGGCGCCAGCACGTCCGCCATCAGCACGGGCTGGAACATCACGTCCATGCCGCCCGTGGAGTACTGGTACATGTCGAGGAAGCCCGTGAAGACGAAGGGGACCGGGCCGACCGGGAAGGGGACCGTCCAGTACGGGCTGAACTGCCAGGTGTGCGTGTAGATGGCGCCGTCCACGCCGGGGGAGAGCCAGAGGGAGCTGTACCGGTAGTAGAAGGCCATCCCCACGTAGATGTTCAGCGGCAGGAACAGGTCGACGCTGGGGCCGATCAGGTAGGCGGAGAAGTTGTTGCCGACGTTGATCTCGCCGGCCACGCCGTAGTTGCCGATGAAGCCGAAGGCGGGCGGGGCCTTCGGGTCGATGAACTTGTTGATGAGGATGCGGGGGTGCCACTCGGCGTAGATCTTGGCGTTGCCGTTCGAGATGTCGGTGTACGGGACGACGAAGTCGCCCTGGTACAGGTCGACGAAGGCGAAGCTGTCGCCGTACTTGAACTGCGTGTAGTTGTTGAGGGTCAGCGTGAACATGCTCTGGGTCCTGGTGAAGTACCCGAGCTGGGCGTCGGAGAACCCGCCGCCCCAGAGCAGCTGCACGTTGGTGGTGGTGAAGAAGTTGTCGTCGGTCGGCTTGGGAGGCGACTCCTCGGCAAAGGCCGGCGCGGCCACGGCGATCGAGAGGAGAGCGGCGAGAAGCGGGAGCTTCCGTCGAAGGAACGGCAGGTTCATGGTGGTGTGAGCCCTCTGGTTGGTGAAAAGAAGCGACGCAAACTAGATCGCTCGTCTGACGTTGTCATCCACGAAGCACGGCCTCGATCGTGGTAATCCTCGTGGGGGAGGCCCGCGTGAACGTCGTCTTCATTTCCCCACATTTCCCCCTCAACTTCTGGCACTTCGTGGCCGCCCTGCGGGACGCCGGGGCCACGGCCCTGGCGATCGCCGACGAACCCTGGGAGCGGCTGCGCCCCGAGCTCCAGGCCGCCGTGTCGGAGTACTACCGGGTGCCCGACATGCACCGGTACGACGACATGCTGCGGGCGATCGGCTTCCTCACCTTCCGCCACGGGAAGATCGACCGGCTCGATTCCATGAGCGAGTACTGGCTCTCGACCGAGGCCCGGCTGCGGGAGGACTTCAACGTCCCCGGGCTGCGCCCGTCCGACCTCGTCGTGATGCAGCGCAAGACCGGCATGAAGGGGCTCTTCGCCAAGGCGGGGATCCCCGCCGCGCCCGCCCACCTGGTCCGGGACCCCGAGGCGGCCCGCGCCTTCGTCGCCCGGGTCGGATTCCCCCTCGTCGCCAAGCCCGACGTGGGGGTCGGGGCCTCGCGCACCTGGAAGCTCGAGACCGGGACGGACCTGGAGGCCTTCCTGGGCTCGCGCCCGGCCATCGACTACGTGCTCGAGGGGTTCGTCGACGGGGACATCGTCACCTACGACGGGCTCGCCGACCGGGACGGCCGCGTCGTGTTCGACGCCTCGCTGCGCTACAGCCGCGGGATCATGGAGGTCGTGAACGAGGACACCGACGTCTGGTACCACGCCACCCGCGACATCGAGGACGACCTGGCCGACGCCGGGCGCCGCCTGGTCCGCGCCTTCGACATCCGGGAGCGCTTCTTCCACATCGAGTTCTTCCGGCGCAAGGACGGCTCGCTGCTCGCCCTCGAGGTGAACATGCGCCCGCCGGGCGGCATGACCGTCGACATGTGGAACTATCAGAACGACGCCAACCTCTACCGGGCCTGGGCCGACCTCCTCGTCCACGGCAACGTCGCCCAGCGCTTCGAACGCCCCTGGTTCGTGGCCTACGTGGGGCGCAAGGACCGCTACCGGTACGCGCTGCCGCTCCAGGAGGTCCTCTCCCGCTACGCGCCGCTCCTCGTCCATCACGAGCCGGTGAACGACGTCTTCAGCGCGGCCATCGGCAACTACGGCTTCATCCTGCGGTCGCCCGGGCTCGAGGAGCTCGAGCAGGCGGCCGCCGACATCCAGGCCAAGGCCTGAGGGAAGGGCGGGACATGCAGGGGGAGAGACACCGCTGGCACAGCCCGGCGCTGGGCCAGGAGATGGAGTTCGAGATCTACGGCCACGCCGGGCGCCCGGTGCTGGCCTTCCCGTCGCAGGACGGGCGCATGGGCGACTTCGCCGGCTTCGGGATGATCGACGCCTGCGCCGAGTTCCTCGACGCCGGTCGGCTCCGGCTGGTGGCGGTCGACGGCATCGACTGGCAGAGCTGGACCAACGCCGCCGTCCACCCCGCCGAGCGGGCGCGCCGCCACCTCGACTACGACCGCTACGTCATGGACGAGCTCGTGCCCTTCGTCCGCAACGCCACCGGGCGCGGCACGATGTGGGTCACCGGGTGCAGCATGGGGGCCTTCCACGCCGCCAACTTCTTCTTCCGCCGACCCGACGCCTTCGACGGGGTGATCGGGCTCTCCGGCCTCTACTCGGCGACGAGCTTCGTGGACGGCCAGTGGGACGACGCCACCTACTTCAACAGCCCGCTGCAGTACCTCCCCGGGCTCGCCGACCCCGCCTACCTGGACCGCTACCGCCGCTCGGCGATCGCCTTCGCGGTGGGGCAGGGCTCCTGGGAGGAGGACTGCCTGGCCGACACCCAGGCGCTCGAGGAGATCCTGCGCGTGAAGGGGATCCCGGCCTGGTTCGACTACTGGGGCGCCGACGTGGCGCACGACTGGCCCTGGTGGCGGAAGATGCTGCCCTACTTCCTGGACCGGCTGGCCGTCTGAGGCGCCCGGCGCCGGGTCACGTCGACGCGGGGCGCACGCGCGGCTCGTAGAGCGCGGCCACGTTCGGCCCCAGGTAGGCGAGCACCGCGTCCCGCTTCACCTTGAGCGTGGGGGTGACCATGGTGGGGTGGTCGGCCGGCGACCCCGGGATGATCACCAGCTTGTGGGGCTTCTCGTAGTCGCTGAAGGCACCGAGCGACGAGCGGACGAGCGGCAGCAGCGCCTCGGCGGCGTCGCGCCCCTCGGTGGCGAGCCGGGCCAGGAACTCCGGGGCCACGAAGACCGCCGCCGAGACGAACGGTCGCCCCTCGCCGAGCAGCACCGCTCCATGGAACGGGGGCGTCCCGGCGATGGCCTGCTCGAGCGGTTCGGGGGCGAGCTTCTTCCCGGTGGAGAGGACGAGCAGGTGCTTCTTCCGCCCCTCCACCCGCAGGAAGCCCTCCTCGTCGATGCGGGCACGGTCGCCGGTGCGGTAGAAGCCGTCCTCGGTGAAGGCGCCGACCGCGTCCTCCGGCTCGAGGTAGCCGGAGAAGAGCAGCGGCCCGCGCAGCAGGAGCTCGCCGTCCTCGTCGAACCGGACCTCGTGGTCGGGGGTGAGCACGCCGGCGCAGCCGGGCCGGCGCTTCCCGTGGAGGAGGTTCGAGGAGACCATGCCGCCGGTCTCGGTCATGCCGTAGAGCTCGACGCAGGGGATGCCGAGCCCCTCCAGGAACCGGAACAGCGCCGGCGAGGCCGGGGCGCCGCCGGAGAAGAGGGCGCGGATGTTGCCGCCCAGCTTCTCGCGCAGGGGGCCTCCCACCAGCCGGTCGGCGAGGCGGGTGAGGACCCGGTCCCAGAGGCTCTTGCTCCCCTCCACGCGGACGCGGACGCCGGCCGCCAGCGCGGCGCGGGTGATCCGCTGGACCAGGGGGCGGAGCCCGTCGACCTTGGCCTCCACCGCGGTGCGGAACCGGTCGTAGATGAGCGGAACCGAGAAGGCGTAGGTGGGGCCGAAGCCGAAGGAGCGCTCGATGTCCTCGCGCTTGAGCACGAGGACGAGGGAGTGCCCCTGGGCGACCGCCAGGAAGAACTGGTCGTGCCCCGCCACGTGGGCGAAGGGCAGGAAGTGCACGCCCAGGTCGGCCTCGGTGGTGCCCACCGCGAGGTTCCCGGCGTCGACGGCGTGGACGATGGAGCGCTGGGGGAGGCGCACCACCTTGGGACGGCCGGTGGTTCCGCTCGTGAAGATCATGAGGAACGGATCCTCCTCGCCGACCGAGTCGACGAGGGCGTTCCAGGCGGCGTCGTCGAGCGGCGCGAAGGTGTCGAACGATTTTCCGCGGCACCACTGGTTGCCCCCGAAGCTCTTCTGCCAGTCGCGCGCGGTGACATCGTTGCCGCAGGTATAACCGAGTACGCTGTCCATCGCGTTTTCGCGCGTGGCATTTTTGCAACTCCTGCCGAGGATCACCACCAGTTCGGCCTCGTAGTCGACTTTTGTGCTGGCGAGGCGTGTGGGAATCAGGATCGGGTCGCCGGGGTTCTGCGTGACCCACGGGCTCTTCATGAAGAGCACCGGGAACTC
>JBAXVO010000004.1:0-41925 GCA_037129355.1 Deltaproteobacteria bacterium | reverse complement strand
GAGCTGGCCGACAGCGGGACCCTCTTCCTCGACGAGATCGGCGACATCTCCCCGGCGCTGCAGATCAAGCTCCTGCGCGTCCTCCAGCAGAAGGAGTTCGAGCGGGTCGGCGGCGTGTCCACGCTCAAGGTCGACGTCCGGCTGGTGGCGGCCACCAACCGCGACCTCGCCACCGAGGTGAAGACCGGGAAGTTCCGCGAGGACCTCTACTACCGGTTGAACGTGGTGGCGGTCACCCTGCCTCCCCTGCGCAACCGCAAGGGGGACATCCCGGCGCTGGTGAGCCACTTCGTCGAGAAGTACGGCAAGGCCTACGGCAAGGAGATCCGCGGCCTCGCCCCCGGCACGCTGAACGCGCTGCTCGCGCACGACTGGCCGGGCAACGTCCGCGAGATCGAGAACGTGGTGGAGCGCGCCGTGGTGCTCGCCAAGGGGTCCGAGCTCACCGCCGACGACCTGCCGCCCACCCTGCGCGGCCCCCGCCCGCGCGAGCGCAGCCCGGGCGCCCTCATCCCCGGCGCCACCCTCTACGAGATCGAGCGGGAGGCCATCCTGCGCACCCTGGAGATGGTCGGCGGCTCCACCTCGCGCGCCGCCGAGATCCTCGGCATCAGCGTCCGCAAGATCCAGTACCGCCTGAAGGAGTACGCGAACGGCGGCGCCGGGCACGGCGGGCACGACGACCTCGCCGACGATCCGGCCAGCTAGGCCGGGGCGCCCCGCGCCGGGTCAGCGCGCCCTGGGCACGCGGAGCGCGAAGCGCGCTCCCCCCTCGGGCGCCTCCTCCACCGTGATCGTCCCGCCGTGCTGGGTGACGATGGCGTGGACGATGGGGAGTCCGAGCCCCGACCCCTCCGCCTTGGTGGTGAAGAACGGCTCGAAGATGCGTTCGCGGATCTCCGGCGGCACCCCGGGACCGCTGTCGTCGATGAGGATCTCGACCGTCTCGGGATCGTCCGAGAGGCGGCAGGAGACCCGGATCCAGCCCCCCTCGCGGACGGCGTCGAGCGCGTTGAGCCCCAGGTTCATGACCACCTGCTGGAGCCGCTCCACGTCCCCGGCCACCGGCGGGACCACGGCGAAGTCGCGCGCCACCCGGATGTGCCGCTTGTCGGCCGGCCCGCCGAGCAGCGTCAGCACCCGGTCGAGCACCGGCGCGAGCTCCACCGGCTTCGGGTAGAACTCGCGCGGGCGGGCGAACTGGAGGAAGTCCTCGAGGATGTGGTCGAGGCGCCGGATCTCGTCCCGGACCAGGTGGAGCGGCTGGAGGAGGGGGCCCTGCTCGCCGGCCGGGAGCCGTCCCACGCGCCGCTCCAGGACGGTGAGCTGGAGGGCGGCGGCGTTCAGGGGGTTGCGGATCTCGTGGGAGAGGCCGGCGGTCATCGTGCCCACCGCGGCCAGCTTCTCGGCCATGGCCGCCCGCCGGGCCAGCTCGCGCTTCTCGAGGTGCAGGCGCACCTGGCGCATCGCCGTCTCCAGCGTCATGAGCAGCTCGGGCGTGTTGACCGGCTTCTGGAGGTAGGCGCAGGCCCCGGCGCGGACGGCGTCCAGCGCCGACTCCATGGTGGCGTGGCCGGTGAGGAGCACCACCTCGCTGTCGGGATGCCCCTCCTTGAGCTGCTGTGCCAGCTCGGTCCCGTTCCCGTCCGGGAGCCCCAGGTCGACGAGCGCCACGTCGAACCCGGTCCGGGCCCGGGCCTGGGCCTCGGCGCAGGAACCGGCCGTGACCACCGCGAAGCCCGCGTCCTCCAGGATCTCGCGCAGGTTCTCGGCGAGCGCGGGGTTGTCGTCGACGAGCAGGACGCGGGGGCGGCGGGCCGGGGAGGGGAGTGTCACGGGGAGTCCGTCCTTTCGGCGTGGATTCGCTCCACCGCGGCGAGCAGGGCGGCGGTGTCGAAGGGCTTCGGGAAGACGGCGCGGGCCCCGGCGGGGGCGCCGCCGGGGAAGGCGGTCACGGCGACGATCGGGATCCCCGGGAAGAGCGCCTCGAGCCTCCGGGTCGCCTCCCCGTCCGGACCGCCCGGGAGGCGGAGGTCGGCGAGCGCGGCGAATGGCCGGACCGGCCCGAGCCGGTCGGTGTCGAGGACCGTGCTCGCGGTGACCGCGGCGAAGCCCCGGAGCCGCAGCGCCTCGGTGAGGTTGTCGAGCAGCGCCTGGTCGTCCTCCAGCACGGCCACCACGCCGTCCCGCCGCGCCACCTCGAGCAGCGCCATCAGCCGCTCGATGGGGGCGGGCTTCGCCAGGACGGCGAGGAGCCCCTCCCGCCGGGCGGCGGCCAGGTCGGCGTCGCCGGCGTGGGCGGTGAGGACCACGGCGGGAAGGCCCGGATCGACCCGGCGGATGGCGTGGACCAGCCCGGCTCCCGAGAGCCCGGGCATGCGCATGTCGGTGACGACGGCGTCGAACCGGGTGCGCTCCACCCGGGCCAGGGCCTCGGCCCCGCCGCCGGCCAGCTGGCACGACGCGCCGTGCTCGGCGGCGATCTCGGCGAGGTTCTCGGCGAGCTCGAGGTTGTCGTCGACGAACAGGTACCGGCGCATGGGTCAGGCCGCCGGTACACGGAGGGTGAAGAGGGTCCCGCGCCCGTCGCGGGGGGCATGGGAGATGGAGCCGCCGTGCCGCTCGGCGACCCGCTTCACGAACGCCAGTCCCAGGCCGTTCCCGTTCGGCTTCGAGGTGATGAGCGGCTCGAAGATCCGCCCCCGGACCGACTCGGCGATCCCCGGTCCCTCGTCCTCGACGTCGAACGCCACCAGCGCCCCCTCGGATCGGGCCGCGAGCCGCACGGCGCCCCGGGGAAGGGTGGCCTCGAAGGCGTTCATGACCAGGTTCGCGAGGGCCTGGCCGAGCTGCACCGGGTCGCCCCGCACCGACAGCCCGTCCGGCGCGTCGACCGAGAAGGTCACCCCGGGCGGCGGGGAGAGGGCGCCGGCGCCGTCGCGCAGGAGCGTCGCGACCTCCACCGTCTCGGGAGCGAGCGGGCGGTCGCGGACCATGTCGAGCAGCCCGGTGATGATCTGGCTCGAGAGCCGGACCTGCTCGCCGATGCGGTCGAGGTGCTTCCTGGACCGCTCGTCCTCCCCGGTCCGGCCCCGGAGCAGGTAGAGGGAGCTCTCGATCACGCCCAGCGGGTTGCGGAGCTCGTGGCCGATCGAGCCGACGAGCTGGCCGAAGGTGGCCAGCCGCTCGGTCCGGGTGGCGCGGGCGAGGAGGTCCTCCCGGTAGGTGTGGAGCATGATGGCGAGCTCGAGGTCGAGCACCTTCCCGACCGCCTCGCGCGTGCGGCGCCGCCGGTCCGGGTCGGCTGGCCAGAGCCGCTCGACGGAGGCGTCGAGGGCCTCGCGGATCACGTTCATGGCGCCGAACATGTAGTGCTGGGGCAGGTCGATCCGGACGTGGACCCGGCCGATGCGGCAGTGGGCCTCCCACCAGGCCTCGTCCCAGGGGCCGCCGATCGCCTCCTCCATCCACCGGACCAGGGTGGTGCGGAGGTGGCCGACACGGCTCTCCCCCCCCAGGAGCGCCCGGCGCGCCCCCTCGTGGGCCAGGATCCGGTCGTAGAAGACGACGGCGATGGCCGGGAAGTCGGGGGCCGCGCCGACCCGGAGCTCGCGCAGGGCGGACTCGTCGTCCGGCCCGAAGTCCACGTACCGCTTCAGCTCCTCGAGGAGGGACTCGGACATGCGCGCGGGGAATCTAGGCCCGGCGGGGTCCCGGATCAACGCCGCCGCCCGGGGTGAGCCCTCGACGGGATCCCACCGGGGAGCCCGGGACGAGGTAGCCTCTTCAGGTGGCGTCCGATACGTCCCCCCCAGGCGAGCGCGTGACCCTCCTCGCGGGGGGCCGGGAGGCCTTCCCCAGGATGCTCGAGGCCATCCGGGGCGCGCGCCAGTCGGTTCACCTGGAGATCTACTACCTGGCGCGGGAGGGGGTCGGCGACCTCTTCCGCGAGGCCCTCTCCCAGGCCTCCCTCCGCGGGGTCCGGGTCCGGGTCATCCTGGACGGGTGGGGGTCGGCGCTCGACGGGCGCTGGCTCCAGTCGATGCTCGAGCCGGACGGAGCGGAGGTGCGGATCTACCACCCGCTGCTCGCGCTCTTCACCGGGCGCTTCCGGCGCAACCACCGCAAGATCCTGCTCGTCGACGGGGAGGTGGCCTTCCTGGGCGGGATCAACATCGCCGACGAGTACGGGCTCGTCGGGCCGGGCCGGGCCCCCGACCTGGCCGACGAGTCGCCGGAGTGGATGGATCTCGCGGTGGAGCTCCGCGGCCCCCCGGCGGCCTGGCTGGAGGCGCGGCTGCGCGGGGAGCGCCCGCCCCGGACGCGCGGTCCGGTCCAGGTCCACCTGTCGGGGATCGGGGGAGGGCGGCGGTTGCGCAACCTCTACCGGCGATCCTTCGCGGCGGCCCGCTCCGAGATCCTGGCGGCCCACGCCTACTTCCTCCCCGACCGGCGCTTCGTCCGCTCCATCACCGCGGCCGCTCGACGCGGAGTGAAGGTCACGCTGCTCCTGGCGGGGCGGAGCGACGTCCCGCTGGCCCGGGCCGGTACCCGGCGCCTCTACCGGAGGCTCGTCGAGGCGGGCGTGGAGATCCGGGAGTGGACCCGCTCCGTCCACCACGCCAAGGTCGCCGTCGTCGACGGCGAGAAGGTGCTCCTCGGGAGCTTCAACCTCGACCCGCTCTCCCTCGCCAACCTCGAGTCGCTGGTGGAGATCGACGACCGGACCACGGCGCTCGCCGCCCGGCGCTGGTTCGAGGACCGGGCCGTCCTGGCGCGGCGGGTGGCGCCGGAGGAGGCGATGCGCCGGGGGCTAGGCGAGGACCTGCTCGACCGGATCGGTTCCGCGGTGGCCCGCTTCACCGAGATGGTGGGGCGGATCCTGTCGGGGCGCTGAACCGCGGCTACCTGTCGGGCGGAGGCGCCGGCGGCGGAGGAGGAGGCGGCTTCTCGTCGTCCCCCTGCACCTCGCGGAAGGCCTTGCGGAAGCTCTTCACGCTCTCGCCGAGCCCCTGGCCGAGCTGGGGAAGCTTGGTCGCGCCGAAGAGGAGCACGACCACGAGCGCGATGAGCAGGATCTCGCCGAATCCGAGTCCGAGCATGGGGGGATCCTACCGCGATCAGGCGGTGGCGTCCTCCATGGCGATGGCCGCCAGCCGCCGCGAGTCGATCACCTTCACGCCGCGGGAGGCGTCGAGCACCCCGTCCTGCTCGAGGCGGGTGAGGCAGCGCGACAGGGTCTCGGGGCGCATGCCGAGCAGCCGGGCCACCACCTGCTTGCGGACGGCGTTGGGCCGGTCGGCGAGGAACTTGGCGTGGGCCAGCGCGAAGCGGGCCACGCGCGACATGCAGTCGCCCTGGCGGAAGTTCACCTCGTCCCGGTGCATGCGCCCCTCGGCCAGCAGCAGGTCGAGGATCACCCGCGCCGGGCTGCGCTCCGGCCCCACCCACTGGGTCATGGCGTCGCCGGCGATCCCGCAGAGCTTCACGCGGGAGAGGGCGCGCACCTCGTAGGCCGAGGGCTCGTTGGTCATGGCCTCGGTGCAGAGGAGCGACGTGGGACCGCGGAGCGTGAGCACGAGCTCGGCGCCCCGGGGGCTCACCGCGGAGAGGGCGACGAACCCCTCCTTGATGAAGTAGACGGTGCGCGGACGTTCTCCCTGGGCGCAGAGGCTCGCCCCCGACTCCCGGGTGGAAGGGGTGAACCGGCAGCGCCCCCCGGAGGCGATGCCCAGGGTGCAGGTTCCACAGTCGGTGACAGGAGCGGTCGAGATCATGGGCACCTCCGTGCTTGACCGGCGTCTAGATGCACGACTCAGGCCCGGGTTTTCAGGGAGTTTTGCCGCAGAACCTGCGCATTGCCCCGGATCAAGAGTGCCCGGGCGCAAGTGTTGCGGAATTCGTCGGACAGCGGGATGGCGGGGGTGGCATCATCCGCCCGTGGACCGGCTCGAGCCCCACCGCAGGACGGTGATCGAAGCGATCAAATCGCTCGGGGAGGAGCGCGTTCCGATCGGCGAGGCGGCCGGCCGGTTCCTGGCGGCGCCGGCCCTGGCGGCCCGGGCGGCCCCGCCCCACACCTGCTCGGCGATGGACGGCTACGCGGTGCGTCACGAGGACGTCCCGGGTCCCGTCGAACTGCTGGTGAAGGGGACCCTCTACGCGGGGGATCTCCCCGGCGAGCCGCTGGGACCCGGGGAGGCGGCGCGCATCTTCACGGGCGCGCCCCTGCCGGCCGGGGCCGACGCGGTGGTGCAGGAGGAGGCGACCGAGCCCCGCGGCGGGCGCGTCCTCGTCCGCCACCGGCCTCGCGCCGGAGAGAACGTCCGCGCCGCCGGCGAGGACGTGCCGGCCGGAGGGGAGGCGCTTCCCGCCGGGACACGCATCGGGCCGCGCCAGGCGGCGCTCCTCGAGGCGGTCGGCTGCACCGAGCTCCGGGTCCACAGGAGGGTACGGGTGGCGCTGCTCGCCACCGGCGACGAGGTGGTGAGGGGGCGCACGCCCGACTCGAACGGCGCGGCCCTGGCCGGCCTTCTCTCCGGGTGCGGGTTCGAGGTCCGGCGGGGCGCGGTGGGGGACGACGCGGCCGCGCTGCGCGAGGCGATCGCCGGCGCGCTCGCGAGCGCCGACGCGCTGGTCACGCTGGGCGGCGTCTCGGTGGGGGAGAAGGACCTCGTGGCCGGGGCCCTCCGGGATCTCGGCGCCGAGATCCGGGTCCACGGCGTCCCCATGAAGCCCGGCAAGCCCTTCCTCTTCGCGCTCCTCGGGGGAAAGCCCGTGCTGGGGCTCCCGGGCAGCCCGTCGGCCTGCCTGGTCGCCTTCGAGGTCTTCGCCCGGCCTGCGCTCCTGACCCTCGCCGGCGCCGGGCGCATCGACCGTCCGACGGCCTGGCTGCCCATCGCCGAGGCGACCGGGGGGCGTCCAGGCCGCAGCCGCTTCCTCTGGGCGTCGCTCACGCCGGACGGGAGGGTCCGTCCGGTCGGCAGGGACGCCGCCCAGATTCGCGGGCCCGCGCTGGCGCAGGCGCTGGTGCGGATCGCCGAGGGGACCGGCGACGTCCCGGAGGGGGAGCGGGTGGAGACGTGGCTTCTCGAGGAGTGAAACGGGGCGTGGCGCGCCGGCGACCGGTGCCCGTGGTCGCCTTCTCGGGCCCGAGCGGCGCGGGCAAGACCACCGTGCTCGTGGCGCTCGTCCGGGAGCTGGGGCGGCGCGGGCTCCGCGTGGCCGCCATCAAGCACTCCGGCCATCCCCACGGGTTCGACGTCCCCGGGAAGGACAGCGATCTCCTCCTGCGGGCGGGCGCGCTCTCCGTCGCCGTCCAGGGGCCCACGCAGCTCGCCATCTTCGGCGCGCCGCGAGCGGGCGGGGTGCGGGCGCTGGCCCGGATGCTCCCTCCCGCCGACCTGGTGCTCGTGGAGGGCTGGAAGGCTGAGCGGCTGCCCCGCGTCGAGGTCCACCGCCGGGAGGTGAGCCCGGAGTTCGCCTGCGCGCGCGGGCGCGGGTTCATCGCCGTGGTGTCCGACGAGCCAGCCCCTCGCGCCCTGCCGACCTTCGCGCCGGGCGAGGTGGGGGCGCTCGCCGACTTCCTGTGCGAGCGGTTCCGGCTCCCGCGGCGGGCGCGCCGCCGTCGCCCGGTCGCCTCCATGTGAGCGGAAACTCCTCCGCTATCTTGACCGGGGGCCCTCCCTCCCTCTAGATTCCGCCTTCCCGTCCTCGCGCGCGGCCATGCCCTTCGCCGACAAGCCCCCCGATCCCCTGGCCCCCGCGCGGGCAGCCTTCATCGCGCCGGAGACCCGCTTCTACGTCCCCGCCGGCCCCTTCCTGCTCGAGTCCGGGGCCAGGCTCGAGCGGCTCCAGGTCGCCTTCCGCACCTGGGGGCGTCTCTCGCCGGCGGGGGACAACGCCGTCGTGGTCTGCCACGCCTTCACCGGCTCCGCCGACGCCGATCGCTGGTGGACCCGGATGTTCGGGCCGGGCCGGGCCCTCGACCCGGATCGGGACTTCGTCCTGTGCGCGAACATCCTGGGGAGCTGCTACGGCACCACCGGCCCCGCCTCGATCGATCCGGCCACCGGCAACCCCTACCTGGGCACGTTCCCGGCCATCACCGTCCGTGACATGGTCCGGGTGCAGGGGGAACTGGCCCGCGCGCTCGGGATCCGGGGCGTCCGCGCGGTGATCGGCGGATCGCTCGGGGGCATGCAGGTGCTCGAGTGGGCGCTGCTCTTCCCCGACCTGGTCCGGACCATCGTCCCCATCGCCAACTCGGCGCGCCACTCCGCCTGGGCCATCGGCCTCTCCGAGGCGCAGCGCCAGGCCATCGCCGCCGATCCCCGCTGGGCAGGGGGGCGCTACGACCCCGCCGATCCGCCCACGGCCGGGCTCGCGGCGGCGCGCATGATGGCCATGTGCACCTACCGCGGGTTCGCCTCCTTCGAGGAGCGGTACGGGCGGCGATCCCAGTCGGCCGACCTCTTCGCCATGGAGAGCTACCTGCGCTACCAGGGGCAGCAGCTCGTCGACCGGTTCGACCCCGCCACCTACTTCGCGCTCACCCGCGCCATGGACACCCATGACGTGGCCCGGGGGCGCGGGGAGTTCGAGGCGGTGCTGCGCGGGATCCGGCAGCCGGCCCTGGTGGTGACCATCGACACCGACGTGCTCTACGTCCCCGAGGAGCAGCGGGTGATGGCCCGGCACATGCCGGCGGCGCGCCTGGAGCGGCTCGAGTCGCCCCACGGCCACGACGCCTTCCTCATCCACGTGGACGAGCTCTCCGCGCTGGTGGCCGACTTCCGGGACCGGCAGGAGGGGCGGAGCACGACCCGACCGGCGGCCCGACCCGCCACCGGCGGCCAGGGCGTGAACCTGCTCGTCCTCGGAAAGGGGAAGGTGGGGGCGCCGCTGCTCGACCAGGTGCGCGAGCAGGCCCCGAGCCTCTCGTCCGACTACGACATCGCCCTGCGGGTGGTGGGGGTGGGGGACCGGCTCGGCCTCGCCTTCGACGAGAACGGCCTCGACCTCTCCCGCTGGAGGGCCGACCTGGCCGCGGCGCCGCGGACCGGCCCGTTCCGCATGCCCGGCGCGGCGGCCGTGCTCGACCGGCTGGCGCGGTTGCCCGGCGCGGTCCTCGTGGACCTGACCGCCGACCCGGCCCTGATCCCGGTCTACGAGGAGGCCTTCCGGCGCGGCATCCACGTCGTGGGGGCGAACAAGCTCCCGCTCGCCTCCCCCACCGCCGACCGGGACCGGCTGTCGGCGGCGCGCCGGCACGCCCACGTCCACTTCCACTACGAGACCTCGGTCGGGGCGAGCCTTCCGCTCCTCGGCACGCTCCGCAACCTGGTGCGCACCGGCGACCGGGTCCTCACCGTGGAGGGCTCCCTGTCGGGCACGGCGGGCTTCGTGCTCGCCGAGGCCGAGAAGGGCACGCCGCTCTCGCTGGCGCTGCGCTGGGCCCGGGAGCTGGGCTACACCGAGGAGGACCCCCGCGACGACCTGTCCGGGCTCGACTCGGCCCGCAAGGCGGTCATCCTGGCCCGGGAACTGGGGATGCGGCTCGACGTCGCCGACGTGGCCATCGCGCCCCTCCTGCCGCGCGAGGCGCTCGCCGCCACCTCACCCGCCGAGCTCGTCGAGGCGCTGCGGCGGCTCGATCGCCCCTTCGCCGAACGGGTCCTGGGAGCGCGAGGGCGCGGCAAGGTCCTCCGCTACCTCGTCCACGTCGACGTCGACGCCGGGAGCGTCCGGGTCGGTCCGGAGGAGGTCGGACCGGAGCACCGGGCGGCGCGCCTTCGCGACGTGGAGGCCTACGTGGCGGCCACCACGCTCCGCCGCTCGGGCACGCCGCTCGTGGTGCAGGGGGCGGGGGTGGGTGGCGCGCTGACCGCCGGCGGGGTCATCACCGACGTCCTCCGGGTCGCCTCCTCGCTGGGCGTGCGCACCGGCTGGAGCGGGTAGCCGGGCCAGAAGGGTCCGCGCCGGGCGGACGCCTCCCCGCCGTGCTATTCCACGTGCAGGGAGGAACACCGCGCATGCCCGCTCCGCCGCTCCCCATCGCCAAGGGGGAAGAGATCCTGTCGCTCCTGCCCGGGATGGCGAACCGCCACGGCCTCGTGGCCGGAGCCACCGGGACCGGGAAGACCGTCACCCTCCGGGTGCTCGCCGAGCGGCTCTCCCGCGCCGGCGTCCCGGTCTTCCTGGCCGACGTGAAGGGGGACCTCTCCGGGATGGCGCTCGCCGCCGAGCCCGACGAGAAGATGCTCGAGCGGGTGAAGCGGCTCGGGGCCACGCTGGAGCCGTCCGGCGCGCCGGTGGTCTTCTGGGACGTCTTCGGCGAGCAGGGGCACCCGCTGCGAACCACCGTCTCCGAGCTGGGGCCGGTGCTGCTCGCCCGCATGCTCGAGCTGAACGAGGTCCAGGAGGGGGTGCTCGCCCTCGCCTTCAAGATCGCGGACGACGACGGGCTCCTGCTCCTCGACCTGAAGGACCTCCGCGCCGTCCTGCAGCACGTGTCCGAGCGGGCCAGCGAGCTCCAGAGGACCCACGGCAACGTCTCCCCGGCCAGCGTCGGGGCCATCCAGCGGCAGCTGCTCGTGCTCGAGCAGCAGGGCGGCGATCGGTTCCTGGGCGAGCCGGCCCTGGAGCTGAACGACCTGCTCGAGGTCGACGGCCGGGGGGAGGGGATCGTCCACATCCTCGCCGCCGACAAGCTGCTCCTCTCGCCGCGCCTCTACTCGACCTTCCTGCTCTGGCTGCTCTCCGATCTCTACGAGCACCTGCCGGAGGTGGGGGACCCCGAGAAGCCCCGGCTCGTCTTCTTCTTCGACGAGGCCCACCTGCTCTTCCGGGACGCGCCGCGGGCGCTGCTCGAGAAGGTGGAGCAGGTGGTGCGGCTGGTGCGCTCGAAGGGGGTGGGGGTCTACTTCGTCACCCAGAACCCGCTCGACGTGCCCGAGACCGTGCTCGGGCAGCTCGGCAACCGGGTCCAGCACGCCCTGCGCGCCTTCACCCCGCGCGACCAGAAGGCCGTGCGCACCGCCGCCGAGACCTTCCGGCAGAACCCGAAGGTGGACGCCGCCGTGGCCATCACCGAGCTCTCGGTGGGGGAGGCGCTGGTGTCGCTCCTCGACGCGAAGGGCACGCCGGTGCCGGTCGAGCGGGCCTTCGTGCTGCCGCCCCGATCCCGGCTCGCGCCCCTCACCGCCGAGGAGCGGAAGCGGGTCATGCGATCCTCGATCGTGAAGGGCAAGTACGACGAGGCGGTGGATCGCGAGTCGGCCTACGAGCGGCTCCAGGCCCGGGCCGAGGAGCGCGCCCCGGAGCCGGCCCCGCAGCGTGGGCGTGGGCGCGCTGCCGAGCCCCACAACGAGATCGCCGACACCCTGAGTGCGATGGCGAAGAGCGTGGCCCGGTCGGCCGGAACGCAGATCGGGCGCGAGCTGGTCCGCGGCGTGCTCGGGAGCCTCTTCGGCGGATCGCGGCGCCACTAGCGGCGGGGAGATCGATGAGCGACGAGGAACAGGGGCATCCCATCCGCATCGGCGTCTCCTCCTGCCTGCTCGGGCAGAACGTCCGCTACGACGGCGGGCACAAGAAGGACGACTTCCTGACCGGGCTCCTCGGAAGGTACGTGGAGTTCGTCCCGGTCTGCCCCGAGGTCGAGGTGGGGATGTCGATCCCGCGTCCGACCATCCGTCTGGAGCGACGGGGCGAGGCGGTCCACCTCGTCGACCCCAAGAACGGCGTCGACCACACCGAGGCCATGCAGCGCTGGGCCGAGCGGAAGGTGGCCGAGATCGGGAAGCTCGATCTCTGCGGCTACGTCCTCAAGAAGGACTCGCCGAGCTGCGGCATGGAGCGGGTGCGGGTCTACGCGAAGGGGGCGCCCACCAAGTCGGGCCGGGGCATGTTCGCGGCGGAGCTGCTCGACCGCCTTCCGCTCCTTCCGGTGGAGGAGGAGGGGCGGCTCCGCGACCCGGAGCTGCGGGAGAACTTCGTCGAGCGGGTCTTCGCCTACCGCCGGCTGAAGGACCTCTTCCGGGGACGGTGGACGCTGGGAGGCCTGGTGGCCTTCCACACCGCGGAGAAGCTGCTGCTCCTGGCCCACGATCCGGACGGGTACCGGAAGCTGGGCCCCATCGTGGCGCGGGCCAAGGAGACGCCCCGCGACGAGCTCGCCGCCCGCTACGGGGAGCTCTTCATGCGGGCCCTGGCCAAGCCGGCCACCCTCGGCAAGCAGACCAACGTGATGCAGCACATGGCCGGCTACTTCAAGGACACGCTCCCCGACGACGAGAAGGCGGAGCTCCACGACGCCATCCAGGACTACCGGCGGAGGCTCGTCCCGCTGGTGGTCCCGCTCACGCTCATCCGGCACCACGTCCGCAAGCTCGGCGTGGCCTACCTCGAGGGGCAGACCCACCTCGCGCCGCACCCCAAGGAGCTCATGCTCCGCAACCACGTCTAGGCAGGTCAGGTCCCGGGAAGCGCGGGCGCGGCGCCGAAGCGGCGCAGGTAGCCCTTCATCCGGAGCTTCCGGACGGTGTTCTCCGAGGACATGTAGCGGATCATCCCGAAGATCGGCCGCTCCGGCGCCCAGGGCCGGTCGTAGCGCCCCAGGCACCAGAAGATTCCGGAGGCCGAGTTGGGGTCGCGGCCGTCGAGGGCCCAGCGATCGTTCAGGTGGAGCATGGTGGCGAGCGCCTCCCGCGGCGACGCGCTCCACTGCAGGATCTTCTTCCCCCAGAGCATGCGCAGGTAGTTCTGGATCCGCCCCCGCTCCCGCAGCTCGCGCTGGGCGGCGTTCCAGACCTCGTCGTGGGTGGCCGCCCGTTCCAGGGTGGCGCGGTCGTAGAGCGGGTCGCGGGGGTCGCCCGCGTGGGCCTCCAGCGTCCGGATGGCCCAGGGCGGGAGCGAGTCGAAGTCGTGGGCCGCCTCGGGGCGCCGGGCGAGCATGTTGAGCCCCACCTCGCGCCAGGTCACGAGCTCGTCGAGGAACGACTCGGACTCGGGGCTCATGCCCCAGAAGCCCTCCTTGCTGCCGCCCCCCTTGCCGAGGCGGGACGGCTTCCAGCCCTCGCGGCGGGCGACCGCCCGGAAGACCTCGTGGGGAGAGACGTGGCCGAAGTGGAGCCAGGGGGAGAGGCCGCTCGCGCCGTCCACCTCGGGCTGGCTCCGCTCCAGGTAGCGCGGGAGACGGTCGGCGACGAAGCTCCGGAGCACCTCGCGTGCCGAGACCCCCCCGCCGGTCACCCCCGCCACGGGAGGCACGGCCTGGTCGATGGGGAGCGCGCGGAGCGCCGACGGGTCGGCCGACAGGAGCCCGGCCGAGGCGCGAGGCCAGCGGGAGGAGACCTCGTCGGGAACTTCCGCGCCGGCCGCGCCCTCGGCGTCGAGCGGATCGGTGGAGGGGAAGGTGGAGAGCCGCTCGGGGAGCTCGATCTGGAGGAACCTCCGGAAGGCGTGGGCGGTCGGGTAGGCGCTGCGCGCGAGCCGCACCGGGAGGAGCCCGTTGCCGTCGACCGCCTCCACCCGAACCGGGAGGCGCTCCGCCGCCGCGGCGAGCATCCGCGGCAGGAAGAAGAACGGGGCGTCGTCGGTGACCACGACGCAGGCGCGCGCGGCGAGCGCGGCGAGGAGGCCGCGCCCCTCGCCGGGTGCGCCCTCGACGTAGGGGTGGTAGGCGACGCCGGCGTCGGCACAGGTGCGCGCGTTGTCCCCCATCCCCTGGAGGACGAAGGCGTGGAGCCGGGCGCTCGCGAAGGGATAGCCGGCCCGCAGCGCCTCGAGGATCAGGATCGGTCGGGAGAGTTCCCGCGACCACTCGACCGCGCGGTCGAGGCTGAAGCTCCAGGAGGTGCGTCGGAAGGCGGTGGCCCAGAGGAGCACGTAGGCGCCGTCGCGCCGGACCGGGGCCTCGTTCACGGCCCGCAGCCTCTCGGCCGGGACGTGGCTCACGACAGGGTCGCCGTCGGTCCGAGCACCGGCTCGAGTGCGGGGAGGGTGCGGGCCCGCTGCGCCACCCGCCGGACGAGGTTCGAGAAGATGGCCGCGTGGATGGGGTAGAGCAGGTACCAGTAGAGGTGGCCGGCCAGTCCATGTGGGGCGAAGTAGGCGGTCTGGCTGAGGAGCGACCCGCCGTCCCGCGGCTGCGCCTCGAACTGGAGCCAGGCGCGCCCGGGGACCTTCATCTCGGCCCGGAGCCGGAGGAGCCGCCCGGGCTCCACGGCCTCGACCCGCCAGAAGTCGAGCGCGTCCCCCGGGCGGAGGTGGTCCGGGTCGCGCCTGCCGCGCCGGAAGCCCGGGCCGCCAGCGAGCTGGTCGAGGATGCCCCGGATCTCCCAGGCCCAGTTCATGTAGAGCCAGCCCCGCTCCCCTCCGAGCCCCGTGAAGGCCCGGAAGAGCCGCTCGGGAGGAAGGTCCACCTCGATGGCGCGCCGCTCGATGATCATGCCCTCGACGGTGGAGAACTGCACCGTGGGGACTCCCCGCGGGGAGCTGGCGAGCGCGTCGCTCCAGGCGGTCTCCACCTCGCCCCGCTCCAGGCGCTCGAGGGCCCGGTCGAGCGCCTGGGCGTAGGTGAGGGGATGGATGTCGGGGAAGAGTCGCCGGGCCGAGTCGTCCCGGACGACGACCTCGTTCCGCAGCCCCTCCACCAGGGGGCGCGCGATCGAGGCGGGGATCGGCGTCATCCACCGGACCCAGTGGGACGAGAGGCTGGGGGTGAGCATCGGAACGGGGACGAGCCAGCGTCTGAGTCCGCGCCGGGCCGCGTAGCCGAGCATCATCTCGCGGTAGGTCAGCACGTCGGCGCCGCCGATCTCCACGATCTGGCCGGCCGACGCCGGGACGGAGGGCGCGGCGGCGAGGTAGGAGAGGACGTCGGAGATGGCCACCGGCTGGATCCGCTGGAACACCCAGCGCGGGCAGATCATCACCGGCAGCCGCTCGGTCAGCCAGCGGATCATCTCGAAGGAGATGCTGCCGCTCCCCACGATCACCGCGGCCCGGAACTCGGTGACGGGAACCCCGGCGCTCCGCAGCGCGTCGCCGGTCTCCTGACGGGAGCGCAGGTGGACGGAGAGCCCGGCGGAGGAGTCGCCCAGCCCCCCCAGGTAGACGATTCGCTTCACCCCGGCGTCCCGGGCCGCGGCGCCGAAGGCCCGGGCGGCGTCGCGGTCGCGGGTGGCGAAGGCCCCGTGGTCGCCCATGCTGTGGACGAGGTAGTAGGCGACCTCGACCCCCGAGAGCGCGGCGGGCAGCGTGGTGGGGTCGAGGACGTCCCCGCGGACGATGTCGACGCGGCTGGCCCAGGGCCTGCCGGCCAGGCGGGCCGGGTCGCGGGCCAGGACCCGGACGCTCCGGCCCCCCTCCAGCAGCCGGGGCACGAGCCGGCCTCCGACGTATCCGGTCGCACCGGTGACGAGATCCATCCTCCACTCCTATCCCGCGGCGCCCCCGGGCGCTCGGGGCGAGGATTCCGGTGGCCCTCGAGGAGAGGGCCAAGTAAACGTCGAGGCGACCCGGAGGTCACTCCATGGCGCTTCCCCCCACCGACAGGAACTACCGGCTCCCCCAGTCCATCCGGCCGGTCCGGTACGACGCCTTCCTGTCCCTCGACCTGGAACGGGGCACCTTCGCGGGCAAGATCCGCATCTCCCTCTCGATCGAGCGGGAAGCTCCCTGGATCGCGCTCCACGCCGCAGGGCTGGCGGTGAGCCAGGCGACGGTGGTCGTGAAGGGGGCCGCGCTCGAGGGGAAGGTCGATGCCTTCGCCGCCAGCGAGACCATCCTCCTCGCCACCGGGGACATGATCCCGGTGGGGCGCACCGAGGTCGAGATCGAGTGGACCGGCGCCTTCAGCGCGGGGCTGCGCGGCCTCTACCGGGCCGGGCCGCTCGCCGCGACCCAGTTCGAGGCCGCCGACGCCCGTCGCGTCTTCCCTTGCCTCGACGAGCCGGGGTTCAAGGCCCCCTGGTCGGTCGCGGTGGAGGTTCCCCGGGGAATGGCCGTGCTCGGGAACGGACCCGAGCTTCGCCGGGAGGCGCGGGGCGATCGCGAGGTCGTCACCTTCGCCGAGACCCCGCCCTTGCCCACCTACCTCGTCGCGCTGGTCGCCGGCCCCATGGGCGGCTGCGCCGAGGAACGGGTCCGGGGAGTCCCGGTGCGCACCTGGGCCGTCCCGGAGAAGGTCGACCTCACCCCCTTCGGCCAGGAGACCGCCGTCGCCGTCCTGTCGCGGCTCGAGGACTACTTCGACGTCCCGTACGCCTTCGGGAAGCTCGATCAGATCGGGCTCCCGGACTTCGAGTTCGGCGCCATGGAGAACGCCGGGCTCGTGACCTACCGGGAGACGGCCCTCCTCCTCGACCCGGCCACCGCCTCGCTGCCCGTGAGGAAGCGGGTCGCCGAGGTCGTCACCCACGAGCTCGCCCACCAGTGGTTCGGCAACTGGGTGACGATGGAGTGGTGGGACGACCTCTGGCTGAACGAGTCCTTCGCCACCTGGATGGCCTACAAGATCGTGGCCTCGTGGAAGCCGGAGTGGCGCATCTGGCTCGACTTCGACCAGGGCAAGGCGGCCGCGCTGGCGCTCGACGCGCTCCGCTCCACCCACCCCATCCACGCCGAGGTCCGGAACCCCGAGGACATGGGGGAGGCCTTCGACCTCATCACCTACGAGAAGGGCGGGGCGGTGCTCCGCATGATCGAGGCGTGGCTCGGGGAGGAGCGCTTCCGAGCCGGGATCCGGCTCTACATGCGCCGCTTCGCCCGCGGGAACGCGGTCGCCGGCGACCTCTGGAAAGCGCTCGAGGAGGCCTCCTCCGAGCCGGTGCTCGCGCTGGCCAACGCCTGGATCCGCCAGCCGGGCTTCCCGGTCGTCCACCTCGCGCGCGACGGCGCCAGGGTCCGGCTCGCTCAGCGCCGCTTCCTCTCCGAGCCCGGGGCGCGGGCCGAGGGGTCCTGGCCGGTGCCCATCGTCCTGCGCTTCGAGGACGACCGGGGGCCGAGGGAGCAGCGGCTCCTCCTGCGGGAGGCCGAGGCCGTCGTCGAGCTCGACGCCGTGGGGCCGGTGCGCTGGGTCCTGGGGAACGCCAGCTCGACCGGGTTCTACCGCGTCGACCACGCCGCGCCGGACCGCGATGCCCTGGCCCACCACCTCCCCGGGCTCCGCCCCGAGGAGCGCATCGGGCTGCTCGCCGACGAGTGGGCGCTCCTGCGGGCCGGTGAGCGGGAGGCGGGCCCCTTCCTCGACCTGCTCGCCGCCTTCGCCGGGGAGGAGGACCGGGCGGTGCTCGACGAGCTCGTGGGGCGGCTCGCCGCCGTGGAGCACCGGCTCCTCGACCCGACCGCCCGGGACCGATTCCGGAGCTTCGCGGCCGGGCTCCTCCGCCCCGCGCTCGATCGGGCCGGTCTCGAGGCCGCACCGGAGGAGGACGGCGAGGGGCGCCTGCGCCGGGCCGCGCTGGTCCGGGGCGTGGCGGTGGTGGCGCGCGACCCGGCCCTCTCCGCCGAGCTCGTCCGACGCCTGGACCGCTTCCTCTCCGGGGACCGGGGCGCGCTCGAGCCGAACCTGCACGACGCGGCGGTGGCCGTGGCGGCCCGGGACGGCGACGCGGCGAGGTTCGCCGGGTTCCGGCGGCTCGCGCGCGAGGAGAAGGACCCGGCGCTCCTGCGCCGCTACCGGATGGGGGTCGCGCTCTTCGAGGCGCCGGACCTGGCCAGGCAGGCGAGCGAGATCCCGTTCGGCGACGAGGTGCCGCTCCAGGACCGGGCCACGTTCGCCGCGACGCTGCTCGGCAACCGCGCCTCCTCCGGCCCCTTCTGGGCCCTGCTGAAGGAGCGGTGGGAGCCCTTCCAGGCCCGGCTCTCCGACGCCCCGCTCATGCTGCGGCGGGTCGTCGAGGGGCTCGGCGCCTTCACCACCCGCTCCGGGCTCGAGGAGGCGCGCGCCTTCTTCGCGAGCCACGACGTCCCCGCCGCCCGGCAGGGCATCTCGCAGACCCTCGAGCGGCTCGCGCAGGACGTGGGGCTCTGGGAGCGCATCGGCCCCGCCGTGGGCTCCTGGCTCGCCTCCCGCGCGGGGGACAGGTGACCGAGCACGTCGACATGGAGGGGCAGCGATGGACGCGCCCGTGGCTCTTCCTCTTCCTCGAGCTCCCCTTCGGGGCCGCCATCGGCTTCCTCATGATCGCGGTCCCCTACCGCCTCTCGGCGGCGGGCGTGCCGCTCTCCGACATCGCCACGGTGTCGGCGGTGGGGTTCATGCCCCATGCGCTCAAGATCTTCTGGGTGCCGATCATCGACATGGTGGGGAAGCGCAAGCACTGGTACCTCGCCATGGTCGGGGTGACGGCGGCGCTGCTCGCCGCCGCGTCGCTCGTGCCCGACCCGGCGCGCCACCTGGGGCTCCTCACGGTGCTCGTGACCGCCCTCCAGGCCGCCGCGGCCACCACCTCGGCGGCGCTGAACGCGCTCATCGCCATGACCACCCACCCCGACGACAAGGGCAAGGCGGGCGGGTTCTACATGGCCGGAAACGTGGGAGGCACGGGGATCCTGGGGGCGCTCGCCCTCTGGGTATCCACCGGGCTCGCCCCCTGGGCCGGCGGCGCGGTCCTGGCGCTCGTGGTCGTGGCGTCGGGCGCCGGGGCGGCCACCATCCACGAGCTGCCCCGCCCGGATCACGGACCGGCCGGGGGGATCCTCCGGGCGCTCTGGAAGCGCATCGTCGCCATGGGGCGCGACCTCTGGGAGACCGCATCGAGCCTCGACGGTTTCACCGCCGTGGTCATCTCCCTCGCCCCGGTCGGGTGCGGGGCGCTCACCAACCTCTTCGCGGGGATGGCCATCGAGTTCGGGGCGGACCAGCACGTGGTGGAACTCGTGAACGGGCTCGGCGGCGGCCTGGCCGGCGCGCTCGGCTCGCTCGTGGGCGGGTTCATCGCCGACCGGATGAACCGCCGGGTGGCCTATGCGATGGCCGGGGGGCTCACGGCCCTCTCGGCGCTGGGCATGCTCGTCGCCCCCATGACGGCCACGACCTACACGGTCGGGACGCTGGCCTACAACTTCGCGAACGGGATCGCCTTCGCGACCTGGGCGGGGATGGTGCTCGAGGTGGTCGGGAACAGCGCGGCGGTCGCCACCAAGTACGCGCTCTTCGTGGCCTCCTCCAACCTGGCCATCAGCACCGTCACCAAGCTCGACGGGACGGCGAGCGGGTTCCGCGGCTTCGCCGGCCAGTGGCAGCGTGAGGCGGGTGCGCGCGGCGCCCTCGCCTTCGACGCGGCCATCACCTTCGCCGGGCTCGTCGTCGTGCTCGCGCTGGTCCGCTATACAGAGCGGAGGAAGGCCAGGATCTCGGCCGCCACCGCCGCCGGCTCGTGACGGATCATCATGTGGCCGGCGCCCGGGATCACCCGGGTGCGCGCATCGCGCAGGCAGGCCACCCGGGCCGGCATGTCCGGGGGCGGCGGCAGATCGGTCCGCTCCCCCTCGAGCAGGAGCACCGGGCAGCGAACCGCCTTCCAGTACCGGCTCCACTGCTCGAGCCGGAAGGGGTAGGGGCCCCGGGTGACGTGCACGGGATCGTGCTTGAAGGCACGCCCGCCCGCGACCGGTGAGGTGCCGTGCTCGGCGAGGAAGAGCGCCACCTCCGGCGGGCAGAGCGGGTCGAACTGGCGGACCCGCGCCGCACAGGCGGCCACGTCCGGCAGGGCCCGCCGGCCGCGCTGCCGGGCACGACGGACCTCGTGGATCCAGGAGGCGGCCCGGCGCGGGATGTCCTCCTCCAGATCCTCGGCGAGCCGCATGCCCTCCATGATCACGGCGGCGCGGACCCGATCGGGGAAGACGCCCGAGAACAGGGCGGCGATGGAGGCCCCCATCGAGTGACCGACCACGACGAGCCGGTCGCGGGCGGTGGCGTCGACCAGGTCGGCGACGTCGTGGAGGTAGTCGAGGAAGTGGTAGTAGCCGCCCGCCCCGATCCACTCGCTGTCGCCGTGTCCGCGCAGGTCGGGGGCGACCACGTGGAAGCCGGCCGCGGCCAGGGTGGGCGCGATGGGGGCGAAGCCCCAGGAGAGATCGAGGAAGCCGTGGAGGCAGAGGAGGGTGGTCCGCCCGCCGCCGTCCCACTCGAGCAGGTGGTGGCGGAGGCCGTTCGCGACCAGGTCCCGCTCCGCCGGATGGGAATCGATCATGGGCGGGGAGCGTAGCCCCACCCGGCGCGCTAAGGAATCCCCGGAGGCACGATGCGAGCCGTCTTCATCTCCCGACGTGGTGGGCCCGAGGTGCTCGAGGTCCGAGAGGTCCCCGATCCGGTTCCCGGCCCGGGGCAGGTGCGCATCGCGGTGCGGGCCGCGGGGCTCAACTTCGCCGACGTGATGGCGCGGATGGGGCTCTACCCCGACGCCCCGAAGCTCCCCGCGGTGGTCGGATACGAGGTGGCGGGGACGATCGACGCGGTCGGCCCGGGGGTGGCCTCGCCGGCGCCCGGCGACCGAGTGCTCGCGCTGGTGCGGTTCGGCGGGCAGGCGGAGAAGGTCGTCCTCCCCGCCGGGCACGCGCTCCCCATGCCCGAGGAGATGACCTTCGAGCAGGGGGCGGCGATCCCGGTCACCTACCTCACGGCCCACCAGGCGCTCTTCCGCGTGGGGCACCTCGCCCCCGGGCGGACGGTCCTCGTCCACATGGCCGCCGGGGGCGTCGGCATCGCCGCCCTCCAGCTGTGCGCCACGGTGCCCGGCGTCACCGTCATCGGCACCGCGTCGGCGACCAAGCACGCCGTGCTCCGGGAGGAGGGATGCCACCACCCCGTGGACTACCGGACGCGCGACTACGAGGCCGAGGTGAAGCGCATCACGGGAGGGAAGGGGGTCGACCTGGTCCTCGACGCGCTGGGCGGCGCCGACTGGGAGAAGGGGTACCGGTTGCTGCGCCCCGCGGGGATGCTCGTCACGTACGGCTTCGCCAACATCGCCGGGGGTCCGCGCCGGTCGCTCGTCCGGGCCGCTCGCCAGCTCCTCTCCGTTCCCCGCTTCTCGCCGATGCGGCTCATGGAGGACAACCGGGGCGTCGCCGGCGTGAACATGGGGCACCTCTGGGGCGAGCCCGAGATGGTGCTCGGGCAGTTCCAGTCGATCCTGGCCCTCTTCCGGGAGGGGCGGATCCGGCCCCGGGTGGACTCGACCTTCCCGTTCGAGGAGGCGGGCAAGGCCCACGAACGGCTGCAGGGCCGCGGCAGCGTGGGCAAGGTCCTGCTCGTCCCCTGACCATCGTCGACTATCGGCCGGCGTGGTCCAGCCGGTCGAGCAGGAAGGCGATGGCCCGCTCCTCGGCCCAGAAGGCGGGGCGGAGCGGCGTGCCGGCCACGAACGCCACGTGGCCGCCCCCGCGCGTCACCTCGAGCGTGATCGACCGGTTGCCCCGCGCCTGCTCCACCGGGATGGAGCCTGCCGGGACGAGCGGGTCGTCGTCGGCCGAGAGGAGCAGGAGGTCGCGCCGCACCCCTTCGACGAAGCGGGCGGCGCTGCAGCGTGTCCAGTAGTCGTCCGCGCTCGCGAAGCCGTGCAGGCGCGCCGTGACCAGCCCGTCGTACTCGGCGAAGGTCCTCGACCGGCGCACGGCGGCCGCGTCGATCTGGCCCGGGTGCTCCGCCGCCTTGGCGAGCGCCTTGCGGCGCAGCCGGCGCAGGAACCGCTCCCGGTAGACGAAGGGCCAGAAGCCCGGGCCGTCGAGCGCGGTCGCGCAGGCCGCGAGGTCGAAGGGGACGGAGACGGCGACGGCCGCCCGCACCGGGGCGGGGAGGTCGTCGCCCCGCTCCCCCAGCCACTTCACGATCTGGTTTCCACCGAGGGAGAACCCTGCGAGCAGGACCGGGCGGGACGGATCCTCGTCGGCGACCCTCCGGACCACGGCCTCGAGATCGCCCGTCTCCCCCGAGTGGTACTGGCGGAGCAGCCGGTTCGGCTCGCCGGAGCACCCCCGGAAGTTCCAGGCCACCGCCCCGAGGCCGGCCCGCGCGGCCGCCGCGGCCAGGCCGCGGACGTAGGAGGCGCTGGAACTCCCCTCGAGGCCGTGGGAGATGACGAGCACGGGCGCGTCCGGGCGCGGCGCGGGGAGCCGGTCGACGTCGAGGAAGTCGCCGTCCGGCAGCTCCCAGCGCTCCCGCCGGAAGGTCGGGCGGGGCCAGGGGCGGGCCACGCTCGCGTAGACCGTCCCCAGGTTCGGTCCGGGCAGCCAGGGGGCGGCGCGGTAGCCGGCGCCGGTCACCGGGTCTCCTCCGCCGCCCCGCGGGCGCGGCGCGCCGCACCCGACCAGCGCAGCGAGAGCCCCCGCTCCACGGCCAGCGCCCAGGTGCGCTCCAGCGCGCGGGCGGCCTCGCCGTCGCCGAGGAGGTCGAGCGCCTGGGCGAGCGCCTCGATGGTGGACATGCCCTCCTTCACCGTGGGTTCCCGGAGCCGCTCGGCGGTGCGTCCAGGCAGGGAGACGCGGGGCAGGGTCTGGAGCGCCGGGATGCGCTGGAGCATGCGCCGGGCCTGGGCCCACGTCGCGTCGAGGACGATCAGGGTCTCCGGGGGCGGGGAGGGGACGCCCCCGCCCGGCGACGGGAAGAGCACGGCGGCCCGCTCCACCGGGATGCGCGCGAAGTCGAGCGGCGCCCCCGGGACGCCGTGGTCGACGATCTCGCAGCGGGAGAGGGAGAGCGCCGCCCAGCGTCCGGAGTTGGTGGTGCGGACCCGCTCCTGCCAGTGGCGCAGCATGAAGACCCGGGTCCGGTTCTCGACGCGGGGCGCCTCGCCGCAGAGGCAGCGGTCCGGGGGGAAGAAGCACCCCGGACAGCGCCTGGAGAGGTCGGGGACTCGGCGGCGCGAGGAAGCCACTAACCTTCCGCACCGCCCAGCAGGAACAGGTTCACCCCGCTGCGCCCCCAGCCCTCCTGGGCGGCGAGCAGGTCGAGGGTGAGCGAGGCGACGTCGTCGGCGAGCGGCTCCGCGTCGGGCATCTTCTCCCGGTAGAAGAGCTTGAGGTAGGCCCCGCACGTCGAGCAGGCCTCGGCCTTGACGGCCCCCTCGTCGCCGGCCATCCCGAGGTAGCGGATGCCGCCGGTCCCGCGGCAGTTCCAGCACTGGATGCGGGTCAGGTTCCACTCGGAACTGCACAGGGAGCAGCAGAGGTAGCGCAGCTTGTCGTCGCCCAGGACGAGGCCGGCCACGGGAGGCGAGTCGCAGACCGGGCAGCCGCCGTGGCTCGGGGAAACCGCCGTGACGGGGAGGACGGAGGCGAGGGAGGAGAAGTAGACCTGGAGCGCCGCGCCCACGAACGGCGCCGCCGCGAGGTCGGTGGTGGCCGGGGTCCCGGCGAGGACGCCGGCGGCCATGGCCTCGAGCTCCTCCGGCCATGCGCCGGCGAGGCGGCGGAGGGCGGCGGCCGCGGGGGCGGGCCACGGCCGGCTTCGCAGCGACGCCACGATGGCGGCGAGCGCCTCGCGCCAGGCCGGGCTCCTCTCGTGGGACATGGAGCGCAGCGGCGGGGCACCGGGGGCCACGGCGACCGGGGGGGCGGGCGGGATGGCGCCCAGCGCCTCGGCCTGGGCCTCGGCCACGTCGCCGAGCGCGTCGAGGAACTCGCCCATCGGATTGCCCGGTGCCAGCTCCCGGAAACGGCGCGCCCGGCGAGCGAAGAGCTCGGCCGGGCGCGGCAACCGGAGCGGGACGACGTCGCCCGGCGAGCCGGGCGGTTCGAAGCTCATCGATCCTTGCCCCCGGTGATCTCTCGGAACCAGGCGGGGTGGTGGTAGCGGGCCCAGGACTTCGTCACCGTGCCCCGAACCATGGCGCGGATGGAGCCCCGGGTCCAGTAGGCCGCGTACCAGTGGATGCCGATGCCGATGAACATGACGAAGGCGGAGACCGCGTGGACGAGGCTGGTGACCCGGCGCAGCGGGGCGGGAAAGGAACTGGCGAACCAGGGCTGCCACATGGTGATGCCGGTGAGGAAGAGGATGCCGATGATGGGCACCATCGACCAGTACATGAGCTTCTGGCCGGCGTTGTACTTGCCCGTGTCCGGGAACTCGACGCGCTTCTCCATGTAGGCGACCGAGTTCTCCACCCAGCGTGCGTCGCTCTCGGTCCAGCGGTTGTCCTTCCGGAGCCCCCAGGCGTACGGGTAGAAGAGCAGCACCAGCAGCACCCCGGCGAACGGGTGGAGCAGCCGCATGAACTGGCCTCCGCCGAAGACGGCGGCGATCCAGAAGAAGAACGGCGAGAAGAGGGCCAGCCCCGACAGGAAGAGGAAGATGAAGGCGATGGCGATCGACCAGTGGACGATCCGCTCGCGGTTGCCGTGACGGATGATCTTGCCGTCCGGGAGGAGGATGTCCTCGTCGGGCTTCATGGCTGTGCCTCCTTCCCGGTGTTGCCCTCGGTCTCGTCGGGGACCTCGAGCGGGCCGTACCGCATGTAGTGGAGGATGCCGGCGACCAGGACGCCGAACATGGTGGCGACGCCCAGCGCGCGGGCCACGCCCGACCGCCAGAAGGTGACCACCGCCCCGACGCTGGGGTCGCGCGGCAGCCCGTAGGTCTCCGGCCGGTCGCCGTGCGGCAGCACGTAGAAGACGTGGGTCCCGCCCACGCCCGGCGGATCGTAGACGGCCGCCTTGGCGAGGCCGCGCTCGTGGAGGTCCTCGAGCCGGTGGTGGGCGAGCTCCTTCATCTCGGCCTTGCTGCCGAAGGTGAGCGCCTGGGTGGGGCAGGACTTGATGCAGGCCGGCTCGAGCCCCACCGAGACCCGATCGGAGCACAGGGTGCACTTGTAGACCCGGCCGTCCTCCTTGCGCATGCGGGGGATGTCGAACGGGCAGCCGGTGATGCAGTACCCGCAGCCGATGCAGTTGTCCTGCTGGAAGTCGACGATGCCGTTCGCGTACTGGACGACGGCGCCGGGCGCCGGGCAGGCCTTCAGGCACCCCGGATCGGCGCAGTGCATGCAGCCGTCCTTGAAGATGAACCAGTTCAGCGAGCCGTCGATCACCGTCTCGTTGAACTTCATCACCGTCCAGGACTGGTCGGAGAGGTCGAGCGGGTTCGTGTAGGTGCCCTGGAAGGTGCCCACCTGCTCGCGCAGGTCGTTCCATTCCATGCACGCGGCCTGGCAGGCCTTGCAGCCGATGCAACGGGAGAGGTCGATGAGCTTCGCCACCTCGGGCCGGAAGGACCGGGCCGAGGGGGCGGACTCCATCGTGGTGGCGGAGCGGAGGCGGATGTCCTGGGAATCGAGCGCCATGGCGGTCTCCTAGGCCTTCTCGACGTTGACCAGGAACGCCTTGTACTCGGGCGTCTGGATGTTGGCGTCGCCGACGGGCGGGGTGAGGGTGTTCGTGATGTACCCCTTGCGCGTCTGTCCGATGAACCCCCAGTGGATGGGGAGCCCCACCACCTCGACCTCCTTGCCCTCGATGGTGAGCGTGGGCATGCGCTTGGTCACCAGCGCCTTCAGCCGGATCTGCCCGCGCTTCGACTTCACCACCACCATGTCCTGGTTGCGGATCCCCTTCTTCCGGGCGAGCCCCTCCGGCAACTCCACGAAGGCCTCGGGCTGGAGGATGGCCGGGATGCGGGCGTGCTTCGTCCAGAAGTGGAAGTGCTCGGTGAGCCGGTAGGTGGTGGCGACGAACGGGAACTCGTCCGGCTTGCCGAAGGCCTTCCAGTCGTCGGGGAAGACCCGCGCGGCGGGGTTGCTCATCACCTTGCCGAACGGGTTCTTGGCGAGGGGCGCGTCGAACGGCTCGTAGTGCTCGGGGAACGGCCCCTCGGCCATGGCGGGCGCCCAGAGGCGCGCCACCCCCTCGCCGTTCATGATGAACGGGTTCATCCCGTCGGCGGGAGGCGAGTCGGCCTTGAAGTCGGGGACGTCGTTGCCCACCCACCTCGTGCCGTTCCACCACACCAGCTTGCGGGTGGAGATGTAGGGCACGCCCTCGGCGTTGCAGGAGGCGCGGTTGTAGAGGACGCGCCGGTTGGCCGGCCAGGACCAGGCCCAGGACGGCGTGATGCCCAGGCCGCTCGGATCGGAGGCGTCCCGGCGCGCCATCATGTTTCCGGCCTGGGGCCAGCAGCCGGCGAAGATCCAGCAGCCGCAGGCGGTCGACCCGTCGGCCTGGAGGACGGCGAAGCCGGGCACCTGCTCCCCCTGCTTCACCAGGAACGCGCCGGGGTTCTTGGGGTCGGGGACGTCGGCCAGCGCCTGGCCGTTGAACTCCCTCGCCACCTCGTCGGCGGCGGGCGCCTTGGCGATCCGGTAGGGCCAGGAGAGCTTGAGGATGGGATCGGGGAAGGCCCCGCCCTCCTTCGCGTAGAGGTTCTTCAGCGCGAGGAAGAGCTCGCCGACGATCTCGAGATCGCCCCGGGCCTCGGCCGGAGGCTCGGCGGCCTTCCAGTGCCACTGGAGCCAGCGGGCGCTGGAGACGAGCGACCCGTCCTCCTCGGCGAAGAGGGAGGAGGGGAAGCGGAAGACCTCGGTCTGGATCTGCGAGGGATCGACGTCGTTGAACTCGCCGTGGTTCTGCCAGAACTCGGAGGTCTCGGTGGCCAGCGGGTCGATGGTGACGAGGAACTTCAGCTTGCGGAGACCGGCCAGGATCTTGGCCTTGTCCGGGAAGGAGGAGAGCGGGTTGAACCCCTGGCAGACGTAGCCGTTCACCTTCCCCTGGTTCATGAGCTCCATGACCCGGAGGACGTCGTAGGGGCCGTCGATCTTGGGCATCCACTCGTAGGCGAAGTCGTTCGCCTGCGTCGCCGCCGCCCCGTACCAGGTCTTCATCAGGGAGACGAAGAACTTGGGGTAGTTCGCCCAGTAGTTGAACTGTCCCGGGCGGAGCAGCTTGGGCGTGCGCTTCTCGAGGTAGGTCTTGAGGTCCGGGTCGTCGTCGGTGGGGAGCGTCAGGTAGCCGGGGAGCTGGTGGGAGAGCAACCCCAGGTCGGTGAGCCCCTGGATGTTGGAGTGGCCGCGGAGCGCGTTCACCCCGCCGCCGGCCATGCCCATGTTTCCGAGGAGCAGCTGGATGATGGCGATGGCCCGGATGTTCTGCGAGCCCACGCTGTGCTGGGTCCAGCCGAGCGCGTAGAGGCTCGTCATGGTCCGTTCGGGCACCGCCGTGCCGGCGATGGCCTCGCAGATCTTGAGGAAGCTCGCACGGGGCGTGCCGGTGGTGCGCTCCACCAGTTCCGGCGTGTAGCGGTCGTAGTGCTTCTTCATCCGCTGGAAGACGCAGTTCGGATCCTGCAGCGTCGGGTCGACCTTGGCGATCCCGTCCTTGTCGACCTGGTAGTTCCAGGTGGACTTGTCGTACTTCCGCTTGGCCTCGTCGTAGCCGGTGAAGAGGCCGTCGGCGAAGCCGGTGTCCTCGCGGACGAGCAGCGCGGCGCTCGTGTAGTTCCGGACGTAGTCGTGCTGGATCTTGTCGTTCGAGAGCAGGTAGTTGACGACGCCGCCCAGGAAGGCGATGTCGGTGCCCGGGCGGATGGGGGCGTAGAGGTCGGCCACCGCCGCGGTCCGCGTGAAGCGCGGGTCGACCACGATGAGCCGGGCCTTCTTCTTGGCCTTGGCCTCGAGCACCCACTTGAAGCCGCAGGGGTGCGCCTCCGCGGGGTTCCCTCCCATCACCAGGATCAGGTCGGCATTCTTGATGTCGACCCAGCTGTTGGTCATCGCACCACGGCCGAATGTCGGGGCCAGACCGGCCACCGTGGGGCCGTGTCAGACACGGGCCTGGTTGTCGACGGCGACCCCCCCGAGCGCCCGGATCACCTTGTGGAAGACGAACCCGGTCTCGTTCGACGAGGCCGAGGCGGCCAGGAAGGCCGTCGAGGTCCAGCGGTTCACCACCTGCCCCTTGGCGTTCTGGGCCACGAAGTTCTTGTCGCGGTCGTCCTTCATCAGGCGGGCGACGCGCTCGAGGGACCATTCCCACGAGACCCGCTTCCACTCGGACGAACCGGGCGCGCGGTACTCGGGGAACTTGAGCCGGGTGGGGCTGTGGATGAAGTCGAGCAGGCTCGCGCCCTTGGGGCAGAGCGTGCCGCGGTTCACCGGGTGGTCGGGATCGCCCTCCACGTGCATGATCTCGGTGCGCGCGTTCTTCGAGCGATCGCCCAGACCGTACAGGATGACGCCGCACCCCACCGAGCAGTACGGGCAGGTGTTGCGGGTCTCGCTGGCGTGGGCCAGCTTGAAGAGCCGGACGTCGGCCACCGCGCGCTCGGCCGAGAACCCCAGGGCGCCGACGGTGGTGGCGCCGATACCCGACGCGGTGAGCTTCAGGAACCCTCTTCGAGAGACGTTCATCGACACCTCGGAGGAGCGGGAAGGGAAAGGCTGGCACACGCTACAGCAAGCCCCGCCGCCCGCGAAAGGGTCACCCCGACCAATTTTCGTTGGCAGGCGCTGGCGCGGCGCGTCAAGGCGGACGGGGGCTCGACAAGGGGCGCCCCGGTCACTAAACATTCCCCTCCGCTCCGCCTTCCAGAACATGACCGACGACCTCATCCTCGAGACCCGCGACGTGGTGAAGGAGTTCCGCGGGTTCGTCGCCGTCGCCGGGGTGTCACTGAAAGTGAAGCGCGGCTCCATCCACGGCCTGATCGGTCCGAACGGCGCCGGCAAGACCACCATGTTCAACCTGCTCACCCGGTTCCTTCCGGCGACGCGGGGGACCATCCTCCATCGGGGGGAGGACGTCACCGGCCTGCCGCCCGCCCAGGTGGCCCGGCGCGGGGTGGTCCGCTCCTTCCAGATCTCGGCCGTCTTCCCCAGCCTGACGGCGCTCGAGAACGTCCGCATCGCCCTGCAGCGCCCGCTGGGAACCTCCTTCCGGTTCTGGTCCCCGTCCCGCAGCCTCTCGGTGCTCGACGACCGGGCCCGCGCCCTCCTCGCCGACGTGGACCTGGAGGCGCTGGCCGAGGTGCCGGCCGGGGAGCTCCCCTACGGCCGGAAGCGGGCGCTCGAGCTCGCCACCACGCTGGCGCTCGAGCCGGAGGTGCTCCTCCTCGACGAGCCCACCGCCGGGATGGGGCACGAGGACGTGGGGCGCGTCGCCGAGCTCATCCGGCGGGTGGCGAAGGGGCGCACCGTCCTCATGGTCGAGCACAACCTCTCGGTGGTGGCCGATCTCTGCGACACCATCACGGTCCTGGCGCGCGGTGCGGTCCTCGCCGAGGGAAGCTACGCCCAGGTGTCGTCCGATCCGGCGGTCCGGGAAGCCTACATCGGGAGCGCCGCGTGAGCTCCGCCCCGGCCGTCCCGGCGCTCCGCATCCGGGACCTGAACGCCTTCTACGGGGAATCGCACGTCCTCCACGGCGTCGACCTCGAGGTCGCCGAGGGGGAGGTGGTGACCCTGCTGGGGCGGAACGGCTCGGGGCGCACCTCCACCCTCAAGTCGATCCTCGGCCTGGTCGGGCGCCGCACCGGCTCCATCCAGGTGGGCGGGCAGGAGACGGTGGGCATGGCGCCCCACCGCATCGCCCGGCTGGGCATCGGGATCGGCTACTGCCCGGAGGAGCGCGGCATCTTCGCCAGCCTCTCCACCGAGGAGAACCTGCTCCTCCTTCCCCGCATCGGCGCCGCCGGCATGCCGGAGGCGGAGATCTACGCCATGTTCCCCAACCTGGAGGAGCGGCGGAAGAGCCAGGGCACCCGGCTCTCCGGGGGCGAGCAGCAGATGCTCGCCATGGCCCGCATCCTCCGGGCGGGCGCGCGCCTGCTCCTCCTCGACGAGATCACCGAGGGGCTCGCGCCGGTGATCGTCCAGGGGCTCGGGCGGGTGGTGCGCCAGCTCAAGGAGCGGGGCTACACCATCGTCCTCGTGGAGCAGAACTTCCGGTTCGCCGCGCCGCTGGCCGATCGCCACTTCCTGCTCGAGCACGGGAAGGTGGTCGACGTGATCGAGGCCGCGCAGCTCTCGGCCCGAATGGATTCCCTGCAGGAGTTCCTTGGAGTGTAGTCCGTCCGTGAACCTCGGAGGAGAGACCACATGAAGAACCGCATCGCATTCGCCGCAGCCCTCTTGCTGGCCGCCGGGACGGCCCAGGCCGCCGATCCCAAGATCAGCGACGACGTCGTGAAGATCGGCGTCCTCACCGACATGACCGGCTACTACTCCGACCTCTCCGGCCCCGGGTCCCTCGAGGCGGCCAGGATGGCCGCCGAGGACTTCGGTGGGAAGGTGCTCGGCAAGCCCATCGTGGTGATCGGCGCCGACCACCAGCTCAAGGCCGACGTGGCCTCCACCGTGGCCCGCAAGTGGTTCGACGAGGAGAAGGTGGACGCCATCGTCGACCTGGTCTCGTCCTCCACGGCGCTCGCCGTCATGCCGGTGGCCGCCGAGAAGAAGCGCATCACGCTCCTCTCCGGACCGGGCACCACCGCCATCACCGGCGACAAGTGCACGCCCTACAACTTCCACTGGACCTACAACAACTGGGCGCTCGCCAACGGCACCGGCCGCGAGGTGGTGAAGCAGGGCGGGAACAGCTGGTACTTCCTCACCGCCGACTACGTCTTCGGCAAGTCGCTCGAGGAGGACACCGCCAACGTGGTGAAGGCCGCCGGCGGCAAGGTGCTCGGCGCCTCCCGGCACCCGTCGCCCGGCACCACCGACTTCTCCTCCTTCCTGCTCCAGGCCCAGGCCTCGGGCGCCAAGATCATCGGCCTCGCCAACGCCGGCGCCGACACCATCAACGCCATCAAGCAGGCCAACGAGTTCGGCATCACCAAGAAGCAGAACCTGGCCGGCCTGCTCGTCTTCATCTCCGACATCAACAGCCTCGGGCTGCCCACCGCGAAGGGCATGTACCTGACCACCGCCTTCTACTGGGACCGGGACGACGCCTCCCGGAAGTGGTCGAAGCGCTTCTTCGACAAGATGAAGAAGATGCCCACCATGGTGCAGGCCGGCGTCTACTCGGCGACCACCCACTACCTCAAGGCCATCCAGGCCGCCGGCACCGACGACCCCGACGCCGTGGCCGCCAAGATGCGCGCGACCCCGGTGAACGACTTCTTCGCCACCAACGGCCAGATCGGCCCGGACGGGCTGCACCGGCACGACATGTACCTCGTCCAGGTGAAGGACCCCTCGGAGTCGAAGTACCCCTGGGACTACTACAAGATCGCCAAGGTCATCCCGGCTGCCGAGGCCTTCCCCCCGGTCTCCGAGAAGTGCCCGCTCGTGAAGAAGTAGAACCCGGATGATCCAGGCGCTCTCCGGCCAGCTGCTGCTGGGCCTCATCAACGGCTCGTTCTACGCGCTGCTCTCCCTCGGGCTGGCCATCATCTTCGGCCTGCTCGACGTGGTGAACTTCGCGCACGGCGCGCAGTACATGCTGGGAGCCTTCCTGGCGTGGATGGGGCTCTCGTACCTCGGCATCGGCTACTGGTGGGCGCTCCTCCTCTCGCCGCTCGTGGTGGGGGCCACGGGGCTCGTCATCGAGCGGCTCTTCCTGCGCCGCCTGCAGGGTCTCGACAACCTCTACGGCCTGCTCCTCACCTTCGGCCTGGCGCTGATCATCGAGGGGCTCTTCCACCACGCCTTCGGCAACTCGGGCAGCCCGTACCCGGTGCCCGAGCTGCTGCGGGGCGGGTTCGACCTGGGCTTCATGTACCTCCCCAAGTACCGGGCCTGGGTGGTCGTGGTCTCGCTGGCCGTCTCGCTCGGCTCCTGGTTCGTCATCGAGAAGACGCGGCTCGGCGCCTACCTGCGGGCCGGCACCGAGAACCCGAAGTTGCTGCAGGCCTTCGGCGTGAACGTGCCGGTCATGTTCATGCTGACCTACGGCTTCGGCGTGGCGCTGGCGGCCTTCGCCGGCGTCATGGCCGCGCCCATCTACCAGGTGACGCCGATGATGGGCTCGTCGCTCATCATGGTGGTCTTCGCGGTGGTGGTGATCGGGGGCATGGGATCGATCCTCGGCTCGATCGTCACCGGCGTCGGCGTCGGCCTCGTCGAGGGGCTGACCAAGTTCATCTGGCCGGAGGCCGCCAGCGTGGTGGTCTTCGTCCTCATGGCGGTCGTGCTGCTGGTCCGGCCCGCCGGCCTCTTCGGGAGGCAGAAGTGACCGACCGGGCGCGACGGGTGTGGTCCGGGCAGGCGATCTTCCTCGCCTGGGCCACCGTCGTGGCCGCGGGCATCGCGGCCCCGTTCGTGGTCTACCCGGTCTTCGCCATGAACGTGCTGGTGATGGCGCTCTTCGCGAGCGCCTTCAACCTGCTCCTCGGCTACTCCGGGCTGCTCTCCTTCGGCCACGCCGCCTTCCTCGGCTCGGCCGCCTACGTCACCGGCTGGGCGGCCAAGTCCTGGCACCTGCCGGTCCTCGTCTCCATGGGCGCCGGCGTGGCGGTGGCCACGCTGCTCGGGATCCTCTTCGGGGTCCTGGCGCTCCGACGGTCGGGCATCTACTTCGCCATGATCACGCTGGGGCTCGCCCAGGTGGTCTACTTCATCGTCGTCCAGATGCCCTGGACCGGGGGAGAGGACGGCCTGCAGGGCATCCCGCGCGGGACCTTCCTGGGCATCGACCTCGGCAACTCGCTCGCGATGTACTACTTCACCTACGCGGTCTTCCTGGCCGCCTTCTGGCTCATCCAGCGCACCATCGACTCTCCCTTCGGCCAGGTGCTCCGGGCCATCCGCGAGAACGAGCCGCGCGCCATCTCCCTGGGATACGACGTGCAGCGCTACAAGCTGCTCGCCTTCGTCATCTCGGCGGCGCTGGCCGGCCTGGCGGGATCGCTCAAGGCCATCGCGCTCCAGTTCGCGACCCTCGGCGACGTGGCCTGGCAGCGCAGCGGGGAGGTGGTCCTCATGACGCTCCTCGGAGGCATGGGCACGGTGCTCGGCCCCTCGGTGGGTGCGCTGCTCGTGGTCACGATGGAGAACTACCTGTCCAGCCTGGGCTCCTGGGTCACGGTCATCACCGGGACGGTCTTCGTGGTGATGGTCATGGCCTTCCGGCGCGGGCTGGTGGGCGAGATCAAGGCGCTCCTGACGCGCAGGTCCTGACCCCACGGAGGTTCCGGATGGCGGAGAGGTTCGAAGGGAAGGTCGCGTTCGTCACCGGGGGCGCGGGCGGGATCGGCTTCCGGATCGCGGAACGGCTCGCCGCGGAGGGAGCGCGGGTCGCGGTGGCCGACCTCGACGGGACGGCGGCCAGCGCCGCGGCCGCGCGGATCGGACGCGGCGCAACCGGGGTGGCCGCCGACGTGGGGCGGGAGGAGGCCGTGGACGCGGCCATCGACGCCACGCTCCAGGCCCACGGGCGGCTCGACATCCTCGTGAACAACGCCGGACTGCAGCACGTGTCGGCCATCGAGGACTTCCCGGCCGCCAAGTTCGAGCTGCTCGTGCGGGTGATGCTCTTCGGCCCCTTCTACGCCATCAAGCGCGTCTTCCCGGTCATGAAGCGGCAGGGCGGGGGGCGCATCCTGAACGTCGCCTCCATCAACGGGCTCGTGGGGTTCGCCGGAAAGGCGGCCTACAACAGCGCCAAGCATGGCGTCATCGGCCTCACCAAGGTGACCGCCCTCGAGGGAGCGGCCCACGGGATCACGGTGAACGCGCTCGCGCCGGGCTACGTCGACACGCCGCTCGTCCGCAACCAGCTCGCCGACCTGGCCCGCACCCGGGGCGTCCCGCTCGAGAAGGTGCTCGAGGAGGTCATCTACCCGCTCGTGCCCATGCGCCGGCTCCTCCAGGTGGACGAGGTGGTGGGCTACGCCCTGTTCCTCGTCTCCGATGCGGCGGCCGGGATCACCGGCTCCGTCGCGGTGATGGACGGCGGTTACACCGCCCAGTGACCGCGCCTCGCCTCGGCGACCGGACGCTCTTCCCGCTCCTCGAGGCGCGGGCCTACCTGAACCACGCCGGGGTCTCCCCGCCGTCCGAGCCGGTCCGGCGGGCGGTGGCCGGTGCGGTGGACGACGTCGCCCGTCTCGGCGGGGGCGCGGTGGGGCTCGCGCTGGAGCGGCGGGCCCGCCTCCGTGCCCGGATCGCGGAGCTTCTCGGCGTGGCCCCGGCCGACGTGGCGCTCACCTCCAACACCACCTCGGGCATCCAGGCGGTGGCCCTCGACTTCCCCTGGCGGCGCGGGGACCGGGTGCTGCTCCTCGACGGCGAGTTCCCGGCCAATGTCACCCCCTGGCAGCAGGCGGCGGAGGCCTTCGGCCTCTCGGTCGCGTTCGTCCCGGTGGCGGCCTTCCTCCGCTCGGAGGAGGAGGGGCTGGCGGCGCTCGACGCCGAGCTTCGGCGGGGGGTGCGGCTGGTGGCGGTGAGCGCCGTCCAGTTCCGGAGCGGCCTGGCGATGCCGCTGCCGGCCATGGCGGCCCGCTGCGCGGCCGCCGGCGCCGAGATCTTCGTCGACGCCGTGCAGGCGGCGGGGGCCCTCCCGCTCGACGTCCGGGGCATCGACTACCTGGCGGCCGGAGGGCACAAGTGGCTCATGGGCCCTTCCGGGACGGGCTTCCTCTGGGTTCGCCCCGAGCGGGCCCGCGCGCTCGTGCCCCGGACGGCCGGGTGGCTCTCGCACGAGGACCCGGTCCGGTTCCTGGTCGACGGTCCGGGGCTCCTCCGACACGACCGCCCCATCCAGCGGGGCGCCGGCATGGTGGAGGGCGGAGGGCTCCCCGACGCGCTGCTCGCCGGCCTGCTCGCCTCGCTGGAGGCGATCCTGTCGCTGGGCATCCCCGCCATCGCCGCGCACGTGGGCGGCTACCTCGACCGGCTCGAGCCGGAACTCGTGGCGCGCGGGTTCCGGAGCCTGCGCGTGCCCCACCTGGCCGGACGCTCGGGGATCCTCTCGGTGGAGCCGCCGCCGGGGACGGGCGCCGCGGCGCTGGCCCGCGAGCTCCGGACGCGCGGCGTGTCCTGCGCCACGCCGGACGGGGCCCTGCGGTTCGCCCCGCACTGGCCGAACGATCCCGGGGAGATCCCGGCGGTGGTGGAGGCGGTGGACGGCGCGCTGGCCGCGGTCGCGGCGCGCTGAGCGGGGAGGGGATCAGCTCGGCGGCGGGCGGGCCGGCGTCAGCCAGACCTCGCGCCCCAGCCGGAACATCGCCGCGGGCAGCCCCATCTCGGAGGGATCGGCGGTGAGGAAGGCGGCCATGGCCATGGCGGCGTTCTCCCGGCGCACCTTCTCGTCGGTGATGGGGCCGAGCTCGCGCCGCACATGGAAGACCGCGTCGACGAGCTCCACCACGCTGGGGCGCGAGGGGAGCGCGGCGCGGATGCGGAAGAGGTACCGATCGATGGGCTCGGAGGTGCCGAAGGCGAAGGTCACCACCGTGTCGATGGCGCTGTCGACCTCGCGCTCGGTCTGGAGGAGGACGGTCGAGGCATCGAGCGAGACGGATCGAGTGGCGCTCTGCATGCCCCATCATTGTTGGATTTCCGCGCGTTCCACCAGTCCCCATCCGAGGTGACGGGGAATGACGCGACCCGCCCCTACATCTACTCACGGTCAAATGGGGGAGAGCCGACATCGTTCACTATCAGCAAACGGTCCATCCCACATCCTCCCATCCCGCCGCCGGGGGAGGTGGAGGGGGCCGGATCTCCCTCGGTGACGTGGCGGGGGCAGGGGTGGTACGATTCCGGGTGCGTGCATGTAGGACTCGTGCTCACCGGTGGAGGAGCGAGGGCGGCGTACCAGGCAGGAGCGCTCCTCGCGCTCGCCGAGGTGCTCCCCCCGGGTGCCGTCCCTTTCCGGAGCCTCTGCGGCGTCTCGGCGGGCGGGCTCAACGCGGCGCTCCTGGGTGCCTGGCGCGGGGACTTCGAGGACGCCGCGCACCGGCTCCGCGATCTCTGGCTCGAGCTCTCGCCCGAGCGGGTGTTCCGCACCGACGGCGCCCGGATGATCGGCATCGGCAGCCGGTGGATGCGCGACCTCTCGGCCGGCGGCCTGTTCCAGCGCAGCCGGATCAACTTCCTGCTCGACGCCACGCCGCTCCGAGACTTCCTGCACGAGCGGCTCCCGCTCGCCGACCTCCGCCGGAACATCGCCTCGGGCGCCATCCGGGGGTTCGCGGTCACCGCCACGAGCTACTCGACCAACGCGGCGGTGACCTTCTTCGAGGGTGCCCAGGACATCCAGCCCTGGGTGAGGGCCACGCGGGTCGGGGTCCGCACCCAGATCCGGCTCGACCACATCATGGCCTCGGCCTCCATCCCCATCTTCTTCCCGCCGGTGCGCATCCAGGGGGTCTGGTACGGGGACGGGAGCGTCCGCATGACCGCGCCGCTCTCGCCGGCCATCCACATGGGCGCCGAGCGGCTCCTCGTCGTCGGGGTCCGGCGCTGGCGCGAGCCGTCGGAGCTCCAGCCGACCCGCGCCACCTCCGGGCGCGAGGCGCTTCCCCCGTCGCAGATCGCCGGAACGCTCCTCAACGCGGTCTTCCTCGAGACCATCGAGGCCGACGTGGAGCGGCTCGAGGCCGTGAACCGGATGGTGGACGCCATCCCTCCGGAGCGGAGGGAGGGGCTGAAGGCCATCCCCACGCTGGTGTTGCGACCGTCCCGCGATCTCGGCCAGCTGGCCGGCGACCAGTACCGGCGCTTCCCGCGCTTCCTCCGCTACGTGCTCTCGGGGATCGGCGCGCATGGCGAGAGCGGCTCCGACCTGCTCTCCTACCTGGCCTTCGAGCCGGTCTACGTGGGGCGACTGCTCGAGCTCGGATACGAGGACACGCTGGCCCGGCGCTCCGAGCTCCAGGCCTTCTTCGGCGAGGGGCGTCGCGAGAACGTGTCGCTGAGGGCTTGAGATCCGGCCTGCGCCCCGCTAGGGGACCTTCATGCCAAAGGTGAAGCAGATCTCCGCTTGGGTCGAGAACCGTCCCGGGACGCTCGGTGCCGTCGCCGATGCGCTCGGCGCGAAGAAGGTGGACATCCGGGCCTTCCTGGCGGCCAGCCTGGACGGGAAGGGGTTCGTCCGGGTGGTGGTCGACCGCCCGGCCGTGGCCCGGAAGGTCTTCGAGGCGCAGGGGTGGAAGACCACCGTCGACGAGCTCATCGAGGTGCGGATCCCCGACCGCCCCGGAGCGCTGGCCCGGGTGGCCGACCGGCTCGGCGGCGCCGGCATCAACATCCACTACGGCTACGTGGGGACGGCCCGCAGCGCGAGCCAGGTGAGCCTCTTCCTGTCGGTCGACGCTCCGGCGGCCGCGCTCCGCGTGCTGCGGGGACGCTAGCCTTCCGGAGGGGCGCCTAGGGCTTCGACGGGGGCAGGGCCCGGACGGCCGAGGCGATGTCGTGGGCGAGATCGGTGACGAGGGCGCTCGTCGCCGCCACCGCGGCGCTCGCTCCCGGGGCGCCCGCCTCGCGCCGCAGGACCGCCCGTCCGCGGGCCAGGGCCTGGGATCCGTCGTTCGAGAGGACCGCCCAGTTGGCCTCCAGCCGGGCCTCGCCCCGGCTGTTCCAGCCCAGCGCGCTGACGTTCACCACCACCCGGTTTCGCACCGGGACCTCGGGATCCCAGGGCTGGGCGAGCACGCGCCAGCCGGGGAGCAGCGAGGAGAGCTCCTGCGCGAGCACCCGGGTGACGCCGGCCCCGAGCGGTTCGGCCCAGCGGTTGAACTCGTCGATCTCGACCGAGTTGTCGCCCAGGAAGGTGACGATCTGCGGACGGTCGAGGTACTCGGCGACCTTGGTGGGGAAGACGCCCAGCGTGCCCTCCGGCCCGGTGGAGGGCACGGCTGTGTTGGCCGCCGGGCTGGCCGAGAGGACGAAGAACTTGGACGGGGGCGATGTCCCGAAGCAGCCCGTGGTGGCGAGCGCGACGGCGACGAGGGTCACGGAGAAGGGGCGCATGGCGGGTCTCACTTGGGCGCGGCAGGCTTGCCCTCGATGATCGAGGACGGGTTTCGTTCCAGGTACTCGGCGAGGACCCGCACCGCCGCGGCGGCCCGGCTGATCTCGGAGAGGGTGTGGGAGAGCTCGCGCTGCGCGCCGGAGGTGCCGGCGATGGTCTGCTGGATCTGGGCCAGCCCTCGCTCGGCGGCCTCGAGGGTGCGGTGGAGATCGCCGACCACCTGCCGCACGTCGGCCTCGCTGACCTTGCCGCGCAGGTCGCTCACCAGCTTGTCGACGTTGCCCAGGGTCCGGGAGAGGTCCTTGCCCACCGGGCCCACCGCCGCGAGCGCGGAGCGGATCTCCGGGGCGCGGGCCAGGTCGCGGAACGCGGTCAGCGTCTCGTTGAGGGTCTTCGCGATCTCCTCGAAGGGGAGGTCGGAGAGGGCGCTCGCGAACTTCTCCACCCGATCGCTCAGCTGCTGGAGCTTGGTGGGGGCGGTGGGGATCTGGGGGTAGGGGGTGGGGAAGTCGACCCGCCGGGGGGGCTGGTCGGGGTGGAAGTCGAGGTCGATGTAGAGCTGTCCGGTCACCAGGCTCGTGCTCTGGAGCTCGGCGCGGAGCCCGCGCTCGACGAGGAACTTCGCCGCCGCCTCCGCCCCCTTGGCCTTGAGCTCGCTCACCGTTCCGGCCGGGTCGTGGATCCGGTCGAGGTTCACCTGGTAGGTGACGGCGATGTCGATGCCGGCCGCCTTGTTGACCATGAAGGCCTCGATGGCCGTCACCTGGCCGAGCGGCACGCCGCGGAAGGTGACCGGGGACCCGATCTGCAGGCCCCGCACCGACTCGGGGAAGTAGCTCACGAAGGTGGTGCTGTGGGTGAAGAACTTCCCGGACACCAGGGACGCGATGGCGAGCAGGAGCAGAAGCGTCCCGCCGATGATGAAGCCGCCGACCACCTTGGGATTTGCTCTCATCATGGATACTGCCCCCGCTCGAGGAAGGCCTTCACTTTGGGATCGGTCGTGGTCGCGGCGATCTCCCGGGGGGGGCCGTGCGCCACCATGCGGTGGCGTTCCCCGTCGAGGAAGATGGCGTCGTCGGCGATGGCGAAGATGCTCGGGAGCTCGTGGGTGACCACGACGAAGGTGGTCCCCAGGCTGGAGCGGAGCTCCAGGATGAGGTCGTCGAGGTGGCGCGCCGAGAGCGGATCGAGACCCGCCGAGGGCTCGTCGAGGAAGAGGATGTCCGGGTCGATGGCGAGGGCCCGGGCCAGGCCGGCCCGGTTGCGCATGCCGCCGCTCACCTGGGAGGGGTAGCTGTCCTCGAACCCGCCCAGTCCCACCAGCTCGAGCTTGGTCACCGCCACCTCCCGGGCCTCGCCCCGTGGGACCTTGAGGTGCTGCACGAGCGGGAGGGAGATGTTCTCGGCGAGGGTCATCGAGCTGAGCAGCCCCGCGCCCTGGAAGAGGACCCCGAAGCGCCGGCGCAGGCGTCGCTGCTCCGCCTCGGTGGAGCTCCAGTAGGGGGTCCCGGCGTAGCGGACGTCCCCCTTCGACGGACGGTCGAGCCCGATCATGTGGCGCATGAGCGTGCTCTTGCCGCTGCCGCTGTCCCCCATGACCACGAAGACCGAGCCGCGGCGGATCGAGAAGGAGACGTTCTCCTGCACGACGAAGGCGCCGTAGGCCATGGTCATGGCCTCCACGGTGACGAAGTCGGCGTCGGAGGGGTTCTCGGCCATGGCTAGAGCTTCACCGCGTAGAAGAAGACCGTGAGGATGGCGTCGACGACGATGACGAGGAGGATCCCGGAGACCACGGCGCGGGTGGTGGAGACGCCGACCGCGGAGGCGGTGCGCCCGGTCTTCATTCCGAAGTAGGTTCCGGCCAGCGCCACCACCGCCCCGAAGGCGGGGGCCTTGAGCAGCCCGACCAGGACGTCGGAGAAGGTCATCGCCTCCCGGGTCTGGGTCAGGTAGAGGGCCGGCGTGAGGTCGAGGAGCCCCACCGCCACCACGTAGCCGCCCAGGATCCCGAACAGGTCGGCGTAGAGGACGAGCAGCGGCATCATCAGGATCATCGCCAGGATGCGCGGCGCGACCAGGAACTCCATGGGCGGGAAGTTCATGGTCTCGAGGGCGTCCACCTCCGAGTTGACCGTCATCGTGCCCAGGACGGCGGCGAAGGAGGCGCCGGTCCGGCCCGCCATGACGATGCCGGTCATGAGCGCGTAGATGACAATGACCAGGCTGTTTTCGAACAGGATGCCGGCCAGGAGCGCACAGACCGAGGTATAGACCAGCGCCACTTCCGAGTTGATGAGAATCCTGACAAGCATGGCGCCGAGGGCAAACGGGAAGAGATAATAATAATCGGTGACATGGATATACGGAAACATGCCGCCGATGGCCGAGGTGACCACCAGTGACAGCCGGAGCCCCAGGAACAGACCGAGGGTGATGTAGGTGAGGAGCAGGAGGTCTTTGCTGGAGGGGTTGAACTTCCGGATATTCTTGCAGGCGAACCGGTAGGGAAAGATGAGCATGATCAGGGTCAGGCCGAACACACCGAGCACCATGAAGAGCCGGCCGATTCCGCTGCGACTCTGATAGATCATCGCCAGCTTTTGGGCCTGGTCTTCACGGATTCGTTCCCCTTCACGAACGATGATCTCTCCCCGTTTGACCTGGAACATGACCGGTTTGACGCTGTCCCGCGCCTCGATGCGCTTTTTCTCAGACCCCTCCCGGTTGAGGAGCAGATTTGGCTTCATCATCCGCCCCAGGAACCCTTTGAGTACCGCCAAGTCGTGCCGGTCCCCGCCGTCCGGCAGATCTGCCTGTTCCACCTGTTGCCGCGCCTCGTCTACTCCCAGGAACTGCTGGTAATTCTGCGGCGGAACTTCGCCGCCGGGCGGACCTTCGGTTACGATCACCCCGTGCAGCAGATCATTGGCGAACCGTTCGTTGTTCCCCACGATGAGCCGTTCATAGACCTGGTTGGTGAGCCTGGTAATCTCGCCCGTTAGTTGGTCGTTGTGCAGGCGGGCCAGGGACTCCAGATCGCCCGCATCGACCTCGAAGCCGGAAACCTCGGAAACCTTCTTCCGCAGCGACCGCTTCATCTCCAGATCAGGGGAGACTCTGGCTTGCCTCACCAGTTCCAGGATTAGCCCGAGACGCTGACGCAGTACCGCTGCGGCGGTCGGGTTGAAGGCATAGACCAGGGGTGCGGTCACCTCGGCCTCTTTCCGTTTCCGGTCCGTGAGGTGCGTATCCTCCAGAAGATAATCCTGGTTGGCCCTGACGCTGGCGCCGGCGATGTCTCCGGCCTTGTAGGTGGTGGAAATAAGCTGTTGATGAGGGGTGATCAGGACGCTGAGAATGAGGGCGGTGACGATGAGGAAGATAAGACGGCTCCACCGGCTGGCCTCCTCGCCGGCAAAACGGCCGCCAAAAATGTCCAAAAGTATCCGGCCGAACCGGAGTGAGGATGTTGAAAAGTTCTTGCCGTTTTCGGGGGGCATAGGCTCGCAGATTCCGTTACCGCAGGCGCCGCTGGTACCATGGAAAGAAGACACTATAGTCTTTCAGCGGAGCGGGTGTCAATGGAAACTCGCGTGGGAAACACCGATGGTATACCAAACCGTTTACATCATCCGGCCTCAATTTCATTTGACGTCGTCTGACGATACCGCGTCGAGATATCTGTCCCGCCATATTCTTTCCCGGATCAACCGCGCCAGGAGCGGGCCGGCCACGGCGGCAAGGATCAGAAGGCAGCCGCACCATTCCCGAACGGTCAACCGCTCGCCGAGAACCAGCATCCCGCCCAGCATGCTCCAGACAGGGTCAAGGGTGTAGATGAGCCCGGCCTGGGTGGGGGTCGTGAAGCGCTGATAGCGGTTCTGGAGAGTAAAGCAGACCACGGTCGGAAAGACGGCGCAGTAGAGAAGCGCGCCCCAGGAGATCGGGCCGATGCCGTTGACCTCGGGTCGAACAATGGCCGTGACAATTCCCCCCACCACAGCTACCGTCGCAAACTGAACAAGGGAGACCAGAAAGATGTCTTCGTCGCGG
>JBAXVO010000399.1:0-2809 GCA_037129355.1 Deltaproteobacteria bacterium | reverse complement strand
CCGGGTGACGAGCCATCCAAGGACAAGGTATGGCTTCTCGCGTCACCGCGTAAGCCCTTGAAGAGGCAGGGTTTTTTGCCTTCATCACCGCACAGCGAGCTACATCTCCGGGATGAGCCCACCTCCGCCCGACGTGTGGGTGTCGGCGCGCGATGAATCCCCCTTCCGGCCGACCCGTTCCGGGCCCCTCGACCCTTGACCCATCGCGTCGCGATCGGGGAAACTGCGCGGTCCGCCGCGCGGCATACGGGCCTCGCGACAAGGGTTTTCCGAGGGTGAGAGGCGAGATGACGACGGGGCTACCGGAGAAGCAGGGTCTCTACGACCCCGCGAACGAGCACGACGCCTGTGGCTTCGGCTTCGTGGTGGACATCGCCGGGCGGAAGTCGCACGCCATCGTACAGCAGGCCCTCCAGGTGCTCGTGAACCTCGAGCACCGCGGCGCGGCGGGCGCCGAGAAGAACACCGGCGACGGCGCCGGAATCCTCCTCCAGAACCCCGACGCCTTCCTCCGCAAGGAGGCCAGCCGGCTCGGGGTCGAGCTCCCCCGCGCCGGGCGCTACGCCGCCGGCATGGTCTTCCTGCCCTCCGACGCCCCGAGCCGGGCCGCCTGCGAGCGGAAGCTCGAGGAGGCGGTCCGGGCCGAGGGGCAGCTCGTCCTGGGGTGGCGCGACGTCCCGTACGACTCCTCCACGCTGGGTGACATGGCCAAGGCCAGCCAGCCGGTGATCCGGCAGCTGCTGGTGGGAGCCGGCGCGGTGGCCGACGACGTGATGGCGTTCGAGCGGAAGCTCTACGTGATCCGCCGCATGGCCAAGAAGTCGATCCTGCGCTCCAACATCCCGGGCCGGCGCGAGTTCTACGTGGCGAGCCTTTCCTGCCGCACCCTCGTCTACAAGGGGATGCTCAACGCCGGGCAGCTGCGCGAGTTCTACCCGGACCTGTCAAATCCAGAGATGGCGTCCGCCATCGCCATGGTCCACTCCCGGTTCTCCACCAACACCTTCCCCAGCTGGTCCCGCGCCCACCCGTACCGGTTCATCTCCCACAACGGCGAGATCAACACCCTGCGCGGGAACATCAACTGGATGCACGCCCGGCAGAGCCAGATGGCGTCGAAGCTCTTCGGCGCGGACTTGAAGAAGGTCCTCACCGTCGTCGACACCGACGGCTCCGACTCGGCCATGTTCGACAACGTGCTCGAGCTCCTGCACCTCTCCGGGCGCTCGCTGCCGCACGCCATGATGATGATGGTCCCGGAGCCCTGGGCCAAGCACGAGTCGATGAGCCCGGAGAAGAAGGCCTTCTACGAGTTCCACTCCTGCCTCATGGAGCCCTGGGACGGCCCGGCCTCCATCGCCTTCACCGACGGCGAGGTGGTCGGGGCCACCCTCGACCGCAACGGCCTGCGCCCGGCCCGCTACTACGTCACCCACGACGGGCTCGTGGTCATGGCCTCCGAGGTGGGCGTCCTCGACATCCCCATCGAGAACGTGAAGCAGAAGGGGCGCCTGCAGCCGGGCCGGATGTTCCTCGTCGACACGCGCGAGAAGCGCATCGTCTCCGACGACGAGCTGAAGCAGCGGATCGCCGCCGCCGAGCCCTACGCCGAGTGGCTGAAGCAGCACCTGGTGAAGCTCGAGGACCTGCCCTCGCCCCCCTCGGTCCACGAGCCGGATCACGAGACGGTGCTGCGCCGGCAGGAGACCTTCGGCTACACCGCCGAGGACCTGAAGGTCATCATCAACCCCATGGCCACGACCGGCAGCGAGCCGCTCGGGTCGATGGGCACCGACACGCCGCTGGCGGTGCTCTCCGAGAAGCCGCAGCTGCTCTACGGCTACTTCAAGCAGCTCTTCGCCCAGGTGACCAACCCTCCCGTGGACGCCATCCGCGAGGAGATCATCATGGGCATCGAGACGGCCGTCGGCCCGGAGCGGAACCTCCTCGAGCCCACGCCCGAGTCCTGCCACCAGCTCGAGGTCCCCACCCCGGTCCTCACCAACGAGGACCTGGAGCGCATCCGCGTCCTCGACGGCGGGCCGGCGAGCCGCCGCTTCCGCTCCATCACCATCCCGGCCCTCTTCCCGGTCGCCGACGGCGGCGCGGGCCTGCGCAAGGCCATCGAGAACATGCAGGTGCAGGCCTCCGAGGCCATCGCCGAGGGGCACAACCTCCTCGTCATCTCCGACCGGGGCCACGACGAGTGGGACGCGCCCATCCCGGCGCTGCTCGCGGTGTCGTCGGTGCACCACCACCTCCTGCGGGAGGGCACCCGGACCCGGGTGGGCATCGTCGTCGAGTCGGGCGAGCCCCGCGAGGTGCACCACTTCGCGCTGCTCATCGGCTACGGCGCCAGCGCCGTGAACCCCTACCTGGCCTTCGAGACCATCCACGACCAGGTGCGCCAGGGGGTCATCCCCGGGCCGGCCGACAAGGCAGAGAAGAAGTACATCAAGGCCGTCAACAAGGGCATCGTGAAGGTCCTCTCCAAGATGGGGATCTCCACCATCCAGAGCTACCACGGCGCCCAGGTCTTCGAGGCGATGGGGCTGAACCAGGACTTCATCGACGAGTACTTCACCTGGACCTCGAGCCGCATCGGTGGCGTTGGCATCGACGTGGTGGCCCGCGAGGTGAAGGAGCGCCACTACCGCGCCTACCCGCCGCGCGCCATCCGCCACACCACGCTGGGCACCGGCGGCCAGTACCAGTACCGCGCCGACGGCGAGTACCACCTCTTCAACCCCGAGACGGTCCACCGTCTCCAGCACGCCTGCCGCACCGGGAGCTACGCCGCCTACAAGGA
>JBAXVO010000398.1:0-2849 GCA_037129355.1 Deltaproteobacteria bacterium | reverse complement strand
GTGACGGGCGGGCAACATGTCTCGCCGGGGTGCGCGTGGAACTGGCTCTTCACTCCCGGAGGGATCATCGTCGGCCTCGTGAAGCTGACACGCGTGGCCGGCGGGATCCTCTGGCGCGAGACGCCGACGGGGCGACGAGTTGCCGTCGTCCACCGACGACGCCAGGGCGACTGGAGCCTCCCCAAGGGACGGCTCGACGCCGGGGAGCGGTGGCGGAGCGCGGCGCTCCGCGAGGTCGCGGAGGAGACGGGATGCTCCGCGGTGATCCACGCCTTCGCCGGAGCGAAGCTCTTCGTGAACCGGCAGCGTCCCAAGCTGGTCCTCTACTGGCACATGGGACTCGTGGAGGAGGGAGCGGTGGAGATCGACGACGAGGTCGACGAGGTGGCCTGGCTGCCGCACCGCGAAGCCCTGTCCATCCTGGACCATCCGTCCGATCGGCTCCTGCTCGTGCGCACGCTGGCGAACTACCGGGCGGGGCCCGAGGCGTCGATCGCGCCCGACCTGCCCGCGGAGGACCTGCGGCAATTCCTCCTCGTCGACGGCAGGGACGACGACTCGCGCTTCGCGGGGGCGCTCGAGATCGTCACCCGGGCCGTGCGGGCCCCTGCGCGAACCGTCGCCTGAGAGCGGAGACCGGCCTTCCGGGATCGCGGCGAGCGGTACCGGCTAGGCGAAGTCGAAGGCGTAGGTGGAACGGAGCAGCTCCGCGCCCTTCCGGTCGCGGATGAGCAGCGCGCCGTTCTCCCGAACGCCGTTGTCGCGGAGGGAAGCCTTGATGTGCTCCTCCGCCTCGCGTGCGTTCCACGCCCGAACGTGGAAACGATACTCGTTCCCGTCGGGATTGAAGATGCACTCGAAGAAACTCTCGCGAGTCGCCATGGCTCGATGTCTGGTGTGCGGGTGGACCTTCACCGCGTTCCCACGAAGTTCCATTCTAGATCCCTTCCGTCCACGACGCCATGGAACGCGATCGTGAGGGTCTTCCCCTCCGCGTCGAAGCGCGGGTGGACAGACCCTAGACGCACGTGCTCGCCGGTCGGCAGCGAGAACGACCAGGCGCCCGGCTCGGCGACCGCGATCAGGAGCGCCTCGGGTGGCTCGAAGTCGACGTGGTCCACCGACGGGCACATCTCCCGGACGGGTACCCGGACGATGCCCGGGCTGGGGTTCTCGACCGCGACCCGGACCGGGAGGGTGTAAGTGATGGAACCGTACGGGAGGGTCATCGTCCCGACGTAGGTTCCCACCCAGGCGGCGGCGGGGTCGGGGACGCCAGCGGCCCCGCTGGCCGGGGACGAGCCGACCCCCGCGGCCTGCTGTTCCGCGGGCGACCCACCGCAGGCGACGATCAGGACGGCGACGGCGACGATCCAGGCGTTCGGGGTCTTCACGGGCATCCCTCCGGTGCTGACGGACTCCGTCGCACGAAGGGTGCCGCCCCGGATCGGAGCGGCAATGGCCGGTTAGCCCTGTGTGGTCCCCAACCCAGGGTGACCGGGGAACCCCAGATATCTCCCTGTCTTTGTGGTGGTGTAGCCCACTTCCTCCCTCATGGCCAGGTCAGTTGGCCTCCTCGTCCTCCTTCTTCGTCTCGTAGCCGACCGGCTCGACGGTGATGAGCGACGGCAGGTCGGCGACGCGGGCTCTCGCCGTCGCCTCCGGCCCCACCCCCTCGCGGGTCGAGGCCTGGGCCACCTGCGAGGCGCTCGTGAGCGCCCCGATGTTCGGTGCGTCCACCTTGGGAACACCCTGCGAGGAACCGGAGACCTGGATGTTCTCCATGCCCACCACCACCTGGGCCGCGATGTTCAGGTCCCCCACCACCCGGATGCCGGCGTCCCCTGCGTTCACCTCGCCCTTCGGCGCGATGAGGTCGAGGCGGCTGCGCGGCCGGTCCCCGGCGTTCTGCAGGGCGTCGAGCACGCCGATGCCGGCGCCAGTCTGGAGGCCGAAGGCATCGATCTGGAGGACGCCGTCCGCGCTGATGGTGTACCGGAGCGGCGCGTAGAAGACGGAGGTCTTGGAGCCGGCCCCCGCGGTGATGCTCCCGTCCGAGGTCCACATGAGGATGTCGCCCCCCTGGAGCGTGAACACCCGGGAGGTGAAGAGGTCGATGTTCTGGTCGGCCATCATGCGGATGCTGCCACCGCGGCGGGTGACGATGCCGCCCCGACCGCCGGGGTCGGTGAGCTCGGTGCCGACCGCGATCCGTCCGTAGGGGGCGAGCACGTTGATGTCACCGCTCGCCTGGGTCTCCACCACCTTGCCGTCGAGCAGCACGCTCCCGAGCCCGCCCGTGGGCGTGGTGGCCGGATCCCGGGGGAAGAGGAGCGACGTGGCGAGGAACCCGCGGTCGTAGCTGTGGAAGCGGGGACCTGCCGCGTCGTTGTAGTCGATCCCGGTCTCCCGGAGCTCGGTGAAGAAGACCCGGTCGAGGAAGACCTCGCGCCGGGAGGCGGGCAGCCCGCGAAAGGCGGCGACCAGCGCCGTGTCGTACGGTGCTTCCACCCCGATCTTCTTCATGTAGTCGCGGAGCTCGGGCAGGTAGGTGCGCACCACCCCCCGGGCGTTCTCCGGGTCGAGGTACGTCGCCGCGAAACCTTCGAGATCGACCCCGCCGCCTCGCCCAGCGACGATGTAGAGGTCGGATCCGCGCGCGTTGCCCCGCGAGGGATCGCCGGACCCGACGATCCGGCCCCGGTTCGAGGCGGAAACGTCCGACCCGGAGAGGTGAAGCACCACGTCCCTCCCCGCCTCGACCATGGCGACGCCTCCGGCCCCGCCGACCGACAACGCGAGGTCGTAGACGTCGCGCCCGGCCTCGATCCTGGACAGGGCGTCGGGAG
>JBAXVO010000397.1:0-2860 GCA_037129355.1 Deltaproteobacteria bacterium | reverse complement strand
GGCCCATCCGCCGGCGCACCTGCCGCACGCCCCCGTGGCCCGGCCCGGCACTCCGGCCGGCACTCCCGTCGGGGCCCCGCCGACGGTGCACCGCCCCGACCCCCGCTCCATCCGTCCCACCTCCACGCAGGCGGTGGTCATCTCCCGCCCCACCACCCCGGTCCGCCGGGTCACGCCGCCTTCCGGCACCCGCACGTCGTTCCCCGCCGCTCCCGGTCCCCGGGCGCTCGGCGAGGTCCGCGAGCTGAAGGTGGTCCCGGGCAGCCTGGGGCGCGAGCGCGAGTTCATCGACGTCTCGAAGGACAAGAAGCGCCGCGGCACCGGGCGCCCGGCCGACGAGGCCGTCAAGGCGCTCACCCCGAAGGACCTGCTCCAGACGGCGATGACCGACCGTTCCTTCGTGCCGGTCCGCGGCAAGAAGAAGAAGCCGACCAAGAAGGGACAGAAGACGCAGGTGACCGAGCGCGCCGAGCACAAGAAGGTGATCCGGCTCGAGGAGGCCATCAGCGTCTCGGCCCTCTCGCAGGCCATGGGCGTGAAGGCGTCCGACCTCATCCGGAAGCTGATGGCGTCCGGGACGATGGCCACCATCAACCAGCTCGTCGACGCCGCCACCGCCGCGGTCCTGGCCACCGAGTTCGGGTTCACCGTCGAGAAGCAGGGCTTCGAGGTCGAGGAGTTCATCCCCGACGTGGTGGTCGACGAGTCGAAGCTCGTCAACCGTCCGCCGGTGGTCACCGTCATGGGTCACGTCGACCACGGCAAGACCTCGCTGCTCGACGCCATCCGCAAGGCCGACGTGGCCGGCGGTGAGGCGGGCGGCATCACCCAGCACATCGGCGCCTACTCGGTGCAGACCACCCACGGTCCCATCACCTTCCTCGACACCCCCGGTCACGAGGCCTTCACGGCCATGCGGCAGCGCGGCGCCCAGGTCACCGACCTGGTGGTGCTGGTGGTGGCCGCCGACGACGGCGTGATGCCCCAGACCATCGAGGCCATCAAGCACGCCAAGGAAGCCAAGGTCACCGTCCTGGTCGCCATCAACAAGGCGGACAAGCCGGGCGCCCAGCCCGAGCGCGTCATGCAGCAGCTCACCGAGTACGAGATGGTCCCCGAGCAGTGGGGCGGCACCACCATCATGATGCCGGTGTCGGCCCGCACCAAGCAGGGTCTCCCCGAGCTGCTCGAGTACATCGCGCTGCAGGCCGAGGTGCTCGACCTCAAGTCGAACCCCGAGGCCATCGCCGCCGGCGTGGTCATCGAGGCCAAGCTGGAGAAGGGGCGTGGCCCGGTGGCCACCGTCCTGGTGCAGGACGGCACGCTGCGCGTCGGCGACGCCCTGGTCACCGGCATCCACCACGGCCGCGTCCGCGCCATGATGAACGAGCGCGGCGAGCAGGTGAAGGCGGTTCCCCCCGGCTACCCGGTGGAGGTGCTCGGCCTGTCGGGCGTCCCCACCGCCGGCGACGACTTCAACGTCGTCTCCGACGAGAAGTCGGCCAAGGAGGTCGCCGAGCACCGCGCCGAGAAGGCCCGGGCCAAGGAGCTCGGCTCGATGAAGCGGGCCACGCTCGAGGACCTCTTCGCGAAGAGCAAGCCGGGCGGGGCCAAGGAGCTGAACGTCGTCGTCAAGGCCGACGTCCAGGGTTCCTCCGAGGCGGTCTCGCAGGCGCTCACCAAGCTCAGCACCCGCAAGGTGAAGGTCAACGTGCTCGACTCCGGCGTGGGCGCCGTGACCGAGTCCGACGTCCTCACCGCGGCGGCCGGCAAGGCGATCATCGTGGGCTTCAACACCAAGCCCGAGACCAAGGTCGACCAGATCGCCAGCCAGCAGAGCGTGAAGATCCTGCTCTTCAACATCATCTACGAGGCGGCCGACACCATCCGCGAGGAGATGGTCGCCCTCCTCGATCCGATCATCAAGGAGAAGCCGCTCGGCAAGGCCGAGGTCCGGGCCATCTTCAACATCCCGCGGGCCGGCACCATCGCCGGCTCGGCGGTCACCGAGGGCGTCATCAAGCGCGGCGCCCACGTTCGCGTGCTGCGCGAGCGCAAGGTGGTCCACGCCGGGAAGGTCGCCTCGCTCCGCCGGATCAAGGACGACGTGAAGGAGGTCCAGGCCGGCTTCGAGTGCGGCATCGGGATCGAGAACTACACCGACTTCAAGGTGGGAGACGTCTTCGACGCCTACGAGCTCGAGGAGATCCGGCCCTCGCTGGACTAGCGGGGCGCCGGCGGGGAGCGCGCGATGTTCGTGGGCATCCTCCGCCTCACCCTGTACCTGCCCGAGCCGGGCTCGCTCAAGTCGAAGCGCCACCTGCTGCGGTCCGCGCTCGACCGGGTGCGGGCCCGCTACCCGGTGGCCATCGCCGAGGTGGGGGAGAACGACACCTGGCAGCGCTCGGTGGTGGGCGTCGCCGCGGTGGGGAACGACCACGCCTTCGTGAACGAGCTGCTCGACAAGGTGACCGGCTTCGTGGGCAACGTCCACGGGGGTCAGGTGCTCATCACCGACCGGGAGATGGAGATCGTCCCGTTCGGCGGTGACCTGGGGGGCGGTTGGCGTACGCTGGCGGACGCGGAGGAGGACGACAATGGCCCATGACCGTCCGGCCCGGGTGGCCGAGGAGTTCCGTCACGAGGTGTCGGCGATCCTGGCCCGCGGGCTGAAGGATCCCCGCGTGGTGGGGTTCATCACCGTGACCGGGGCCAAGATGTCGCCCGACCTGCGGGAGGTGACCGTCTTCGTCTCGGTCCACGGCGAGGAGCCGGTCCGCAAGAAGACCATGGAGGGGCTCGCCGCCGCGACGAGCTACATCCAGCGCGAGGCCGCCCGGAACCTCCGGCTGCGCGTCGT
>JBAXVO010000396.1:0-2864 GCA_037129355.1 Deltaproteobacteria bacterium | reverse complement strand
CGCATCTCGGTCATGGGCGGCGAGCAGGCCGCCAGCGTGCTCGCCCAGGTGAAGCGGGACGCCATGGAGGCGCGCGGCGAGACCTGGCCGCGCGAGGAGGAGGAGCGCTTCAAGGCCCCCATCCGCGAGCAGTACGAGACCCAGGGCCACCCGTACTACGCCAGCGCCCGGCTCTGGGACGACGGGATCATCGACCCCGCCCAGACGCGGACCGTGCTCGGCCTGGGGCTCTCGGCGGCGCTCAACGCGCCCATCGAGCCCACCACCTTCGGCGTCTTCCGGATGTAGGGGTGCCCATGTTCGACAAGATCCTGGTCGCGAACCGCGGCGAGATCGCCTGCCGCGTCATCCGGACGGCGCAGCGCCTGGGCATCCGCACCGTGGCGGTCTTCTCCGACGCCGACGAGGGGGCGCGCCACGTCGCCCTGGCCGACGAGGCCTACCGCATCGGGCCGGCCCCGGCGCGGGAGAGCTACCTCCGGGGCGACGCCATCGTCGAGGTGGCCGTCAAGAGCGGCGCCCAGGCGGTCCACCCCGGCTACGGGTTCCTCTCCGAGAACGCCGGGTTCGCCGAGGCCTGCGCCGCCGCCGGCGTCACCTTCATCGGCCCCCCTCCCGCCGCCATCCGGGCCATGGGCTCGAAGAGCGCCGCCAAGCGGATCATGGAGCAGGCCGGCGTCCCGCTCGTTCCCGGGTACCACGGGGAGGACCAGTCCCCGGACCGGCTCCTCGGCGAGGCGGAGCGGATCGGATGGCCCGTGCTCGTGAAGGCCACCGCCGGTGGCGGGGGCAAGGGCATGCGGGCGGTGCCCGACGCTCTCTCGTTCGCCGCCGCGCTGGCCGGTGCGAAGCGGGAGGCGCTCGCCTCCTTCGGTGACGACCGCGTCCTGCTCGAGCGCTACCTGGCCCGGCCGCGCCACGTCGAGGTCCAGGTCTTCGCCGACACCCTGGGCGGAGCCGTGCACCTCTTCGAGCGCGACTGCTCCATCCAGCGACGCCACCAGAAGGTCCTCGAGGAGGCGCCGGCGCCGGGGCTCGCCGCCGAGACCCGCGCGGCCATGGGTCGGGCCGCCGTCGCCGCCGCCCGGGCCATTGGATATGTGGGAGCCGGCACCGTCGAGTTCCTGCTCGACGAGGACGGCAGCTTCTTCTTCATGGAGATGAACACGCGGCTCCAGGTGGAGCACCCGGTCACCGAGATGATCACCGGGCAGGACCTCGTGGAGTGGCAGCTCCGCGTCGCTGCCGGCGAGCCCCTCCCGGCCGCTCAGGAGGCGCTCTCCATCACCGGCCACGCCATCGAGGCCCGCGTCTACGCCGAGGACCCGTCGCGCGACTTCCTCCCCTCCATCGGCCGGCTCGACCACCTCCGCCCCCCGCGCGAATCCACCCACGTTCGCATCGACACCGGCGTCCGCGAGGGGGACGAGGTCACCATCCACTACGACCCGATGATCGCGAAGCTGGTGGTCTGGGACACGAGCCGCGCCGCCGCCGTGCGCCGGCTCCGCGGCGCGCTCGCCGGGTACCAGGTGGTGGGCGTCACCACCAACCTGGCCTTCCTCGGGGCGGTCGCGGCCCATCCCGCCTACCAGGCCGCCGACCTCGACACCCGCTTCATCGAGCGCCACCGCGCCGACCTGTTCGGTGAACCGGGAGCGGCGAGCGACACCGTGCTCGCGGTGGCCTGCCTGGACGAGGTCCTGCGGCGCACCGCCGATGCCGAGCGGGCCGCCCGGGCCTCCGCCGACCCGCACTCCCCCTGGAACCGGACCGACGGCTGGCGCCTCAACGCCGACTCCCACCACGTCCTCACCTTCGTGGACGACGGGAAGCTCGTGCGGGTGGTGACCCACTACCGCCCGGGATCGATGCTGCTCGAGTTGCCCGGCGGGAAGGTCGAGGTGCGGGGCTCCCGCAACGGCCTCGACGAGGTGGTGGCCGACGTGGGCGGAGCTCGCGTGCGCGCCACCGTCGTCCGCAGCGGCGTCGACCGGGTGATCATGATCCAGGGGCGGGGGCACCGGCTCGCGCTCCACGATCCCGATGCCGCCGAGGAGCGGGACGTGGGCGGGGGAAGCCTCGTCGCCCCGATGCCGGGCAAGGTGGTGGCGGTGATGGTGGAGCCCGGCGCCGAGGTGAAGAAGGGGGCGCCGCTGCTCGTGCTCGAAGCCATGAAGATGGAGCACACCGTGGTCTCCCCGCGCGACGGGAAGGTCGCGGCGGTTCACTTCGCCCCGGGAGCGATCGTGCCGGAGGGGGCGCAGCTCGTGGCGCTCGAGCCGGTGCCGGACGAGGGATAGGCGCCCTCTCCTGGACGTGGCGGGACCCGTCGGCCCGGAAAGCGTTCGCTTACCTCGACATTGACGCTCCGTGACGGCCGGAATCCCGACGCCGTCACCCGATCGCGGGACGGCGGAGGAGCCTTCTCCGCCGCGCCACCCGACGAACGTTCTCGGTTGGTGAAACGAGACTTGAACCTCTGGCTGGCGACCGTCATGGATGGCCGCGCCTCTTGTCTACTCACCTGCGCCACACGGGAACGAACCCCGGCAATCCCTACCAGGAGACCGAATGCCACCAGTCACTCGCCACGCTGCCTCCCCGCTCGGTGTCGCGGCACCACCCGGACACGGGAGCACGTGGCGGGAACGGAGGATGGCCGGGGTCCGATGGACCGTCGGCATCCTCTGCTCGCTGGGGCTCGCCGCGTGCGGGAGCGGGGGTGGCGACGCGGCCACGTCGGCCACTGCCGTGATCGGTCCCGCGGGCGGCACGCTCACCGGGCCGGACGGCGTGCAGGTCGTCATTCCGCCCGGAGCCCTGAACCAGGCCACCACCATCGGCATCGCACGCTCCGCGGT
>JBAXVO010000395.1:0-2874 GCA_037129355.1 Deltaproteobacteria bacterium | reverse complement strand
GGCGACCTCATCACCTTCAACAACAACGACGTGCGCCCGTCCGCCTACGTGGGCATCCGGCCGGCGCTGGTCGCCCACAACGTCCGCCAGGACACCGGCATCGTGGTGGGCTCGAACCCCAACGCCAACACCGCCGCTCCGGGCACCTCGGTCTCCTACAAGTGGTACGCGGGCGACGTGAGCCTGGCGCCGGCGAGCTCCAGCTCGTTCAACCTGGTGGCGACGCCGGTGGAGTTCGGCGGCACGAACCTCATGCCCTCCGATCCGGTGAAGCACGGGCAGAAGGGGCTGGGCGGCGCGCTGGTGGTCCTGCCACAGGGCGCCACCTGGTCGGAGACCGACTACGTGCAGGACAACCAGGCCGGGGGCGCCCCGGTCGACTGCAGCAAGGTCACGCCGGCCACCGCGGCCAAGAACCCGCGCTGCCGGGAGACGCGCGTCTCGGCCACGGTGAACGGCACCTTCCGCGACTTCGTGGCCGTGATCCAGAAGGGCATGAGCCACCGCTACGGCGACGGGGAGCCGGTGGAGCAGATCGCCGCCGAGTTCTCGGTGGCCGAGGACGCGGAGGACTCGGGCGAGATGGCCATGAACTACCGGTCCGACCCGCTCTGGTTCCGCTTCGGCCTCCCGCCCAACACCGCGTTCACCGGCCCGAACAGCTTCCGCACCGTGAGCAACGCCGGCGACGCCTACTCGAACGGCCTCGTCGGAGGCGATCCCTCCGCCTCGGTCTTCACCGCCAAGGCCGGCACCGAGGCCCGCATCCACCTGCTCGAGCCCACCGGGGCGAACCGCGCCGGCGTGATGACGCTGCACGGCCACGTCTGGCAGCGCACCCCGTACGTGTGCCCGTCGAGCTACCTGGGCATCCCCGGCAACTGCAATCCGACCGGCTTCTACCCGACCATCTCGGGCACCGCCGTCACCAGCGCGGGCAGCACCGGGATCGGCCCCATGGAGGTGGCGTCGCGGAGCATCGGGGACTATGGCCCGAGCCTCTACATGGGCGCCCAGGACCAGTTGCAGCCAGCCTCCCACTTCACGATCCGGCTCCCCAAGGTGGGCGGGACCTTCGCCGTTCCCGGCGACTACCTGCTCATGGACCGCACCGGCTTCGGCAGCCTCGCCGGGGTCTGGGGCATCCTGCGCGCGACACCGTGAGCAAACCGACGACGATCTGCGGGAGGGGTCGCTGGGCGGCGGCGGCGGTGGCGGCGATGATCGTCGCCGTCGTCCCTGCCGCCCGGGCCGAGGTCCCTCCGCCCACGCCGGCGCCCTCCGACGGTGAGCGCCGGGCCGTCCGCGACGGGGTCGCCATCGACTTCACGCTGACCCGCTCCGGCGAGCCTGGGGCGGTCCGCGAGGGCGACCTCGCGGAGGTGCGCTTCCGGATGACCGACGTGTCGACCGGGCGCCCGGTCCCGGGCCTCAAGCCGGCTGCCTGGATGGACATGGCCGGCGTGGTGGCCGGGAAACCCGGGCAGGACCGCGCCTGCAAGGACAAGGTGTCGCTCTACCTCCAGGGCAGCGTGGGCATCCGCCCGCTCGTGGACCTGAACAGCTACTACCTCGTGCTCCTGAACCGGGACGCCAGCATCTCGATCATCGACCCGGTGGTGAGCATGACCGGGAACACCAGCCTCCTCGCCAGCGTGCTCCTGAAGCGACCGGGCGGGGACTGGACCCGCAGCCGCGACGGCCGGCGGCTCTACGTCTCCCTGCCCCGGGCGGGCGAGGTGGCGGTCATCGACACCGAGACCTTCCGGCTCGCCGCCTCGGTGCCGGCAGGCCCCGAGCCCCTGCGCGTCGCGCTCCAGCCCGACGGGCGCTACCTCTGGGTGGCGAACGACTCCGCGGAGGCGGGGCGGGGCGGCGTCACCGTGCTCGACACCGGCACCCTCGAGCGGGCGGGCTCCGTCGCCACCGGGCGCGGCCACCACGAGATCGCCTTCGCGCCGGACGGCGCCACCGCCTTCGTCACCAACCGCGAGGACGGAACGGTGACGGCGGTCGACGTGGCGACGCTCCGGAAGGTGAAGGTCCTCGCCACCGGCCCGCTCCCGCTCGCCATCGCCACCTCGCCGCTCTCCCGCACGGTCTACGTCGCCGACGGGAAGGCAGGGACGGTGACGGCCATCGACCCGGTCCGGCTCGAGGTGGTGGGGCGCATGCAGGCTCGCCCCGGGCTCGGCCCCATGCGCCTCTCGCAGGACGGCCGCTGGGGCTTCGTGGTGAACCCGGCGGAGCGGATGGTCCACGTCTTCGACGCGACCGGGAACGCGCTCGTCCACGCCATCCCCGTGGAGGGAAGTCCCTACCAGGTGATCGTGAGCCGGGCCTTCGCCTACGTCCGGCTGCTCGACTCACCCCAGGTGAAGATGGTGAACCTCCAGAGCCTGGGCGAGGGCAGGACCCCCATCGTCCAGGGATTCGGGGCCGGCACGGTGGCCCCGTCGGAGGCGGGCGAGCTCTCCGTCGCCGACGCGGTGGCCCAGGCCAACACCGAGGCGGCGGTCTTCGTGGCGAGCCCCGCGGACGGGAACACCTACTTCTACATGGAGGGCATGAACGCCCCCATGGGCAGCTACGGCGGCTACGGCCACCGCGTCGCCGCCGCGACCGTCGTCGACCGGAGCCTGAAGGAGATCGAGCCGGGGGTGTACACGGGCATGGTCCGCCTCCCGGTGTCCGGCCGCTACGACGTCGCCTTCCTCCTCGACAACCCGCGTGTCCTCCACTGCTTCGCGGCCGAGGCGCTGCCCGACCCGGCCCTGCAGAAGGGGCGGGGCGAGGTGCTGGTCGAGTTCGTCGACTTCCCGTCCCGCGCCGGGGCCGGGTCACGGGTCCCGATTCGACTCCGCGTCACCGAGG
>JBAXVO010000394.1:0-2876 GCA_037129355.1 Deltaproteobacteria bacterium | reverse complement strand
CGTGCGACCTGGGCGCGGGCCTGCTCGCGCAGCCCGTTCATCACCCGGCCGGTGGTGGAGACCGCGGTGTGGGTGTTGGCGTACAGGGGGCGGAGCGCGTCGACCCAGCGCTCCACGAAGTCGAGGTGGTGGCCGGTGGCCGTCCCGTCGGCGGGGTGGAGGAGGCGTGGCCCGAAGGGGGTGGGGATCCGCGCGGCGCGGCCGCACTCGGCCTCCCGGAACCGGGCGGCGATATCGTCGAAGGCGGCCATTCCGCGCGGTTCTATCCCGCCCCGTCCGGGCCCACAAGGAACACCCATTTTCACCGGTTCCCGATGGGTCCAGGAACGGGTGCGTCCCTCCCTCCGGTGGTAGAACAGGGGGATCGGAGGTCGTCCCTTGGCCATCTTCAACAGGAACGACGAGGGCAAGAAGGGCCCTCGCGTCCACACCCTGCCGCTCCTTCCCCTGCGGGACATCATCGTCTTCCCGCACATGGTCGTGCCCCTCTTCGTCGGCCGCGAGAAGTCCATCGCCGCCCTCGAGGACGCCATGGGCAAGGACAAGACCGTGGTCCTGGCCGCGCAGAAGAAGGCCAAGACCAACGAGCCCGGCTTCGACGACCTCTTCCCGGTCGGCTCGCTGGCCACCATCATCCAGCTGCTCAAGCTGCCCGACGGCACCGTGAAGGCGCTCGTCGAGGGCAAGCGGCGGGTGCGGCTCCTCTCGCTCGTGCCCCAGGAGAAGTTCCACGAGGTGCAGGTCGAGGAGCTCGACGAGGAGGTCGAGCGGGACGTGGAGCTCGAGGCCCTGCTCCGGCAGGTGCAGACGACCTTCGAGGCCTACGTCAAGCTGAACAAGCGGATCCCGCCGGAGATGCTCGCCAGCGTGGCCACCATCGACGACCCGGGCCGGCTCGCCGACACCATCGTCGCCCACCTCTCGCTCAAGCTGAACGACAAGCAGTCGATCCTGGAGACCGCCTCGCCGCGGGCGCGGCTCGAGAAGCTCTTCGAGCTCATGCAGGGGGAGATCGAGATCCTGCAGGTGGAGCGCAAGATCCGCACCCGCGTGAAGAAGCAGATGGAGAAGTCGCAGAAGGAGTACTACCTCAACGAGCAGATGCAGGCGATCCAGAAGGAGCTCGGCGATCGCGACGAGTTCAAGAACGAGATCCAGGAGCTCGAGGAGAAGATCCGCGACAAGCGGATGTCGAAGGAAGCCACGGTCCGGTGCCGCAAGGAGCTGAAGAAGCTCAAGATGATGAGCCCGATGAGCGCCGAGGCCACGGTGGTCCGGAACTACATCGACTGGATCCTGTCGCTGCCCTGGGCCGAGGTCACCGAGGACAAGCTCGACGTGGCCGAGGCCGAGAAGGTCCTCGACGAGGACCACCACGGCCTGCGGAAGGTGAAGGAGCGCATCCTCGAGTACCTGGCCGTGCAGGCGCTGGTCTCGAAGATCAAGGGGCCCATCCTCTGCCTGGTGGGGCCGCCCGGAGTGGGGAAGACCTCGCTGGCGCGCTCCATCGCCCGTGCCATGGGGCGCCGCTTCGTGCGCATCAGCCTGGGCGGCGTGCGGGACGAGGCCGAGGTCCGCGGCCACCGGCGCACCTACATCGGGGCCATGCCGGGGAAAATTCTACAGTCGATCCGCAAGGCCGGGTCGTCGAACCCGGTGGTGCTCCTCGACGAGGTGGACAAGATGTCCACCGACTTCCGGGGCGACCCCTCGGCGGCGCTGCTCGAGGTGCTCGACCCGGAGCAGAACGCCACCTTCGTCGACCACTACCTCGACCTCGACTACGACCTCTCCAAGGTGCTCTTCGTCTGCACCGCCAACACCATGTCGGGCATCCCGCTGCCCCTTCAGGACCGCATGGAGATCATCCGCCTGGCCGGGTACACCGACCAGGAGAAGCTCTCCATCGCCCACCGCTACCTGGTGCCCCGGCAGCGCGAGGCCAACGGCCTCGCCGACGTGGCCGTCGAGGTGAAGAAGGAGGCGCTCCAGCTCCTCATCCACCGGTACACCAAGGAGGCCGGGGTGCGCTCGCTGGAGCGGGAGATCGCCAGCCTCTTCCGCAAGACCGCCCGCGAGGTGATCCGGGAGGGGAAGGACAAGACCTTCACCATCGGTGCACGACGGGTGCAGAAGCTGCTCGGGCCGCCGCGCTACCGGCACGGGACCGCCGAGGCCGAGGACCAGGTCGGGGTGGCCACCGGGCTCGCCTGGACGGAGCTCGGGGGCGAGCTGCTCACCATCGAGGCCACGGTGATGCCGGGGAAGGGGAAGCTCACCATCACCGGGAAGCTGGGCGAGGTGATGCAGGAGTCGGCCCAGGCCGCCATGAGCTACGTGCGCAGCCGCTCCGAGGTGCTGGGGCTGGAGAAGCGCTTCCTCGAGCAGATCGACATCCACGTCCACGTGCCCGAGGGGGCCATCCCCAAGGACGGTCCGTCGGCCGGCATCACCATCGCCACCGCGCTCGTCTCGGCGCTGACCCGGGTCGCCGTCCGCAAGGACATCGCCATGACCGGCGAGATCACGCTGCGAGGGCGCATCCTGCCGGTGGGAGGGCTGAAGGAGAAGGTGCTCGCCGCCCACCGCGGCGGCATCAAGACCATCCTGCTCCCGCGCGAGTGCGAGAAGGACCTGCGCGAGGTGCCGCGCAAGGTGCGCGAGGCCATGTCGCTCAAGCTCATGGATCACATGGACGACGTGCTGCGCGAGGCCCTGGTCGCCCCGACGCGCGAGGCCTTCGGGCGCCCCGCCGGCGAGGACGCGCAGCCGCAGGCCTGAGTCGCGCCGGGCCGCCGGACCGCGCCTTCAGGCCGCGTCGAGCCAGGCGTAGAGCCGCTCGGCGCCGCGCCGGCCGTCCATGGGGGCGATGCCGG
>JBAXVO010000393.1:0-2881 GCA_037129355.1 Deltaproteobacteria bacterium | reverse complement strand
CGTTGTAGGAGTCGTCCCCGCCCATCTTCCCGATGGCATTGAGGGTGTTCTGGGAGTCGCCCGGCGCCAGTCCGAACCCGATGGCGTAGGTGGTCAGGGTGACTGCCGAGCTGGCGCTCTTGGTCGGCCAGAGGTTGTAGCGGTTCAGCCAGTCGGCGACCCGCGGGACGGTGGGGTCACCCCCGGCGACGTCCTGGCAGCAGCGGGTCGTGCCCATGCCGGGGACGCCGGCCGCGTTGCAGGTCTTCGGGCACCAGGTGACGTAGTCCGCGGCGATGGTCGTGTTGGTGAGGATGTTGTCCGGGAAGTTGCTGTTGCCCTCGGTCTCGTTCGGGCTGCCGTCGGTCATGATGATGACCGAGTTCTTCTGGCAGGAGGGAAAGCAGACCGCGCAGTGGTCGTCGTCCACGGGGACGAAGGACGAGTTGGTGTACTTGGTGTCTGCCCAGGACGCCTTGGTGGGCGACGACGCGGACGTGTAGGCGAAGTAGGACTTGTTCGTGGGGTTGCTCGACGCCTGCTGCGAGAAGTACTGGCCGATGTTGAGGAGCGCCTTGCCCACCGGGGTGGAGCCGGTCGCGAAGCTGGTCGACGCGTTGTTGAGGGCCTGGATCATGGGGTTCCGGGCGGCGCGGTAGGACGCCTTGTTGTACCCGGCGTTCAGCACGGTCAGCGTGGGGACGACGCCGGACACGAGGAGGCCCGCGGTGCTGTCGCCGTTGAACTTGGTCAGGCCGAACCGGACCTGGTCGAACTTGCCCAGCGACGTGTCCTGGGTCATCCACAGGAGCTTCTTCACCACCTGCCGGGCGGTGACCACCTTGGGCGGGTTCGCGTTCAGGAAGGTCCCGCGGAAGATCTCCACCGGTCCCCGGGTGGTGGCGCTGGAGTAGACCTTGGTGGAGTTCGAGTAGCTCGTGTAGTAGCGCGCCGTGTAGAAGTAGTAGCCGTGCGTCGACATGCACGCGGAGCATCCCGTCAGCTCGATCCTCGACGTGTTGTCCTTCGGATCCAGGATCAGGGCGCCGCTCGAGTCGCGCAGGTAGCAGCCCTCGTCGGTGGCGGCGTTGATGACCGTGCTGCCGGTCTTCCAGCGGGACGGCGCGTTGGTCTTCCAGCCGTTCGCCGTGTAGTAGGCGTTGGGGTCGAAGAGGCAGGAGTCGCCCGTGCACTTGGTCGTGCACCCGGTGCCGCCGTTGCCCCAGGGGGGGCAGTCGTACATGTCGTCGGTCGACTGGGTGCCGCCGTTTCCCTTGTCGGCGTAGTCGACCTGCGGAACCACGCTCTCCATCCACTTGAGCCCCGTGCAGCCGGCGGCGGATCCGCCGCTCAGGCAGCCCAGCGCCGCCGTGTTGGTGTCCGTGGCCGGCAGGCAGCTGCCGTTCACCGCCGCCACGACGGTGTTCGCGGGGGTGGTGGGCACCGGGATCTCCGGCGTGCCGCAGGCGTTGGTCAAGCTCGTGCTCCCGCCCGTCGACCAGTCGCTGTCCCCGCACTGGGGCAGGTTGGCCATCGACCCCGAGGAGTCGATGAGCAGCATGATGTTGGCGCCGGGGTTCACCTGCTTGAAGAAGGCCTCGTCCCCGTTCACGGGATCGGCGATGCCCCCCGCGAAGGAGCCGGTGGCGTTGCAGGTGGGGTCCATGGCCTGGTCGCTGGCCAGGGGGACGACGGCGAGGGCCAGGAGCGCGAGACCGAGGGTGCGGGCGTGTGGGGTCTTCATGGGTTCTCCTCCTGCCTACAGGCCGAACCGGACGCCGAACTCGATCTCGAGCTGGCGGCCGCTGCCGGCCGTTCCGTCGCCTGCCTGCTGGCAGTGGACGACCACCTTGAGCGGACGACCGCCCTGGCCGGCGACGGCGACGACGTTGGAAAGGTCCCGGACGCGATCGGTGGGTCCGAAGGCGCTGTCGGGAAGATAGGCGACCTGGGTCACCGTGACGTTCGACCCGCTCGTGACCGACCCGCCCGAGTCGTAGTGCCCCCCGATGGCCAGGGTCCTCGCCCCGCTCCCCGTCGAGTCGAGCCCCACGTTCAGCGGCGTGATGGCGACCGGCTGGAGCCCGAGGGCGCTGAACTTGGCCACCAGGACCTGCCGTGCCGCGTCGGCGCAGGCCACCATGGACTGCTCGCGCGTCCCCGCCAGGGCCCCGGCGCCCTCCCGGCTGGCGAAGCGGATCAACCCCACGCCGAGGATGGCCAGCGCGAGCACCACGATGACCGAGGTGAGGATGGCGCTGCCGCGTTCGCTGCGAGTGGCTGTCATGGTCATCCGCCTCCGACGTTGAGGTTCCCGGTCAGCGTGTCCCAGACCGGGAAATAGGGGGCTCGCGCGTCGAGGTTCCGGACGGCGATGGTGGTCTCGAAGGCCTGCCGCCGGAAGCCCGGCTCGCCCACGACCGAGGGACGGTTGAGGAGCGCCGGGATCGTGTAGACGCTCGAGAGCGAGGTGTCGGCCTGTGCACTCCGCGTGACGATGCCGACGCGGACCGCACGGACGTTGGCGGGGTGGTGGGTCTGCCGCGCGACGGCCGCCAGGTCGTCGGAGTAGATGGGCGGGGAGACCGACAGGTCGATGGAGGTGGCGCCGGCGGAGATCGCCGTGCCCGAGGTGCCCCCCACGAGCGTGTTGGCCGTGTCCCAGGGGAACACGTAGGCGACCTGGAGATCCTCCACGTCCGGGGCGATCACGTCGATGAGCGCGTTCCCGCTCGCGTCGAGCACGCCGTGGTCGAGCATCAGCCAGGGGCGCGCGCCGGGCGTGCCCCAGGCCACCACCGTCCCGTCGGCGGCGTAGGTCCGGATGAAGTAGCGGTAGCGATCGACCTTGAAGACCTTGGTGGCGGAGGGAATGCTGGTCGGATCGCCCGCCGTCGCCACG
>JBAXVO010000392.1:0-2881 GCA_037129355.1 Deltaproteobacteria bacterium | reverse complement strand
AGGTCAGCGTCCACTGGTTCGGCCGGGGGCAGACCTTCGAGCTGAACTACTCGACCGTGACCAACCTTCAACCGTCCCGCAGCTGGAGGCCGGTGCTGGGCGTCATCTGGTACCAGTATTTCTAGTCGGGCGTGCACGAAACGCATTGAACGGTGCGATGCCGGTCCACATGTGGAGCAGCGAAAGGGGGAGTACAAATGAAGAAGATGCTGACCGTTGCGGCCGTCCTGGCGGGAGTCCTCGTGGCAATGCCCTGCGAGGCCCAGGGTGGTGGCGGGGTGCAGGAGCGCGTGACCGCGCTGAAGAACTCGATGATCGCCAGCCAGCAGGACCTGCGCACCTACCAGTGGGTGGAGACCACCACCGTGCTCCTGAAGGGGGAGCAGAAGTCCTACAAGGAGGAGAGCTGCTACTACGGGGCCGACGGCTCGCTCCAGAAGATCCCCATCGCGTCGTCGGCGCCTCCGAAGAAGAAGTTCGGGCTGCGGGGCGCGATCCAGGAGTCGAAGACCGAGGAGATGACCGACACGATGAAGCAGGCCACCGCCCTGGTGAAGAGCTACCTCCCGACCAACCCGGCCCTGCTCGACCAGGCAGTGAAGACCGGAAACGTGAGCCTCGACGTGCTCGTGCCCGGCCAGGTCGTCCGACTCAACTTCAAGAACTACAAGATGCCCGGTGACGTGCTCAGCATCACGGTGAACACCCAGACGAACAAGCTGCTCGCGGTGGCCGTCTCCACGTACATGGGAGACCCGTCCAAGCCCGTGAGCATGGCTTCCCAGATGGGGACGCTGATGGACGGCGCGACCTACACCGCGCGGACGGAGCTCGAGGTCCCCTCGCTGAACATCGAGGTCGACGTCGTCAACACCGGCTACCGCAAGATGATGTGATGCGGGTCAGGGCTGCTGGGGCGGGACGACGGTGTAGTGGACGCCGTTCGCCCCGTAGGCGGGCTTGAACCAGGTGTACCCGCACTGGTAGTACGTCACCCCGCCGACCGTCGGCGTGATGCATCCGGGCGGCAGCGTCGCGTAGGACGCGCCCATCACGTACGACGGCTGGCCGGGGCCGGGCTGGGAGTAGGCCGTCGAGGTGGCCACGGCGGCGCCCACGACCACGCCGGCCGCCACGGCGCCGGTCGCGGCGCAGTTGTAGCAGCCCGAGGCGGGGTAGTAGGCCACGGTCGTCGGCGGGTGGTAGTAGACCGGCGGCGGAGGAGGCGGCGGGTAGGGGTAGGGCGCGTGATAGGCCGTGGCCGTCGTGTGGTAGTAGGGGCTGCTCACCGTCGTGCCCTCACCGTAGGTGTGTGTGGCGCTGCCGCCGTGCGCGTTCGTCGCCGTCGTCTGTCCCGATCCCTCGGCGTGGGACATCGACCCGCCGTAGGCCCCGGACGCGGTCGTTCCCTGGCCGGCGGTGTGGGTGGCGCTGCTGCCATAGGCGCCCGTCGCGGTGGTCGAACCCTCGCTGTGCGAGGTGGTCCCGCCGTAGCGGTTGGCGTGGGAGTAGGCGGAGGCCGCCGCGGGCGCGGAGAGGGCGACGGCGAGGAGGAGTGCACGATGCGTGAACGGGATCATGGCCGTTTCTCCTTGGGCTCGAACGGAATGGGCTTCGCCTTCCGGGCGGCCGCGGGAAGGGTGAAGGTCGAGGCGGGGAGCTTCGGGTCCACCTTCCATCCCGAGATCTCCATCTCGTGGCGGAGGTTGCCGCCGTCCATCAGGTAGATGGCCCGGAGGCGGCGCGGGAGCCGGTCCTCGACGCCGATCCAGGCCTGGACGAAGACCTCGTCCGTCGCGTAGGCGACGATGTCGGTCTCCACGCCTCCCACCGCACCCGTCCGGCCGATGAAGAAGGCGAGGCGAAGTTCCGGGGCGAGATCGCCCCAGGGATCGGCCACCACGAGGTCGGTGAACGGGAAGTAGACGTGGGCGATGCGGTGCGCGGCCTCGAGCGCCCCGTCGATGCTGGGGGGCACCTGGGCGCGGGCGATGAGCCCCTCGGCAGGAGCCCAGGCCGACAGCTCGGTGCCGTTCAGGAAGATCTCGGACCGCGGGCCCGCCCCGCTGGAGACGATCCGCATCCGGTCCGGGCGCTGCAGGGCGACGTCGGCGCGGGAGGCGTAGAGCAGGGGAGGGCCGAGCCTGCTCGGGGCCTCGTCGGCGATCACGGCGGTGAAGGAGAGGGTGCGGGCCGCGGCGAGCCGGGCACTCGTCGCCTTCAGGATGGCCACCGCCTTGGGCTCCAGCACCTGCGCCTCCGGGGCCCACCGGTGGCCCGGCGGCGAGGCGTTCCCGGCCGCGGCGGGCGGGTCGGCGGCACGGGCAGGCCGGGCGACGGTGGTCGCGACGGCCAGGGCGAGGAAAGCGAATGGAACCGGGGCGGATCGAGCGAGCGCCATGGACGTACCCCCCAGCACCCATTGCTAGGAGCGGTTCGCCGAGAAGCCATGCGATTTGTGACGCCCACGGGGGAAATGCGCGGGTCCGATCCCGTAGGGCCTTCCGGTTCCCAGCCAGGAAAGAAGACGCTTAACCGTTCCCTTCGAGGCCACCCCTCACGCGCTCGGCCCAGGAGCCCGAGAACCGTCAGGCGGGGCGAGGTCCTTCAGGGCGTCCGCACCCTCGACGAGTTCCCGGAAAAGGCTCGCGAATCTTGCCGCCGGCGCACCGTCCACCACGTCGTGGTCGATGCTCGCGGTCACCGCAAGGAATTCCCGGACCTCGACCCGGTCCTCCACGAGCCCGGGCTTGCGCGTGATGCCGCCCACGGTGAGGCTGAGCGTGTGGAGCGGAACGATGCCCACCGCCCAGCCCGTCCCGCTCCCGAACATCCCGACGGCCGTGACAAGGGTCGTGCCGGCGGCGCGCTTGAGCCGGTG
>JBAXVO010000391.1:0-2890 GCA_037129355.1 Deltaproteobacteria bacterium | reverse complement strand
ACCTGTGCGGGAGTTCGGCTTCGTGCGCCCAGTACCACTCGCTCATTTCCCTCAGGACGTCGCCCAGACTCGGCCAGCCGGCCTCGCCCACCCAGCGTGGCGAATCGACTGCCTGAGCCCCTGTCTTCCAGTCGTAGGCATGGCGGTGGTGCCGATCCGGATGCCCGTGGTGATCTGCGTTGTCGTAGCGGAAGAGGTTGCCCATCCCGGTGACGCTGGCGTTGTAGCTGTAGGTGAACGTCTGGACGCGGGGGTTACCCGGCTCCGAGTCGTCCACGGTTTCGAGCCACTTCTCTACCGTGCAGAGGAGTCCTCCGAGACAGGCTATCTGCCCCGCCATCTGGAAGATCCCGTCACCTACAGACGCGATCTCCAGGGTGTCCGACTCGACGAATCCCTCACGGTGGAACTGCTCCATGATGGTTTCGTGCGTCGCGACGTAGTGGCGAAGGGTATTAGGGCCGTGCCTGCCCGGCACGGAGCCGCCTCCGCACGTCGAGGGCCATGAGCCAGCTGGCGATGTCCCTGGTCTCGGAGAGCTGGCCGCCCGCGACCCGCGCACGCATCTGCTCGGACGTCATCTCGTAGTGGATCTCGAAGCTCCGTATCCGCGCGTCAAGGAGCGTGAGTTCTCCATTCGGGTGGGAGCCCGCGCTCGCCGCGAGCTCGTGGAGAGCAGCGGTCCGCTCCGCCTCGTTGAAGCGGCGGAAGTCGCTGAGGCGAATGGCCTTTCGCATCGGTGCAACGATCCTAGGTTTCGACGACAGGCCCGTCAACACTCGCCCTCCTGGTTCAAATCCCATTCGCCCTACCTCCCCCCCGCCAACTGCTGCACCCGCTGGTAGGAGATCCCGAGCATCTCGGCCGCATCGCGGACCGATAGTCCCGCACACCGCGTGAGCTGGTTCACGACCGCCCGGGTTGCGTCCTGGGCCTTCTCCCGCATCTTCTCGGCCATCTCCCGCTGGGCAGCGACCGCCCGGACCCGACGCAGCACAGCCGAGGGAAGCCGGACGTCGTTCACCAGGGTGGCCTGCTCGGCCTCGGCCTCGTCGACGAAGAGGGCCAGCGCTTCCCGGATGCGCTTTCGCCCCTCGGCGATGCTGCGGGCCTGGGTGCGGCAACCCTGGACCTCAGGCACCCGGACCACCCACCATCCCGGCTCGACGTCCCTGGTGAACTGCACCGTGTAGGACTTCTTCATGTGGTCTCCTCGGCGACCACTCGAAGCCGACCCCGCAGGAGAGCGGAGACCTTGGGCTGATCGACCCCGCGGATCTCTCCCGAGGCCGCCTGGGTGAGCTTCATCCCGGCAATGATCTCCGCGATCCGGGAGGCGAGTTCCGCCTTCGCGAGCGCCTCTTCAGCAGAAGGAAGGTCCAGATCCCCGAACACGTTTCCGCTGCTCGGCGTGAATATCGGAGTCTTCTTCACGTCACGCTCCCTTCCTTCCTCACGTGAACGACCCTGCCACCGTTCCCTTGTCTTGCCAGTGCTGGCCGGCCCGTACAAGGTCCGCCGTTCGTCCCCTCGGTCCACCCCGCGGCCGCTCTCCCACCAACGGCCCTCGAATTCGCAAACCCTTCATCAAGGGAGAGCAAGTCGGATGCCACCCGGTTGCCCCGACACCCTTGCCCAGGTATGAAATTGCGCATTCCCGTGACGCTCTCCATCCGGAACGTCCCCGCCGACCTCGTCGCCCTGCTCGAGAAGTGCGCCCGCCGACACGGCCGGTCCCTTCAGGCCGAACTCCTCGCGCTGATCGAAGCCGCCGCCCGCGACGAGGCGCGCCTCCCCTCGGCCCTTCAGACCTCCTGGTCGCGGCCCATGCAGCCGGAATCTCCAGTCGCGGCAACTCGACCGCGCTCATCCGCCGCATGCGCGATGAGCGGCAGCGATAGCCCGTGCCCTCCTTCCCTCCCATCCCCGAGGCCAGCGCCGTACTGGCGAAGGCCGCGCTTCACGCGGCCGCTCGGCTCGGATTTTCCTCCGCGCAGTTCGCAGCCGTCATCGGCGTCAGCCCGGAATCGGTGTCCCAGATGGCCTCGGCGCAGCGAGGGCTCGACCCCGGGAGCAAGGAGGGGGAACTCGCGCTCACGTTCCTGCGCATTTACCGGAGCCTCGGCGCCCTTCTCGGGGACGCCGGGAGCTGCACCGCCTGGTTCCACGCCGAGAACATCCACCTGGGCGGCATTCCGGCGGAACTCGTGCGGCGAATCGAGGGACTCGTCGGTGTTGCCGAGTACCTCGACGCGCTCCCCCGGAGCCCTTTCCCTACTCCCCCCGCATCGCCCACTCCAGGATCGCCACCCTGAGCGCGGAGTGGAGCGGCAGCCCCTCCGCCCGCGCCCGCGCCTCGAGCATCTTCCAGACAGGGAGAGGAAACCGGATCGACCGGGGCTCGGTGAGGCCGGTCTCGGTGCCCTTCGTGGGCCGGCCTCGCCTGACGTGGATGATCCCGTCGGCTGCAACCCGCGCCGCATAGGGATTGGGCCGGACCGTGGCGGTCTTGAAGTCGATCTCCGGGATCGCACGGAGCGACGCCTTCGAGGGCTCCCTCGCCTTACGGGCCTTCTTCATATCGTTTCCTCTCGTGCGAGGTTGCGTGGCGGGCGCTGATGATCCGGATGACCGAATCGGCGACCTCGGCGTGGACCACCAGGATGAGTCGCTGCCGCTCGGACATCCCCAGCAGGATCGCTCTGCCCGGATCGATCGCATCTTCGATGAAGATCGCCAGTCGATCGACGAATACCGTCGCCGCCTCCGCGAACGACACCCCATGCTTCGTCAGGTTCGAAGCTGCCTTTCCCTCGTCCCATGTGAATTTTGTCATCATAACTGTAGCACACCTGATGCGACCCCTGGAGGGTCCGCGGTTCAGCCGCTC
>JBAXVO010000390.1:0-2892 GCA_037129355.1 Deltaproteobacteria bacterium | reverse complement strand
TCACCAGCACGCCCGATGCCTGCTCGACGTCCTTCACGCCACCGGGGCCGCGAACTGCTGATTTGCAGAAGGTAGGGACCCCGGCCGGCTGAGATTTGCAGAAGGATTCCCCCCCGGGGACGGGGAGATTTGCAGAACCATTCCCTCCCCCATCGGCGTGACCAAGCAGCCAGGATCGCCCTCCCCAAGGAGGGCGGCGATGGCGTTTCGCGAGGTCACGATGCTGGAGGTCAAGGAAGTCCTCAGGCTCTGGTTGCTGGGCGTCCCGAAGAAGCGGATTGCCAAGCAACTGGGCTTCGACGTGAAGACGGTCCGGCGGTACCTGGCCGCGGCGCGGGCGCATGGCGCGGATGCCGGGCACGGGATCGGCGCGCTCGACGACGCCCTGGTGGCGGCGGTGGTGAAGGTCACGCAGCCCGAGACCGGCCGCCCCCGGGGAGAAGGGTGGGCCGTCTGCGAGACGCACCGGGAGTTCATCGCGGGGCACCTAGCGAACCGGGTGCGACTCAGCAAGGTCGGCAAGCTCCTGCGCCGGCGGGGCGTGGACGTCGGCTACGACACGGTCCGTCGCTACGCGGTGGAGCAGCTCGGCTTCGGCGTGGGAGCGCGCAGCGTTCCCGTCGCCGACGGCGAGCCGGGCCAAGAGCTCCAGTTGGACACGGGCTGGATGATCCTGCTGGAGCCGGACCTGCTCGGCAGGCGCCGTCGGTTCAAGGCGTGGATCTTCACCGCCGTCCTCTCCCGCCACCGCTTCGTCTACCCGGTGTTCCACGAGACGACCGCGACGGCCATCGAGGCGTGCGAGGCGGCCTGGGAGTTTTTCGGTGGCGTGTTCCACGTCGTCATCCCGGACAACACCAAGGCCATCGTCACGGAGGCAGACCCGATCTTGCCGCGGATCACCGACGCCTTCCTCGAGTACGCCCAGGCACGGGGCTTCAGCATCGACACGACGAGGGTGCGCCACCCGAAGGACAAGGCCCGCGTCGAGCGAACCGTGCCGACCGTCCGCGACGACTGCTTCGGCGGGGAGCGGCTGCGCACCCTCGACGAGGCGCGGGATCACGGGCGTCGCTGGAGCCTGGAGGACTACGGGATGAAGCGGCACAGCCGGACGCAACGGCTGCCGCGTGAGCACTTCGAGGCCGAGGAGCGGACCGCGCTGCTGCCGGCGCCGATAGAAGCCTACGACGTCCCGATCTGGACCGACTGCAAGGTTGCCCTCGACCAGTTCGCCGCCGTCGCAAAGAGCCTCTACTCGCTCCCCTTCGACCTGCGCCGCCACCGGCTCCGGGCCCGCGCCGACAGCCAGCTCGTCCGCTTCTACGAGCACGGAAAGCTCGTGAAGACGCACCCCAGGAAGGCCCCGGGCCAGCGTTCCATGGACGGCGCTGACTTCCCGGAATACGCCTTCGCGGCGGGCCAGCGCGACGTCGCCTTCTTCATCGGGAAGGCCGGGGAGCATGGCGAGCACGTGCGCCGGTTCGCGGCGGCGCTCGCGGCCGGCCCGCTCCCGTGGACCCGGTTGCGCAGCCTCTTCAAGCTCCTCGGCCTCGCGCGAAAGTTCGGCGCCGCTCGACTCGAGGCCGCCTGCAAGACCGCGCTCGACGCCGACATGGTCGACGTTTACCGCCTCGCCACCCTCGTTCGCATCGACGCGCGCCTCGCAGCGCCCGTCGCCAAGGTCATCCCGCTCGCCCGGTATCTCCGGCCCGCGAGCCAGTACGCCCTCCCGCTCGCATCTCGCGAGCGGACTGACGAAGGAGAGGAACCGTGAACCCAGACGTCATCTCCCCCGAGCTGAAGACCGTCCTGAAGCGCCTCAAGCTTTCCCGGATGCTCGATACGCTCCCCGAGCGGCTCGTGCTCGCCCGCCAGCAGAAGATGCCCCACCAGGACCTGCTGCTCCTCGCGCTCGGCGACGAGGCCACCCGACGCGACGGCCAGGCGGCCTCCATCCGGGCCGAGCGGGGCCACCTGGAGAGGGACTCCCAGCTCGAGCGGTGGGACGAGACATCCAAGGTCGAGTTCGACCGGGGCCTGCTCAACGAACTCGCCTCGCTTCGGTTCATCGAATCTCATCACCACGTCGCCATCGTCGGGAACGTGGGCGTCGGCAAGACCTTCCTTGCCCACGCGCTCGGCCACGTCGCTTGCCGCCGCGGCTACTCCGTTCTCGCCGTTGCGACCGACCGATTGCTGAAGAGCCTGAAGCATGCTCGCGTCATGCAGACCTACGAGAAGGAGCTCCGTGCTCTCCTCGCCGTCGACCTGCTCATCGTCGACGACTTCGGCCTCGATGCCATGGACGCCCAGGAAAGCCGCGACGCCCACGAGATCATCTTCGAGCGTCACCGAGCCGGCTCGATGATCGTCACGTCGAACCGCGGCCCCGACGAGTGGCTCTCCACCTTCGCCGACCCCATGCGCGCCCAGGCCGCCATCGACCGCTTCACCTCCAACGCCTACGACCTCGTCATCGAGGGAGAGTCGTACCGCTCCAGGCTCAAACCCGGCCAGAAGGCTGGACAGAGAACCGAGAAGAAGGGCAAGTAGACGTCGTCACGCCGATGTGGACCCCGGGGGGAATGCTTCTGCAACGACCCGGTCCCATCCCTCTGCAAATCGGCAGGAACGCCGTTCTCGTGAAGATCCTCAACTTGGCGATGGCCATCGGCACGGCCGTGGGCGCCATGCGGCTCTTCCGGGTGCTCGGCGGCAACAGGCACCACCAGGCGATCCCGGGCCTTCTGGTCTTCACGGCACCGACGATGGTTTCCTTCGTAGTGGTCGCAAAGAACGACGTGGCGAACGGCTTCATTCAGACGCTCACTGCCCTGGCCTGTATCGAATACCTGCGAAGGCCTCGCTGGGCAATTGCGGCGTTCGCCG
>JBAXVO010000039.1:0-18168 GCA_037129355.1 Deltaproteobacteria bacterium | reverse complement strand
CTACCGGGCCTACCCGCCGCGCGCCATCCGCCACACCACGCTCGGCACCGGCGGCCAGTACCAGTACCGCTCCGACGGCGAGTACCACCTCTTCAACCCGGAGACCGTGCACCGCCTGCAGCACGCCTGCCGGACCGGAAGCTACGCCGCCTACAAGGAGTACGCGGCGCTGGTGAACAACCAGTCGAAGACCCTCTGCACGCTGCGCGGCCTCATGGACCTGAAGCCCGGGGCCCGGCCGGTGCCGCTCGCCGAGGTGGAGTCGGTCGAGGCCATCCTCCACCGCTTCAAGACCGGCGCGATGAGCTACGGCTCCATCTCCAAGGAGGCGCACGAGGCGCTCGCCGTGGCGATGAACCGCATCGGCGGCAAGTCCAACACCGGCGAGGGCGGGGAGGACCCGGCCCGCTACACGCCGATGCCCAACGGCGACTCGAAGAACAGCGCCATCAAGCAGGTGGCGTCGGCCCGCTTCGGGGTCACCAGCGAGTACCTGGTGAACGCCAAGGAGCTCCAGATCAAGGTCGCCCAGGGCGCCAAGCCGGGCGAGGGCGGGCAGCTCCCCGGCTCCAAGGTCTACCCCTGGATCGCCAAGGTCCGGCACTCCACCCCCGGCGTGGGGCTCATCTCCCCGCCGCCGCACCACGACATCTACTCCATCGAGGACCTGGCCCAGCTCATCCACGACCTGAAGAACGCCAACCGCGGCGCCCGGGTGTCGGTGAAGCTGGTCGCCGAGGTGGGGGTGGGCACCATCGCCGCCGGAGTGGCCAAGGCCCACGCCGACGTGATCCTCATCTCCGGGTACGACGGGGGGACGGGCGCCTCGCCGCTCACCTCCATCAAGCACGCCGGCATCCCCTGGGAGCTGGGGCTCGCCGAGGCGCATCAAGTATTGCTCCTCAACAACCTGCGCTCCCGCGTCACCGTCGAGGCCGACGGACAGCTCAAGACCGGCCGCGACGTGGCGGTGGCCGCGCTGCTCGGGGCCGAGGAGTTCGGCTTCGCCACCGCGCCGCTCGTGGTGCTGGGCTGCATCCTGATGCGGGTCTGCCACCTGAACACCTGCCCGGTCGGCGTGGCCACGCAGGACCCGGAGCTGCGCAAGCGCTTCACCGGCGACCCGGCCCACGTGGTCAACTTCATGCGCTTCGTGGCCACCGAGCTGCGCGAGTACATGGCCGAGCTGGGCTTCCGGACCGTCGAGGAGATGGTCGGTCACCCCGAGCGGCTGGAGATGCGCCGCGCCGTCGATCACTGGAAGGCCCGCAACCTCGACTTCTCCCGCATCCTCTTCCAGCCCAAGGTCCCGAGGGAGTGGCCGCGCACCTGCCAGATCGCGCAGGACCACGGCATCGAGCAGTCGCTCGACGTGACCGCGCTCCTCGAGCGCTGCCGCCCCGCCATCGAGCAGGGGAAGAAGGTCGAGGCGACGATCCCCATCCGCAACGTGAACCGGGTGGTCGGGACCATCACCGGCAGCGAGGTGACGCGCCGCTGGGGGGCGAAGGGGCTCCCCGACGGAACCATCCGGCTCACCTTCCAGGGCTCGGCCGGGCAGAGCTTCGGCGCCTTCGTCCCGTCGGGGATGACGCTCCTCCTCGAGGGGGACGCCAACGACTACATCGGCAAGGGGCTCTCCGGCGGGCGCATCGTGGTCTACCCGCCCCGGGGCGCCACCTTCGTCGCCGAGGAGAACGTCATCATCGGGAACGTGGCCTTCTACGGGGCCACCGGCGGCGAGGCCTTCGTCCGCGGCATGGCCGGCGAGCGCTTCTGCGTGCGCAACTCCGGGGTGACGGCGGTGGTCGAGGGGGTGGGCGACCACGGATGCGAGTACATGACCGGCGGCCGGGTGGTGATCCTGGGACGCACCGGGCGGAACTTCGCGGCCGGCATGTCGGGCGGCATCGCCTACGTGCTCGACAAGGACGGGGCCCTCGGCAAGGTGCTGAACCGGGAGATGGTCGAGGCCGAACCGCTCGTCGATCCGGCCGAGAAGGCCGAGCTGCGGGCCCTCATCGAGCGTCACGTGGAGTTCACCGGGTCGGCCCGGGGCCGGCGCATCCTCGACGCCTGGGCCGAGTTCGCCCCCCGCTTCGTGCGGGTGGTGCCGAACGACTACCGGCGCGTGCTCGAGGCCCAGGCCCGCATGCGGGCCAAGGGGCTCTCCCCCGAGGAGGCGGAGATGGCGGCGTTCGAGGAGAACGCCCGGGACGAGGCGCGCGTGGGGGGCAACTAGATGGGCAAGCCGACCGGGTTCATGGAGTACGAGCGGGAACCGCCCCACGACCGGAAGCCCGAGGAGCGCATCAAGGACTGGGACGAGTTCCACCCGCCCGTTCCCGACGAGACCCTGCGCATCAACGGGGCCCGCTGCATGGATTGCGGCCTGCCCTTCTGCCACACCGGCAAGCTCATCGCCGGGATGGCCTCCGGGTGCCCCATCAACAACCTCATCCCCGAGTGGAACGACCTCGTCTACAAGGGGCAGTGGGAGGAGGCGCTCATCCGCCTCCAGAAGACCAACAACTTCGCCGAGTTCACCGGACGTGTCTGCCCGGCCCCCTGCGAGGGCTCCTGCACGGTGGGCATGAACGGCGACGCCGTCACCATCAAGTCCATCGAGGTCTCCATCATCGACCGGGCCTTCGCCCAGGGCTGGGTGAAGCCGGACCGTCCGCAGACCCGCACCGGCTACAAGGTGGCGGTCATCGGCAGCGGGCCGGCCGGCCTGGCCTGCGCCGCGCAGCTCAACCGCGCCGGCCACCTGGTCACCGTCTTCGAGCGCGCCGACCGCGTCGGCGGGCTGCTCATGTACGGCATCCCCAACATGAAGCTCGACAAGGGGATCGTGCAGCGGCGCGTGAACCTCATGGCCGACTCGGGCGTCCGGTTCATCACCGGCACCGAGGTGGGCAAGCACATCCCGGTGCGCCGCATCCTGAACGACTACGACGCGACGGTGCTCTGCGTGGGCGCCACCAAGGCCCGCGACCTGTCGGTGGAGGGGCGCAGCCTCCACGGCATCCACCTGGCCATGGACTTCCTCACCAAGAACACCAAGAGCCTGCTCGACTCCGGCCTCGTGGACGGCCGCTACATCAGCGCCGCCGGCCGCGACGTGGTGGTCATCGGCGGCGGGGACACCGGCACCGACTGCGTGGGGACGAGCATCCGCCACGGCGCCCGCAGCGTCACCCAGTTCGAGATCCTGCCCCGTCCGCCCGACCGGCGCGCCGGCGACAACCCGTGGCCCCAGTGGCCCAAGATCTTCCGCACCGACTACGGCCAGGAGGAGGCCGCCGCCCTCTTCGGAAAGGACCCCCGCATCTTCGGGATCTCGACCCAGAAGTTCGTGGGCGACGCCCAGGGGCGGGTGAAGGAGCTCCACACCGTGCGGGTCGAGTGGGTGAAGGACGCCGACGGGCGCTTCGGCCCGAAGGAGATCCCCGGCTCGGAGCAGGTGGTGAAGGCCGACCTGGTGCTCCTCGCGCTAGGCTTCACCGGGCCGGAGCGCACCGGCCCCATCACCGAGCTGGGGGTGAAGCTCGACGAGCGGGGCAACGTCTGGACCGATGACGAGAAGTCCACCAACGTCCCGGGCGTCTTCGCGGCCGGCGACGCGTCGCGCGGCCAGTCGCTCGTGGTCTGGGCCATCCAGGAGGGGCGGCGGGCGGCGCGCGGCGTCGACCGGTTCCTCATGCAGGGCGAGAGCTACCTGCCGGGATAGACGGCGGATTTCCGCCTGAAATACCGGAGGTCCGCGGCCGTAGGGAAGGGGACCATGGTCCCCTTCCTCCTGTTGCTCCTGCTGCTCGTCCTCTGCTGGCCGCTCGCGCTCCTCGCGCTCGTGCTCTGGCCGATCGCGTGGCTGCTCTCGATCCCCTTCCGGCTGCTGGGGATCGCGGTGGAGGGGGTGTTCGCGCTGCTGCGCGCCGTGGTCATGCTCCCGGCGCGGATCCTGGGCGGCGGACGGGCCTGACGCCCGGCGCCCTCGCCACCACCGGCAGCAGCACCGCCACCGCCAGCACCGCCGCCGTCACCGGCAGCGCCCCGGCGTAACTCCCCGTCCTGTCCTTCACGAGCGCCACGAAAGCCGGCCCCGCCACCCCCGCCAGGCTCCAGGCCAGCAACACCCAGCCGTAGTTCACGCCCAGGTGCCGGGTCCCGAACCAGTCGGCGACGAGCGACGGCATGACCCCGAAGCCGCCGCCGTAGCAGAGCAGCACCAGCGCGAAGAGCGGGGCCACCATCCACAAGGAGTGAAACCGGCCGACCACCAGGAAGACCGCCACCTGGAGGAGGTAGATGGCGGCGAAGGCGGCGCGCCGTCCGGCCCGGTCGGAGACGGCCCCCCAGAGGAAGCGGCCGAGCGCGTTGGCGAGCGCGATGGTCCCGTAGACCGCCGCCGCGGCGGCCGGGGCGGCGCCGGTCAGCTCGCGCATGATGGGGACGGCGTTCGAGATGAAGAGGATCCCCGCCGTCACGTTGAGGAAGAGCATGGCGAAGGCGGCCCAGAACTGCGGCGTCCGCACCATCTCCCCCGGCGAGAAGTCCCGCCCGCCGGTCGCAGCGGCCACGGGACCGGTCGAGGGCGGATTCCGGACGAGGAGGGCGCCGGCGCCGCCCAGGACCGCGAAGGCCACCCCCGACACCGTGAAGGCCCGGAGCACGTCCGGCCCCGAGACCCCGGACGCGCCCCCCGAGAAGGCGGGGAAGGCCTTCAGCACGTGGGCGTATCCGAACGCCCCGAGCCCGAACCCGCCCACCACGAGGCCGCTCCCCAGCCCGCGCCGGTCGGGGAACCACTTGGTCACCGCCGCCACCGGGGTGACGTAGCCGAGTCCGAGCCCCAGTCCGCCCACCACGCCGTACGCCAGGCAGAGCCAGGCCACGCCGAACCGCGCCGTCCCCAGCCCGGCGAGCAGGTTGCCGAGCCCCCAGAGCAGCGCGCCGGTGAGCGCCACCGGCCGTGGGCCGGCCCGGTCCTGCCATCGTCCGCCCAGCACCGCGCCCACCCCGAGGAAGAAGATGGCGATCGAGAACGGCGCCGTGGCCTGCGCGCTGGTCCACCCGAACGCCGCCTGCAAGGGCTGGGTGTAGACGCTCCAGGCGTAGACCGTGCCCAGGCACGCCATCAGGGCGACGCCGCCCGCGGCGACGAGCCAGCGGTTCACGGGCGCGGGCGCTTGACCGGCCGGGCCTTCTCCTCCCGGACCAGGTCGATGCGGACTCCGGGCATCTTGGGATCGGGGCGGCGGGCCTTGGCCTCGAAGGCCGCCGCGGCGCTGGCCGCCACCTCGAAGCGGGTCTCGCGCGGGAAGATCAGGATCTTCCCGATCTCGCTGCGGGTCACGTCCCCGCGCCGGCAGAGGAGCGGGAGCAGCCACTTCGGGTCGGCGTTCTTCTCCCGCCCGATCCCGATCCGGAACCAGACCGCCTCCATGGGCCCGGCGCGCTTGGTCCGGATGGGCGACTCGGCGCGCGGCACCTGGCGGGCGACTCGTGCGGTCTCGGGGAGTTCCTCGGCGGCCGGGAGGCGGGCCCGCTCGCGCCGGAGCAGCGCCGCCGCCACCGAGAGGGGGGCGCGGGACTCGAGGAGCCGCTTCGCCGCGGCCAGCTCCTCCTCCGACGCCTCCCCGGCCAGGGTGGCCACGTCGGCGGCCAGCCGCTCCTCGTCGCGGGCCCGGATCTCCTCGGCGGTGGGCACGGGCAGCCACTCGGCCTTGGCGCCCGCCAGCTTGAGCATCCGCTCCATCTTGTAGCGCTCGGCGGGGGTGGCGAGGAACACCGCGCGCCCCTTCTTCCCGGCCCGGCCGGTGCGCCCGCTGCGGTGCTGGAGCGCCTGGGCATCGCGCGGGATGTCGGCGTGGACCACGAGCTCGATGCCGGGCAGGTCGAGGCCACGGGCGGCCACGTCGGTGGCCACGAGGATGCGGGCCCTCCCGTCGCGCAGGAGCTTCAGCGCCCTGGTTCGCTCCCCCTGCGTCAGGTCGCCGGCGATCCCCACCGCCTCGAAGCCGCGCTCGGAGAGGCTGGAGGCCATGTGGTGGGCCCCCTCGCGCGTCGCGCAGAAGACCAGCGCGCGGGACGGATCCTGGGCCCGGAGCACGTTCACGAGCGCGTGCTCCCGCTCCCGCTGCGCCACCACGTGGCCGTGGAGCGCGATGTCGGCGTGGGCCTCGCCGGGCGGCGTGGCGGCCACGCGGGCGGCGTCGTGGGTGTAGGCCTTGGCCAGCTCCAGGATGGGGCGCGGAAGCGTGGCCGAGAAGAGCATGGTTCGCCGCTCGCCGGGGGCGGCGCCGAGGATGGCCTCGAGCTCCTCCCGGAAGCCCATGTCGAGCATCTCGTCGGCCTCGTCGAGGACGACCGCCCGCACATCCGAGAGGTCGAGGTTCTTCCTGTCGATGTGGTCGCGGAGCCGCCCCGGCGTCCCCACCACGACGTGGGTGCCGGCGGCGAGCGCCCGGGACTCGCGGCGCGGGTCCATCCCGCCCACGGTGGAGAGCACCCGACCGCCGGCATCGCCGAGCAGCCAGGACAGCTCCCGCTGCACCTGCACGGCGAGCTCGCGGGTGGGGGCGATGACGAGCGCCAGAGGCGCCCCTGCCGGGCCGAAGGCCGGGGCCTCGCCGAGCAGGGTGTCGGCGAGGAGGAGCCCGAAGGCCACGGTCTTGCCCGAGCCGGTGCGGGAGGAGACGAGCAGGTCGCGGCCGGCGAGCCCCTCGGCGAGGACCTCCCGCTGCACCGGGGTGGGCTCGTCGTAGCCGCGGGCGTCGAGGGTGCGCCGGAGGGCCGGGTGGATGCCGAGGGTCGCGAAGCTCATGTCCGAATCTATCACGGCAGCCGCTCCAGCTCCCCGGAGAGCCGTTCCCACTCCGCGTAAAGCCCCTCGAGCTCGGCCTGGGCCCGCTGCCGGGCGTCCACGTGGACCCGGGCCCGGGCGAAGTCGTCGTAGATCCCGGGGTCGGCGAGGGCCTCGGTGGCCTCGCGCTCCTGCAGTTCCAGCTCGGCGATGCGCTCCTCGGCGACCTGGATGGCGTCGCGCAGCGGCTTCTCGACCCGGCGCCTTGCGTTGCGGGTCTCGGCCTCGACGCGACGACGCTCCCGGTCGCTGCCGCGGGGGGCCCCGCCGCGCCCCCCGTCGCCGGCCGCCGCCGGCCCGGTCGCCTCGGCGAGCTGCCGCTGGTGGTACAGCCAGTCGTCGAGGTTGCCGGGGAAGGGGAGGACCCCGCCGTCCTTCACCTCCCACACCCCGGTGGCCAGCCGGTTCGCGAAGCTCCGGTTGTGCGAGACGAAGAGCAGCGTTCCCCCGTACCCGGCCAGCGCCTCGATGAGCGCCTCCGACGACTCGATGTCGAGGTGGTTGGTGGGCTCGTCGAGGAGCAGGAAGTTGGTGGGGCGGAGCAGGAGCTTGGCGAGGGCGACCCGGGAGCGCTCCCCGCCCGAGAGGACCCCCACCTTCTTGTCCACCGCGTCGCCCGAGAAGAGGAAGGAGCCGGCCACGCTGCGCACCCAGCCCTCCCCCTGGTCGGGAACCACGTCCCAGAGGGTCCGCAGCACGGTGCGCTCCGGGTCGAGGGTGCCGAACGTGCGGGCCGGCCCGCCGGCCCCGGCGTGCTCGTCCTTCTCGAAGTGGTGCTGCGCGTAGTAGCCGGCCACCACCCCGTGGCCGAGCTTCACCGAGCCGGAATCGGGCTGGAGCTCCCCCGCCGCGAGCTTGAGGAGCGTGCTCTTGCCCGCGCCGTTGGGGCCGATGACGGCGATGCGCTCCCCGCGGAGGATCTGGGCGTCGAGGTTCCGGTAGACGGTCACCGGGCCGTAGGACCGGGAGAGCCCCTCGAGGCGAAGGACCTCGCGACCGGAGCGGGGCGCGTCGGGGAAGCGGAAGAGCGCCGTGTCGCGCTCCTCGTGCAGCTCCACCGTCTCCATCTTGTCGAGCATCTTCTGCTTGCTCTTCGCCTGGGTGGCCTTGGTGTTCTTGGCCCCGAAGCGCTCGATGAACCGCTCGAGCTGGGCGCGGCGGGCCTCGATGCGGGCGGCCCGGGAGACGAGCTGCTCCTCCTCCTCGGCGCGCAGCCGGCGGTAGTCGTCGTAGTCGCCCGACCAGCTCTTCACCCCCTCCGGCTCGAGCGACAGCACCCGGTCGATCTGCCGGTTGAGGAAGAGCCGGTCGTGGGAGACGAGCACCATGGCCTTGTGGGTGCCGCGCAGGAAGTCCTCGAACCAGGCCAGCGTGGGCACGTCGAGGTGGTTGGTGGGCTCGTCGAGGAGCAGGAGGTCGGGGTCCTGCAGGAGGAGCCCGGCCAGCGCGGCCCGCATGCGCCAGCCGCCCGAGAGGGTGCGGGTGGGGCGGTCGAGCCGGTCGGGGGCGAAGCCCAGCCCCCCCAGGATCCGCTCGGCCCGGTGGCGGCCGAAGCGCTCCTCGAAGTGGGCCACCTCGTCGTGCAGCTCGGCCAGGGCCTCGGAGAGCTCGAGCCGCTCCTCGTCCGTGGTGGCCTCGGCGAGCGCCGCCTCGGTGGAGAGGAGCCGCGCCTGGAGCGCGTCCCGCCCGGGCACCGAGGAGAGCACCGACTCGACGATGGTCCCCTCGGGGAGGGAGGAGACGTCCTGGGGCAGGTAGCCGATGCGGGAGCCTCGCCGGAAGACGAGCGTGCCCCCGTCGGGCGCGCGTTCCCCGGCCAGGATGCGCAGCAGGGTGGACTTGCCGGTCCCGTTCGGTCCCACCAGGCCGATCCGGTCGTGCGGGCCAATGGAGAAGGAGGCCCCGTCGAAGAGCGTGTCGGCGCCGAAGGCGAGCGAGAGTTCGCGGGAGGAGACGAGGCTCATGCGGTTCACACTTCTTCACCCAGGAACCCTGCGGAGGCAAGGGGGAGGGTGACTATGATGCGCCCGTGGCCACCGACACGGTCCTCACCGCACTCCTCGTCGAGGACGACGCCCGGCTCGCCGCGCTCACGGCCGACTACCTGGGCGGGTACGGCGTGGTGGTGACCCGGGCCGGGGACGGCCCGTCCGGGCTGCAGGAAGCGCTCCGCCACCGCTACGACGTGGTGCTCCTCGACCTCATGCTCCCGGGGAAGGACGGCCTCGACGTCTGCCGCGAGATCCGGGCCCAGTCCGACGTGCCCATCATCGTGCTGACGGCGCGGGGCGAGGAGGCCGACCGGGTCATGGGGCTCGACCTGGGTGCCGACGACTACCTCTCCAAGCCCTTCTCCCCGCGCGAGCTGCTGGCCCGCATCCGGGCCCTGGTCCGCCGCGCCCGGGGGAAGGTGGGGCCGCCCGTCCGGACGCTCGAGGTGGGGGTCCTGGTCCTCGACCCCGGTGCGCGCCGCGCCACCGCCCGCGGCCAGGAGATCGGTCTCACCGGCTACGAGTTCTCGCTCCTCTACGCGCTCGCCTCCCGCGCCGGGCGGGTGCTCTCCCGCGAGCAGCTCATCGAGCTGGCCGGGGGCAGCGCCGAGGAGGCCTTCGACCGGTCGGTCGACGTCCACGTCTCCCGGCTCCGGCAGAAGCTCGGCGACGACCCCAAGAACCCCCGGATGCTGAAGACGGTCCGAGGTGCCGGATATCTGTTGGCCGCGGATCCGGGATGAGCCGCTTCAACTTCCGCCAGCCGCGCCTCTTCTGGCGCCTCTACCTGGCCGGACTCGCGCTCCTCGGGCTGGTCTTCGTCGCGAACATCATCGTGGGCTCGCTCACCAGCGACCGGCCGGTGCGCAGCGGCGAGAGGCTCACCCGCTTCGCCGCCGTCCACATCGTCGAGCACCGGAACGACCCCGAACGCATCGCCACCGAGCTGCGCCAGATGGCCGACGCCTTCAAGGTCGAAATGGCCTACCGGCTCGACGACGGCACCCTCGTGGCGGGCGCCGGTGATCCGCCCACCCTCCCGGAGGCGGAGCGCACGCAGCTCGACGCAGGCATCCGTCGATTCGAGGAGGACGACCACCCGGTCTGGGCCGTCCGGGTTCCCGGCAGCCCGCCCGGATACCTGGTCGTGGCCGCCTCTCCGCGCGCCTTCCCGGTGGAGCGGGCGGCCGCCTTCATCTCGGCCTGGCTCTTCGTGCTGGCGCTGGCCGCCTTCCCGCTGGCCCGGGCGCTCGCCCGCCCCATGGAGCGGCTCACCGAGGTGGCCCGCCGGCTCGGCGCGGGGGATCTCTCGGCGCGCGCCGGGCTCCGCCGGGGCGACGAGGTGGGCGAGCTCTCGTCCGCCTTCGACGACATGGCCTCCCGGCTGCAGGGGCTCGTGAAATCGGAGCGGCAGCTCCTCGCCGACGTCTCCCACGAGCTGCGCACGCCGCTCTCCCGGATCCGGGTGGCGCTCGACCTCGCCGCCGAGGGGGACGTGGCCAAGGCCCGCAGGTACCTGGAGGAGATCCGCCTCGACCTGGAGGAGCTCGACCAGCTGCTCGGCGACGTCCTCACCGCCGCGCGGCTCGACCAGGCCGGCGGCCGGGGCGACGTCCCGCTCCGGCTTCAGGAGCTCGCCGCCGCCGGAGTCGTCGAGAAGGCCGCCGAGCGGTTCCGCAAGGCCCATCCCGCCCGGGTGCTCGACGTCCAGATCGACGGCGCGCTCCCGCCGCTCGTGGCCGACCCGGCCATGCTCCGGCGGGTCATCGACAACCTGCTCGACAACGCCGCCAAGTACTCGGAGGCGCCTGCCCCGGTGACGCTCCTCGCGAGCGCGAAGGACGGCATGCTCCGGGTCGCCGTGCGGGACGAGGGGATCGGCATCGACCCGCAGGACATGCCGCGCCTCTTCACCCCGTTCTTCCGGACCGATCGCAGCCGGGCGAGGGGCACCGGCGGCGTCGGGCTGGGCATGGCGCTCGCCAAGCGGATCGTCGAGGCCCACGGCGGGAGCATCGCCGTGGAGAGCCGCCCCGGGCTGGGGACGACGGTGACGTTCCTGGTTCCCGGCGAGCCGTAGCCCGGCCGGCGGCGCCCACGCTGCCTACCAGGTCTCGCCGCAGTTCCGGCAGCGCGCCTTGCGGAAGAGGAAGTCGTTCCCGCGGTTCGTGGCGACCTGGCAGGCCGGGCAGACGAGGTCGAACCAGGCGACCGCGCCCGGACGCCCCAGCGCCACGGATGTGACGGCCAGGGGGAGGACGAGGCCGGCCCCGAGGGCGACCGCCCAGGTCCAGGGGATCTCCCGGCGCCAGAGCCCCATGCCCATGCTCACGAGGACCATGGCCGAGAGGAAGAGGGTGAGGTAGCGCCCCCACAGCCAGGCGAGCCGGTAGCCGCGCGCGATGCCCCAGACCAGGACCGCCATCACCGCGGTCGCGAAGATCCACTGGGCGAAGCCGACGTTGGAGGAGGCCGAGACCACGAGCGCGAAGCCCGCCTGCACCGACGCGGCGAGGAGCAGGGCGAGCGAGGCGACGTGGACGCTGCGGGGCGCCTTCCGTGCGGCCAAGTCAGGGTTCCTCGTGGTGCGGGTAGGGCACCGAGGTGGGCGGGACGAAGGTCTCCTTGATGGACCGCTGCGAGACCCAGCGCATGAGGTTGGACATGGCCCCGGCCTTGTCGTTCGTCCCGCTGGCGCGCGCGCCCCCGAAGGGCTGGTGGCCGACGACCGCCCCGGTGGGCTTGTCGTTCACGTAGAAGTTCCCGGCCGCGTTCTCGAGCGCGCTCGCCATGTGGACGATGGCCGCCCGGTCCTGCGCGAAGATCGCGCCGGTCAGCGCGTACGGGGAGGTCCCGTCGCAGGTGGCGAGCGTCTCGTCGAGCCGGTCGTCGGGATAGACGTACACGGTCAGCACCGGCCCGAAGATCTCCTCCTCCATGAGCCGGAAATGGGGATCGGCCGTCTCCACGATGGTGGGGCGGACGAACCAGCCCTCCGAGGAGTCGCTCGTGCCGCCGGCGAGGATCTTCGCGTCGGGGGAGCTCCTGGCGAAGTCCACGTAGCCGGTGATGCTCTCGAAGGCCTTCCGGTCGATCACCGCGCCCACGAAGGTCTGGAAGTTGGCCGGGTCGCCCATGCGCAGCGCCTCGGTCCCGGCGACGAGCCGGTCCTTCACCTGCGGCCAGAGGCTCCGCGGCACGTAGGCGCGGGAGGCGGCCGAGCACTTCTGCCCCTGGTACTCGAAGGCGCCGCGGACGAGCGCCGTGGAGAGCGCGTCGACCTGGGCCGAGGGGTGGGCGAAGACGAAGTCCTTGCCCCCGGTCTCGCCCACGATGCGCGGGTAGCCGCGGTACCGGGGGAGGTTGGCGGCCATGGTGCGCCACATGTCCTGGAAGACCGCCGTCGACCCGGTGAAGTGGATGCCGGCGAAGTCGGGGTGGGCGAGGACCGGGTCGCCCACGTCGCGGCCGGCGCCGGGCAGGAAGTTCACCACCCCGGGCGGCAACCCGGCCTCCTCGAGGAGCTGCAGGAGGTGCCAGCCGGAGAGGACGGCGGTGGAGGCCGGCTTCCAGAGCACCACGTTGCCCATGATGGCCGGCGCGGTGGGCAGGTTGGCGGCGATGGCCGTGAAGTTGAACGGGGTCACCGCGAAGACGAACCCCTCGAGCGGCCGGTGCTCCACCCGGTTCCAGATCCCGGGCGAGGAGACCGGCTGCTGCCCGTAGATCTCCTGGGCGAAGGCCACGTTCCAGCGCCAGAAGTCGATGGTCTCGCAGGCGCTGTCGATCTCGGCCTGGAAGATGGTCTTCGACTGCCCGAGCACGGTGGCGGCGTTGAGCACCTGCCGGCGCGGGCCGGCGAGCAGCTCGGCCGCCTTGAGGAAGACCGCGGCCCGGTCGGTCCAGTCCATCGCCGCCCAGCCCCGGCGCGCCGCCCGCGCGGCGTCGGCGGCCAGCGCCACCTCGGCGGGGCCGGCCTGGTGGAAGCGGGCGAGCACGTGGCCGTGCCGGTGCGGCATGCGCACCTCCGCGATGCGGCCGGTGCGGATGGCCTTGCCGCCCACCACCACCGGGATCTCGATCTCGGTCGTGGCCATGGCGGCCAGTCGGGCCTTCAGGACCGCCTTCTCCGGCGTTCCGGGCGCGTAGGTGAGGTTCGGCTCGTTCTTCGGGGGGGGGACGTGGAAGCGTGCGTTGGTCATGGGCCCTCGCCTGGCGCCCGAGGATAACTCCGAACGGGGCCCCGGGCTCGCCGAAGCGGGCCCCATGCACTAATCTGCGCGCCGAACCCGTGCGGCGCTCCCCGACCGGCGCGCCGACCACCCTGGAGAGGACCGAACGCCATGAAGATGACCCGCATCCTGGCCGCCCTGGCCGCCATCGCCTTTGCCTCGAGCACCCTCGCCTACCAGGTGACCGGCGAGGTGGTGGCCGTCTCCCCCACCAGCATCACCGTGAAGGCCGGCGCCGGGAAGAACAAGGGCGAGAGCTTCGAGATGGCCCGCTCGGCAGCCACCAAGGCCGCCACCGAGCCGAAGAAGGGCGACAAGGTGACCGTGGAGTACGAGATCGCCGCCAGGTCGATCGAGGTGAAGGCCGACAAGAAGGCGAAGAAGTAGCGACGCCCCTCGCGCTACTCGTCCCCTCCACGGGCCAGCCCGTGCTTGTGGAGCTTGTCGTGGAGGGTGACGCGCGAGATCCCCAGCTTGCGGGCGGCCTCGGTGCGGTTGCCGCCGGCCGTCCGCAGGGCCTCCACCACCAGGCCGCGCTCGAAGGCGTCGACCCGCGCCTTGAGCGTCATGGCCGGTTCCTCGCCGCGTTCCTTGCCCCCCTCCGCGCCGGGCGGCAGGAGCGAGGCGTCGAGCTCCCCCTCGTGGGAGAGCGCCACCAGCTTCTCGATGGCGTGCTCCAGTTCCCGCACGTTCCCGGGCCAGTGCCAGGCCGCGAGCCGCGCGAAGACCTCGTCGTTCACCCGCATGGGGCCGGTCCCGAAGCGCTCGGCGAAGCGCGACAGGAAGTGGCGCGCCAGCAACGGGATGTCCTCCGGGTGCTCGCGCAGCGCCGGCACGTGGAGGTGGACCACGTTGAGCCGCCAGTAGAGGTCCTCGCGGAACGCCCCCTTCGCCACCAGGTCGGCCAGGTCGCGGTGGGTGGCGGCGATGACCCGCACGTCCACGTTCCGTGAACGCTCCTCGCCGACCGGGCGGACCTCGCCCTCCTGCAGGACGCGCAGGAGCTTCGCCTGCAGGGGCAGCGCGAGCTCCCCGACCTCGTCGAGCAGCAGCGTGCCGCCGTCGGCCTCGCCGAAGAGTCCGACCCGGGCCCGCACCGCCCCGGTGAAGGCGCCGCGGGCGTGGCCGAAGAGCTCCGCCTCGGCCAGCTCCGCCACCAGCGACGCGCAGTTGAACCGGACGAAGGGGCGCGCGGCGCGGCGGGAGGTCTGCACCAGCGCCTCGGCCACCCGCTCCTTGCCGGTGCCGCTCTCCCCGGTGAGGAGCACCGCCACGTCCCGGGGCCCGACCCGGGCCACCAGCGACGCCAGCCGGCTCATGGCCGGGGAGTCGAAGATCATGGTCCGCGAGAGGGCCAGCTCCCCGGCCAGCCGCTCGTTCTGGGCGCGCAGGCGGGCTGCCTCGGTGGCCCGCCGCACCACCGCGAGCAGTTCCTCGGGCTCGAAGGGCTTGCGGAAGTAGTCCCAGGCGCCGGCCTTGATGGCCTCGACGGCCTGCCGCTCCGATCCGTGCGCGGTGACCATCACCACCCGCGGCGCCGCCGGCCCGGATCCGATGCGCCGCAGCAGCTCCATCCCGTCCATGCGGGGCATGCGCAGGTCGGTGAGGATCAGGTCGGGGGCGAAGTCCTCGAGCCGCTCCAGGGCCTGCATCCCGTCGGCCGCCTCGGCGACCTCCAGCCCCTCCGACTCCAGGATTTCACGGAGCGTATATCGGACGCCGGCGTCGTCGTCGACCACCAGCGCACGCGGGCGCCCCTCGGCGGGAGGGCGCTCGCTCAAGCGGCCGCCTCGCCGGCGACGCCGGAGGGAAGGGTGAGCTCGGCCCGCAGGCCGCCGCCGTCCCGCGGGGCGAGCCGGAGCTCGCCGCCGTGCTGCCGGGCGATGGCGCGGGCCACGGTGAGCCCCAGCCCCGAGCCGCCGGCCTTGGTGGTCACCCCCGGCTCGAAGACCCGCCCGCCCAGGGCGGGGTCGAGCCCCGGCCCCCGGTCGAGCACCGCGAGCCGCGCCGTCTCCGCCCCGTCCTGCACGTCGATGATCACCGACTCACCCGGGGGGGTCACGTCGAGCGCGTTCTGGACCAGGTTGATGAGCACCTGCTTCACCTTGCGGGGGTCGCACCGGGCCCGGCCGTCCCCCTGGACCTCGACGGCCACCCCCCGGTCGCGCGCCATCCCCTCGTGCAGCATGGCCACCTCGCGGGCGATGGCGCCCACGTCGGCGCTGCCGAGCGCCAGCGGCACGAGCGGCCGGGAGAAGTTCAGGAACTCGTCGAGGATCGCCTGGAGCCGGTCGACCTCGCGCCGCAGCACCGAGAGCCGCTCGGCCGAGCGGGGGTCCACCACCGCGGGGGCGAGCAGCGCGGCCAGCCCCTTCACGCTGGCCAGCGGGTTCTTGAGCTCGTGGGCGATCTCGGCCGACAGCGCCGAGAGCTCCGCCTCCCGCTCCTGCCAGGCGCGCAGCGAGTCGGCCTGGGCGGTGAGGGCGCGGCGCACCATGCCGTCGAAGGTCTTGCGGATGACCCGGCCCAGGCCGGCGCCGCCGATGAGGAGGAAGGTGAGGACGCCCCAGTCGACCATCACCGAGAGGCGCGACGCCTGCCCCAGCGCCGGCAGCCCCACCTGCGAGCCGGTGGAGAGCCCAAGGAGGGCGAAGGAGGCCGCCACCAGCACCTGGAAGGAGGTCAGGGCGACGATGACGGGGGGCTCGAGGAAGAAGCCGAGGGTGATGGCGAGCACCGGCAGCACGAAGGCCACCGGGCTGCCCAGGCCGCCCGTTCCGAGCGCCATGCAGGCCGTGCCCACGGCCGCCACGGCCAGGTTGAGCCAGATCGAGAGCCGCTCGATGCCGAGCCGCCGCGCGCGGATCGCCTCGATGGCGAAGAAGCCGAAGGCGAGCACCGACACGGTGCCCACGAGCCAGGTGCGCCACGGCCTCGGATCGGTCCAGGCGAGCGCGACGGCGAGCGCCATCATGAACGGCACGAAGAACAGCCGGATCCCGACCGCCCGGCCGAAGAGCCGGTTCAGTTCCTGCCGCTGGATGTCGGTGAAGCCGTGGGGAAGGCTCTTCATGCCGTGGCTCTTTCCGTCGCGCCGGAGCTTACGCCGGCCGCCGGGGGAGCGCACGCCGAGCCCGAGGAACCTCACGGGGAGCGCCCCACCGCCCGATCCAGGGCGGCGAGCGACCCGCCCAGGCGCGCGCTGGCGCTCGCGACCTGGATCTCGGACCCGTAGAGGGCGTCGTTGGCGGAGAGCACGTCCAGGCTGGAGGTGATCCCCTCGCCGAAGCCGCGCCTCGCCGAGGCCGCGGCGGACGAGGCGGTCTCCCGCTCCTGGCGGGCGAGCAGGAGCCGCTGCCGCGCCACCTCGACGTCGCGCGCGGCGTTCTGGACCTCCTGGAGGATCTGGAGCCGGGTCCCGGTCTCGGCCGCCCTGGCCTCGGAGGCCTGCGCCGCGGCCTGGTCGGCCTTTCCGTAGCGGAACCCGCCGTCGTAGAGGGTCCAGGTCAGGTCGACCGAGACGCGCCAGCCCCCCTTGTCCCCGGTGGGGAAGGGCACGGTCTGCCCCTGGGCGCCGCCGGAGGCGGAGATCTGGGGCGCCATCCGCCAGAGCGCGGCGCTCTGCTGCTTCTCGTAGGCGCGGACCACCGCCGCCGAGGCGCGCAGCTCCGGCCGGGCGTCGAGCGCCTCCCGGAAGAGCGACTCGACGTCGTATTCGGTCGCGAGCGGCATCGGGGGCATGGTGATGGCCACCGGCTCGGGGCGTCCGAGGAGGACGCCGACGGCGATGCGGGCCCGCGAGCGCTCGGATCGGGCCGCGACGAGGTCGCTCTCCCGCCGGATGGCGGAGGTCTCGGCCTGGAGCTGCGCGAGGGGGGTCCCCGTGCCGGCCCGGAGCATCCGGCGCGCGGCGTCGGCCTGCGAGCGGGCGGAGGCGACGGCCCGCTCCGAGGCGGCCACGACCTCGTCGCCGGCCCAGGCGGTCCAGGCCGACTGGACGAGCGCGGCGCGGACGGTGAGGCGGGTGGCGTTGCTCGCCTCGGCGGCGGCCAGGGCCGAGTCGCGGGCCGCGGAGACCGAGAACCAGGCCTCGGGGACGATGAGCGGGACCCGCAGCGCGGCATTCCCGTACCAGGCGTCGAGGGGCTGGATGTAGATGGGCTCGAAGGTGGTGGGGGTGACGGGGCGCAGGAAGACCGCGTCGGCGTTGTTGTGGAAGTAGCCACCGCCGACGGAGAGGTTGGGCAGGAGCGGCGCGGCCGCCTGCTTCACCACGCCGAGCGCCGCCGCGGCACGGCTCCGCGCCTCCTCGAGGGTGGGGTTCTGCCGGTCGAGCTCGGCGAGGGCCTCCGGCAGGCTCATCGAGGCCACCTTCGGCATGCCCTTCAGGAGGGGCGGGTCGAGCACCGGGGCGGGGGCGGCGGGCGCGTCCGGCGCGGCAGCGAGGAGGATGGCCAGGGCGGTGGCGAGAGCGGTCATGCCCTCCGCGGCAGCAAGGAAGATGCCGGCGGGAAGCCGGACCGCGACCCCCCGTTCCCCGGGGCGGAGCGCACGCCGCAGCCCCGGAAGGGCCCCTCGCGTGTACGCTTGGCCGAACGGGGGCGTCGGAAGTCCTTACAGGCGGAGGGCGGCGGGGGCCCTCCCGCGGCGGGAATCTCGTTCCAGCGGGGACGGGTGCCCCGGCACGCTCCTCGCACCTGACCCGGCGGGCCCGCCATCCACGCGGGCGAGGAGCAGCCGAATGCGTCGCATCGCCGTCGTGGTCGCCGTCGTCGTCATCGCGCTGGTCGCCCTGCTGGGCGTGCGGCTCTGGGTGCAGGCCCGGGCGCGGAACGCCCCTCCCGGAGGGTCCGGGGAGATCGAGGGGACGACGGTCGACGTCTCGGCGCGGATCTCCGCCCGGGTGCTGAAGCTCGTCGCCGTGAAGGGGCGCCCGGTGAAGGCCGGCGACGTGCTGGTCGAGCTCGACCCCTCCGACGCCCTCTATCCCCTCGCCCAGGCGACGGCGGACTATGACCGCACCGTGCGCCGGGTCCGCGGGTCCCTCGCCACCACCGAGGCCACGGCGGCGCAAACC